>JBIIRP010000251.1:0-2651 GCA_044341475.1 Flavobacteriales bacterium | reverse complement strand
TGGATCACCTTGATCTCCGGATACGGGGTGTTCTTCCCCATGCACTTCGTGGGCATTGCTGGAGCGCCGCGCCGGTACTATGACTACTCGGAGTTTCCCTTCCTCGATGCGGTGATGGACCTGCAACCGCTGATTTCGACGTTCGCCATCATCGGCGCCGTGGGCCAGCTGTTCTTCCTGTTCAACTTCTTCCACAGCATCTTCCGGGGTCAGGTGGCCGTGGAGAATCCGTGGGGCTCGAACACCTTGGAATGGACCACGCCGGTGCAGCACGTACACGGCAACTGGCCAGGTGCATTGCCTGAAGTGCACCGCTGGGCCTACGATTACTCGAACCCGGCGCACGAACTGGACTTTGTGCCCCAAACGGTGGCGGCCCTCCCCGGAGAGCACATTCACTGAGGCCCGTTTGGATTTTTTGGGTCGGCTCGGACGGCTCCATGGCTTCGGCTGTGGAGCCGTTCGGCTATCTTGCCGGCTCTCTGATGATGCGATTCGCCTGGTGGATAGGTTGCGTGCTGCTGGTTGCAGCCGGTGTAGGCTTGCCTGAAGGGGCTTCAGGCCAAACCGTGCGCACCTTCCTCGACGAAGCACCCTACCCGTTTCTCGCAGTCGCGCAAGATCCTGCCTTGTTCGAAGGTGGCGCGCCGGTGCTCCTCTTTTTGCACGGCAGGAGCCTGTCTGGGACGGATTTGTCGAAAGTCCGGAAGTACGGGCCCATCGACGCCATGGAGCGTGGACAGGATATCGACGCGCTCGTCATCGCACCACAGCTGAAGCCCGGAGAGCGCTGGGAACCGTCGAAGGTCATTCAGGTGGTCGATGCTGCACAGCGGCTGTTCAAGACGGACTCCTGCCGCGTGTATGTGGCCGGGATGAGTTTGGGCGGCTATGGCACGATGGACTTCGTCGGCACCTATCCGGACCGCGTCGAGGCGGCGGTGGCCATCTGCGGTGGAGGGACGGAAACGTTAGCGTGTGGACTTGCAGAGACGCGGCTCTGGATCCAGCACGGGACGTTAGACAGGCACGTGCCGCATTCGGAATCGGTGAAGATGCACGAAGCCGTGAAAGCCTGCCGCGAAGACGCTCCATGCCAGCTCACGTTGCACCCGGATTGCGACCACGGAAAGATTGCTCGGGAGTTCTACCGGGGTGCGCTGTACGCATGGCTGTTCCGCGGTGAGGCTCCGTAAATTCGGAGCATGCGGGAAGAACCGGAATTCGATGTGCGGGGTGCGGCGGAGTCCGCCGGCGAAGGCGAGTACGACCAAGTACTTCGGCCTGCCCGGCTCGAGGATTTCACGGGACAGCAAGGCGTGCTTGAAAACCTCGAGGTCTTTATCCGGGCGGCAGTTTCGCGCGGCGAGGCACTGGACCACGTGCTGCTCCACGGGCCTCCCGGACTCGGCAAGACGACCCTCGCGAACATCGTCGCGAACGAGATGGGGGCTTCGATTCGGACCACGTCCGGACCGGTGCTCGACAAGCCGGGGGATTTGGCCGGGTTGCTGACGAACCTCGAACCGCATGACGTCCTGTTCATCGACGAGATCCACCGGCTCAGTCCGGTGGTCGAGGAGTACCTCTACAGTGCGATGGAGGACTACCGCATCGATTTGGTCATCGATACCGGCCCAAACGCCCGGACGGTCGCCATCGACCTGCATCCGTTCACCCTCGTCGGGGCCACGACCCGTTCGGGACTGCTGACGGCACCCCTCCGCGCCCGGTTCGGCATCAACCTACGCTTGCAGTACTACGATGCGAAGACGTTGACCGACATCGTGTTGCGCAGCGCTGCCATCCTTGCGGTGGCCATCGAGGAACCGGCGGCCTACGAGATCGCCTCGCGGAGCCGCGGGACCCCGCGGATTGCGAATGCCCTGCTCCGCCGCGTTCGGGATTTTGCGACCGTTAAAGGCGATGGGAGCATCGGGCTGGACATCACCCGGTATGCGCTCGATGCGCTGCACGTCGACCGGCTCGGGCTCGACGAGATGGACAACCGCATCCTCACGACGCTCATCGACAAATTCAAGGGCGGCCCCGTGGGCGTAGGTACGATTGCGACGGCCATCGGCGAGAATGCAGGAACGGTGGAGGAGGTGTACGAGCCCTACCTGATCCAGGAGGGACTGCTGATGCGCACGCCGCGGGGTCGCCAAGCGACGGAAGCGGCCTACCGGCATTTGGGGCGGATTCCTCGGGCGGCAACGGGCGGCTTGTTCGGGGACTGAAATGCGGGCGGAGGTGCAGGCGTCGGATCGGGCAGCGTGGCTGCGCAGGACCGCGCTCGCGATGGGGTTCGATGGCGTGGGCATCGCCCGGGCGGACTTCTTGAGCGAGGAGGCGCCGCGGCTCGAAGCCTGGCTGAAGGAGGGGATGCACGGCGGGCTCGGCTACATGCAGCGCAACTTCGACGAACGGTTGGATCCGCGGAGGCTCGTTCCGGGCACGCGGACCGTGGTGACCTTGCTGTACAACTACCACAACCCGGGACATCCAGCAGACCCGGCCGCGCCGCGCATCGCCAGCTACGCCCTAGGCCGGGACTACCACCGGGTCGTGCGGAACCGGGTGTGGCGGCTGCTCGATGCGGTCCGGGCGGAATGGGGCGAGCAGGTCGGCGGCATGGCCTTCGTCGACGC
>JBIIRP010000250.1:0-2655 GCA_044341475.1 Flavobacteriales bacterium | reverse complement strand
CTGAGTCGCGTAGTGGTCGTCCACCGTCCGCAACCCCGCCGCCCCGATGAGAAACACCGCATGCTCGCGCACCGGAAATGCGATGTTTACCCCGACGGATTGCTCATTCATCGTCAAGAAACTCGGTCGCACGTCCTGGTAGAACGTGGCAAAACTGCGCACGTAGTTCCAGCGGTGCAGAATAAAGTAGGGTTCGATGGCTAACGCAATGGGAGCCCGGATGTCGAAGCGAATTCCCGCGTCGAAAGCACTGTACAGGCTGCCGAAGGTGGTCGCCGCGCGCACCGTGGTGGGCACCCGTTTGAACCGGCCGTACGTGGCGCCGACGTAGCCCATGCTGACGGGCGAGGAGCTCACACTTCCGCCTGCAGACAACCGGAACGGCCGCTCCGGCCGGGCATGGACGGTGACGTCGAACGAACGCGTCTGTGCGTTCCATTCCGCGGACGGCCGCACCGATGCCAGGTGGGGATCGGCCGCCAAACGCCGCAAGGCGGCTTCTGCTCCCGCCCCCGGCTCCAGCATGGATTCTGCATACCGGGCGGCCCGTTCGTCCAAGCCCTCCACCTGAAAGCTGCCGACCACGAACGGTGGCAGGCCCGCACGGTAAGCTGCCCGTCGGTCGGCAAGGGAAGTGTCCGGTTCCCAGTGTCCACCCGCCGCGTTCAGCAAACCGAGCACGGAATCCAGCACCGCACGCGTTGCATCGACCCCCGCTTGGGAAATGGCCGCCACGTCGTCGAAATCGAAGGTGTCCCAGCTCAACTCTGGCCGCACGATGACCATGGCATCGCAAATCTCCTCGAAGTTCGAGGGCCGGGTTACCAGCAATTCCAGAGCGACCGAAGCCTGGCCCGCATCGTCCAGCGCACTTAAGTCCGAGACATTGCAGCCGAGGATGACATCGGGCATAAAATCACGGTAGAGGACATCGCTCGGGAAGTTGTTGTAGAGTCCTCCGTCGAACAGCGGATGGCCATCGACCACGATGGGCTCCAAATAAAACGGATAGGTCATGGAAGCCCGCACGGCCTCTGCCACATCTCCACGGGAGAACACGGTATCGCGCTTTTCCACCACGTCCGCGGCCACACATCGGAAGGGAACAAACAGCCGATCAAAATCGCCTGCTGCTTCAGCGGTGGCCGGACTAAGCTCCCGCACCAGCCCCCAATCCATCGGGAAGCTCCGGATGAGGCGCGCCTCAGGACCACCCGATTCTGTCAACCGAACGGAAGCAATGGACGGGTCCGCTGGGGGTTGGAAAAAGGCGGAAACCGGGCCGAGATCCCCCGATGAACGCCGCTCGAACTCCGGACTGCGCAGCAAAGAATCCATCTCAGCCGGAGACCATCCCGCCGCGTAGTAGGCACCGACGAGGGCGCCTACGCTGGTCCCGGCAATGCAATCGACCCGAATCCCGGCCTCCTCGAGCACGCGCAGAAAGCCGACGTGGGCAGCGCCTTTCGCGCCACCGCCGCTGAGAACGACGCCGACGCGCGGGGTTTGGGCTGTAGCCGAGACGGCGGCAAAAAATCCGACTGCGGCGATGAAGTGGCGCACGCTGTGAAGGTAGGCAGGACCTAATTTCGTCCCATGCGGGTGGTCAGTTGTGTCCCGAGCTTGACGGAATGGCTGGTGGATGTGGGTGCGAACGTGGTCGGCCGTACCCGGTTCTGCGTGCACCCTGCCCCTGCCGTTGCTCAGATCGCGCGCATCGGGGGCACGAAGCAGGTTCACCACGACCGCATCCTCGACTTGAAGCCCGACCTCATCGTGGCAAACCGCGAAGAGAACGTGCGCGGCCAAATCGAGGACCTCGCCCGTTCCTGTCCCGTCCTCGTCACCGACATCTCGTCCGTCGAGGCGGCCTGGACAGAAATGCAGCGCGTGGCTGATGCCGTGGAATGCGGGGCCGCCGGACGTAAGTGGATCGACCGCATCCGCGAGGCCTGGGGGGAGCCACGGCCGGTGCGCGGTCGGGCGGTCTATGCCGTGTGGGCCCGCCCCTGGATGGTGGCCGGGGGCGACACCTATATCTCAGACGTGATGCGGTGGTGGGGGTGGGAAAATGCCTACGCTGACATGAACCGGTATCCGGAGGTGCAGCCCGGCAAGACTTGGGAAGCGTGCGATGCCGTGCTGCTGCCGAATGAACCGTATCCCTTCGGGGCGCGCGAAGCGGAAGAGGTGCAGCGGGCCGGGGGACGGCCACTTCTCGTGGACGGGGAAGCCTTCAGTTGGTACGGCAGCCGGATGTGGCATGTCCACGCGTGCCTCGGACAAGGTGGCAGTCGGGAGGGGGCGCCAAAGGCAGGGATGTGACAGATTTGGCAGGGCAGGGCCTCCGGCACGGCCCTTGCCGAAACCCCTGAAAAATTCCACGTCATGAGTAAAATTATCGGAATCGACCTCGGCACGACGAACAGCTGTGTCGCGGTCATGGAAGGCAACGAGCCCGTTGTCATCACGAATGCGGAAGGCCGCCGGACTACGCCGTCCATCGTGGCATTCGTCGACGGCGGCGAGCGCAAAGTCGGCGAACCCGCAAAGCGTCAAGCCATCACGAACCCGCGCAAAACGGTATACTCCATCAAGCGCTTCATGGGCTCGTCCTTCGGCGATGTGAAGGAAGAAGTGCGCCGTGTGCCGTAC
>JBIIRP010000048.1:0-9967 GCA_044341475.1 Flavobacteriales bacterium | reverse complement strand
TTCTCGTTCTGCGGCGCGCAGCGCCGCCCGTTCTCGTTCTGCGGCGCGCAGCGCCGCCCGTTCTCGTTCTGCGGCGCGCAGCGCCGCCCGTTCTCGTTCTGCGGCGCGCAGCGCCGCTCACCCCTACTTCCAGACCGGGACGCCGGCGCGTTCGGCGGGGTGGAGGGTGCGCCAGGCGGCGACGTGCGCAAGCCAATTGCGGATCATGCGCGGGCCTTCGGGGGTGAGGACGGATTCGGGGTGGAATTGGACGGCGACGATGGGTAGGGTGGTGTGGGCGAGGGCCATGGGGAGGCCGGCGAGGTTGCGGGCAGTGACGCGCAGGACGCGGGGGAGGTCGTCCTCGTCCACGACCCAGCTGTGGTAGTGGCCGACCGGGGTCGGGGCGGGAATGCCGGCGAAGAGGCCGGTGGATTCGAAGTCGGTGAGGGGAGTGGCAACGCCGTGGAGGACGTCGGGCAGGTTGCGGAGGGTGCCGCCGAAGTGTTCGGCGATGGACTGCATGCCGAGGCAGACGCCGAGGACTGGCATGCGGTGGGCGGCGGCGACGGTGAGGGCGTTTAGCGTTTGGCCGGCCTCCCGGGGCAGACCGGGGCCGGGCGAAATCACAACCCCGTCGTAGCCTACAATGCCGGCCGGAACGAGCGCATCGTTGCGGTGCACATCTACCTCCACGCCAGCGTCCGCGGAAACCAGCGCATGGTGCAGGTTCCACGTGAACGAATCGTAGTTGTCGATGAGCAAAATGCGCACGGCACAAAGGTCGGCAAGCCGTAGCTTCGCAGCTATGTCAGATGCAACTTCCTCTGCGCAAGCCGCAGCGCCTGTAGCGGCTTATAGCCACGCGGTGGCGGCCGGCGACCTCGTGTTCGTGTCCGGCCAAATCCCGCTCGACCCCGCCACCGGCTCCCTCGTCGGCGACACCGTCGAAGCCGCC
The DNA here is from genome assembly GCA_044341475.1 of Flavobacteriales bacterium. GTDB lineage: Bacteria > Bacteroidota > Bacteroidia > Flavobacteriales_D > Sanyastnellaceae > CAMCYM01. The sequence goes on along the minus strand of JBIIRP010000048.1, from coordinate 9,030 downwards.
ACGCGCCAAAGCCTCTCCAACGTCCGCGCCGTCCTCGAGGGTGCCGGACTTTCGCTCAGCCACGTCGTCAAAGCCACGGTTTTCCTGATCGATGCCGAGGACTACGGCGGCATGGATTCGGCCTACCGCGAACTGATGCCCGCACCGTTCCCGGCCCGCGAGGCGGTATTCGTCAAGGGATTGCCCCGTGGAGCCCGCGTCGAGATCTCGGTCATCGCGCACCGCAACGGCCGCTCCTAACACTCCGCCTCCCCCCCTGCCATGGAGTTCCTGCGCCGCCTCCTCTACTACCTCAACCCGCTCAACCTCTTCCACCGCAAGGAAGGCGAAGGGGTCAACCTGCGGGTCATGCACGGCATCAACAAGATCAGCTTCCTCCTCTTCCTGATTTGCTGCATCGTCCTGATTGTCCGGGCGCTGACGTAACTGTGGTCGAGAGCCTCAGCACGACTCCATAGAAGTGACTCTGTAACCCGCCGGTCACAGCGGGCGGGCGCGCACAGTGTAAGTGGTTTGGTTCCCCCGTCCGTGCTTTTCAAAGTGGCCTAACTCCACTCCTTTTGCAAGATCTCGGCTCGCAGTTGCGCTGGAAATGTGCTTAAAGACCTGCATGTAATCGTGTCGGCTGAACGTGCGAATTCCGAGACTTGTATAGTAGTCCAAACGGTCAACCCCGTTCATTTGGGGGCGCGAAGCGCGCACTGCATCTGCGAGCGCATCATCGAGAATGTGGAGCATAAACTCAATAAATCGGGTCGACGCACCCGCTTTATCTGAAGCCGCAAGCGCCCGATAATAGCCCTCCTGGCGCTGTGCAATAAGCGTTTCAAAGGGGAGAAATTCGAAAACCGGGAAGCTCTTCATGAGCAGTGCCGTCTGCCACAACCTTCCCATTCGCCCATTTCCATCGGAAAACGGATGAATGAACTCCAATTCGTAGTGGAAGACACAACTTTTGATGAGCACGTGGTCGCGTCCCGTGCGGACGTACGCGAAGAGCTCACGCATCAACTCCCCCACCCGCTCAGCAGGGGGCGCGACGTGCGCAACGGATGACCCCCTCATGATCCCTACGCCCCCCTTTCTGTAGGCTCCAGCATCCAGTACCAGGCCTTCCATCAGCATCTTGTGCGCGTGCAAGAAAGAATGTTCGGAGGTGGGCACGAGCGCGTCGAGCTGATCGTAAACACGCAGGGCATTGACAACCTCACGGATGTCCTTTGCCGGCCCGATGACCCGCTGATTCTCAAGAATTGCTGTGATGTGTTCTTGCGAGAGGGTGTTGCCTTCGATGTGCAACGACGAATGAATCGTTTTAATGCGATTCTCCTTGCGCAATTGCGGAGACGGTCGGTTCAGGTAGAATCCGTGTGCCTCACCAATCTTCTGAGAAATAGAGCTTATACGTGAAATGATGTCTGGCGTAATCTCAAAAGGTGGCTTCATTGATGCTATCATTTGATGCTATCAAAGTTACCCTCGTTCTCGCAGATTTCAGTTTTCGCGGCTTCGCCGCTAGTTTTCAGTTGAAGTTTCCGCGGCTTCGCCGCTAGTTTGAGTTTGGAGTTGGAGTTTTAGTTGGAGTTCGAGTTTTTCAGGAGGGACCTCCCTTTTGTTCTCAACCTCAACCTCAACCTCAACCTCAACCCCAACCATAACCTCAACCTCAACCTCGCTCTCGTTCTGTGCGGCGCAGCCGCACCCGTGCTCGTTCTGCGACGCGCAGCGTCGCCAACCTCACCCTCAACCTCAACCTCAACCTCACCCCCCCACCACCACCCTCACCCCTCCCACTCCTCCGTCGAGGTAGGTGACCCGGACGAAGTACAGCCCAGGGGGCAGACCGCTGAGGTCGAGGGGGAGACGTTCGGCGGAGACCTCGGGCCGGCCGGATCGGGTGAGCTGGCCTTGGGCATCGTGGAGGGACCAGGCGGCGATGCGGCGGGCCGGAGCATGCAGGACCGTGCCGCGGTCAGAGGCAGTGGGGTTCGGAGAGGCCGATAAAACCGCGGGCGGAGCAGCGGATCCGGGAGAAACGACGTCCGTGGAGGAGGGGGCAAAGACCGCGGTGAAGCTGGCCGCGCCAGCCGAAATCTCCCCCTGCCAAACCGGAGCTTGCAGGTTTGCGATAAGTGGGTTAGGCTCCCAAAACATGAACTGATAGCCCGGCAAGGCGAGCGCCTCCAGCTCGATGGCATGGTTGCGGTAGTAGCGGCCATCCCACGGCAACGGCTCCGGCACGATCGTGTTCACCCGAACGAGACCCGCTCCCGGGGGATCTGAGGCCAGCGTCAGACCGAACGTCGGCGACAGACCGAAGGACTCGCGCACGTGCGACCAGGCCGACTCGGACTTGCACAGCAAATCGCCGGTGAACGCCGCGTGGTTCGCGATGAACCCGTCCATCCAGCCTTCGACGTTGTTCGGATCTGCCCAGCGGCCGTACTCGCGCGGCATCTCGACCACCCACGCATCGAAGTGGTCCTCCGCCACTTCGAGCAGGCGGTCCGGACGGTAGGCCGTATTCATGACGTCCGCATACCGGTTGATAAAATCGTGGCGGTACGTCGGATTCCCGAGCGCGCGCTGCCACGCACCGGTGAACGGCGCGCCTTCGCCTTGGGCGAGCGCGTGGGCGACACCGTTCGAATTGCAGTCCGTCCAGCCGTTCGGCGCGAGCGACAGCTCGAGATCGATGGTCGCAAACCGCCAGCGGTCCCCGGTCGCATCCGAGCGGTACAGCTTGATGTTGTTGTAGGGCCAGTCGACGTTCGCAACCCACGTCTCCCCGATGATGTAGTCGCTCAGGTAGTCCAAATCGTATACGGCATCCGCCGCCTCGATGAACCCCGGCGCTCCCGGATCGAGCGCCGTGTACTCGGCCCACGATTCCCAATAGTCCTCGGCCTCCCCCGCATTTGCACGCAACGTCCCTCCATACCAGTAACTTACCGTGAGAATATCCATCGTCCCGGCCGTCGCGCCGTCGTGCTCCTCGAAGAACTCCTCGTCGATCTTTTCGCGCATCTCATACACCCCGAAGTACTCGCCGTTCAGGTACACCGAGGCAGGCCGCATGCCCGAGCCGTAGCCGTTCGTCTCGAACGCCATCAGCTCCACGAGCGCCGCATCCTTGTAAGGCAGGGTGAGCCACTGGTTGCTGCCGTTGCGGAAGTAGAGTTTCGAGTACCGGTCGCGTTCTGGGCGGATGGGGAGCAAGGGAAACTCCGCCGGAGCGCCCCCGAGGGCGCCCGTCGCGAGTTCCAAACGGAAGCTGTGCTGTGGATGTGACCGGCTTCCGCCTGCACCGCCGTCGATTTGCATCGCGGCAGGTCGGGTGAACACCAGCGGATGCCCCGCGTCTTCCGCGAAGTAGGCCACGTCCGCGAACCGCTCGTCGTCGAGCCACCACTGGTCGAAGATGCCCGACCCGCCATAGAGGTGGTCCGGATCGATGGCCACCGCCACCACCGGCGTGGAGTGGTTCACGTTGATGAGGTACGATGCCGAGGCGATGTTGCTCGGGAGCAGGCCGGGGCACCACGTCCTTGCCCGGAAAGATTTCGACGTCACCACGGGCAGCACCTGGCCTTCATACTGCGGCGAACCCTCCTCCGGCTCGTGGCCATCGGTGGTGAACCGCGTCACACAGCCCGGAGTCCCAGTGAGGGAGGTCGAGGTGACCGATGGATAGACCCCGGAAGGCAACGACCACACCGGCTCGGGTGACACGCCTGCGAAGGCCTGAGCAGATCCGTTGGGCATTCCAGGAGTCGGCGGCGAGAGCAACAGCGCCGCTCCCGAACCGTCTGGCAACCCGCCCCGCGATGCCCCCGTGGACGGCGACGCAACGGCGAGCGAGGCGACTTGGGTTCCCGCAGGGTTCAGGAGCCGGACGACTTCGCCCCCGGTGTCGATGCTGAAATCCGTGTGGAACGGAATGCCGCCGAGCGACAGGAAGGTCCCCGTGAGGGCGGTTCCCGGGCCCGTTACCTGCTTGAGGGCAATGTCCACGTAGGTGTAGGTGACCGCATCCGTGTAGGTCACGTTCCATCCGAGCGATGTGAGGGGGCCGGCCGTCAGGCCTGCTGCGGTGAGCTCTTCGGCTCTATACAGCATTTGGTTCCGAGCACACCAGTACCAATTTCCATAAGGGGCTGGATACCATGTAGTTCCATTCGACGCCGTGAAATTCCCCACCGGAATGCCGTTCAGCTGGATGCGCGGCCGCATGCCGTGGGTTTCGCCGGTGATGGCTCCGCAGGCAGAGGCATTGCCGTCCACAAAGGCAACTGTAGAGGAGGTGTACGGCGTGGTCGTTTGCTCAAAAACAGCGTTCGTGATGTACCCGGCATCGCTGTACGAGCACGTGTTGACCACCAGATCCGACACGCCGTCCCAAACGAACGGCGCATCGAACGCATGCTCGTTCCACCCCGTCGTCGGAGCATAGTTCGTCACGTGCGCGACGGGCGTGAAGGCCCCCTCCGATTGCCGGTTTTTCCCGCTGCAAAACACCAGTACGTGCGCCCCGGGAGCCAGCACATACGGTCCGAAAGCCCATCCCTCTCCGGGCAGCACATCACCGACAGCGTCGGTCAATCGCCACCCGTTCAGATTGACCGGGACCGTGCCGGCATTGTAGAGTTCCACCCAATCCGGCGCGTCGCCGTCTTCGTCGAGGACGGTATTGAAATTCCGGTTCGAGCCTTCGTTGAGGACGATTTGGCCTGCCGCAGGCAGTGCAAAAAAGCACACGAGGACACCGAGAGCCGATTGAACCAGCTTCACCATGCGACACATTTTCCCAAATGTACGTGAGCAGCAGCTAGGAACTCAATCCGGCAAACTCCGCATGAAGTCCAGCAATCCCATGTTTTCTGGGACCTGGAGCTTCGAACGCAGACCGGACCTCGCCTTGTAGACGCGAGAGAGCGAACAACCGAGGATTTTTGCAATACGCTGCGGTGAGTGGCCTTCGCGCATCAATTTGAGCACCTCGCGTTCTGACTTCGAAAGTTCTAAACCGCTTTCGATGTAGCGCTGGGCTTCCTCGCGTCGCGTGCCTTCGAGCCGATGCTGCAACCGCTCGAGCGCCATCAGCGCGTAATCCCGCTCTTCTACCGAGACCTCTTCACGATTTGCATGCTTGAGGAGTACCGATTCGATGTGGTGTACTTCGTCATTGAGCCCCTTGAGGGTCGGGACGACAGGACGGCTTCTTTTGGGTTTGGGCTGCATCGGGCGCATATTGAAACGCATCCCTAAGAAGCTCGCCGCCCCCCCCGCAATGACCAACACAAGTCCACCCCGTACGGCCCACGGAAACTCACCAACAAAAAGCAAACAAATCAGTTTCATTTACTCTGAATTGAGGGGGGGGGGGTCAATTGCTGATTTACATGCGATTCTGAAAGGCCTTTTCGCAAGAAATCCTCCAACTCCATGGACTCCGGGACGCGCAATTTCCTGCGCACCTTCGAACGAACGTTATATATGTGAAATCCCGAAACGCCTTTGAATCGCGCGATTTCCTTCGGGGTCATTCCTTGCAACGTCAGATGCACCAACTCACGCTCTACACCCTTCAACTGCTCCAGTTCGGGAATGTTTGCCTCGAGTTTTGATTGCTGCTTTCCCCGCCATGCGAGCCAAACTTCAAAAGCAGCTAGACCAGCTTCTGGATCGAGATTCCCCTTGATTGCTTCCCGAACATGGTCAAACGCATCGCTCGTGCTCTCAGAAGCAGACTCAGGATTGCCCGCTGCTGCGGTTACGAATCGACCTCGGTTGTGGTACGCCCAAACCAACAGCATCTGTAGCGCCAGCGTTGTCAAGATCACGTCGACCATGGTAGAGATGTGGAATGGATTGAAATCTGCATTTAAGTTAGGTAATTCTTTGTGTTGTTCTAATCACATTTGAGGTTCAATCCATTTTCATTTATTTGAACCAATTTCACAAACGTCACTCTATCGCCAATTAGTTTTCAACTGTATCACTTTTTGGGTTTCAATAAGCCCCGATTTAGTCATGTAGGGTTTTCGCATTTCCATTTTTATATCACTTTATAAGTTGATTCATAGGAAAATACATACTTAATAAATTCAGGCAATCGATGTGATTCGTTAAATGATAGAGTTGGGTAGTTCATTTGGAGAAGCTTTTTGCCGGTTAATCGTCAGTAAATGGTCGTTCGTCTCGGACGGGCGCCTTTTCGAAGCGAACCGCATCCAACTGAAACCAAAAATCCGACCATGCGCTTTGTTTCACCCACTGTGACGCCACTCGAGTCGTCACTTCCATCCGAGCGTCAGGCTCGTTTGTGGCGGCACGTTAAGATCCTCGCTGCATGTTGTTTCATCGGAGCAACTTGTGCACTCAAGCTGAGCGCTCAATCTCAAATCTCTTCACTGGGTTCAGCCACTGGCTGGTTTTCAGATGACACGAGAGACCCAGCAGGTGCGGTGTTGAACGGCACAAACAGTTCTTCACAGCTGTACTTCAGTTACCCTGGAGCGCCTGCCTCTACAACTGCGAATGATGCTCTGATTGCGCAGCAACTTTACTTTACCAAATCCGGTACACCTGCCGGCGGCGAAACAGGTGGCGTCATGGTACTGGATGGTACCGCGAACAATACCGGGAAGTCTAGTGTGCGTTACTATGGAAATGGCACCGGCATAGGGACGCTGAACAGCACATTCACCAGCAGCTACCGTTGGTACATGGATCCTTATTCTACCTCCCGTACGGTAGCATTGAACCTCCTTGTACTCGGAACGAACAATTTGGTCTATTCCCTGAGTTGGCTTGGAACCGGTGCTACAATCAACTCTTGGCATACCTTTTCTGTAGATGCAAATACTTCACCCGTAAGCGACAATGGTTGGCGCGTCTACAACAACGGCGCACCAGGAAGTGCCGCGGGAGCAGCGAAGAGCCTCAACGATTGGCTCACTGACCCTACTTACGGAACCATTCTGAATGGCGGCACAGTCCTTGGGCAAGGATTCAATCTAGGCTCTTACCAGCGTCAATGCCGTGTGGGCATCGATTGGCTCGAAAGTTCACTCATCAACAATGGCAACCGGGTAGACTTCGTGGCACCTCCTACAACGGTCTGTGCATCAGGTTGTAACTACACAACCATCCAGGCTGCTATCGATGCAGCAACAGCCGGCGACGTTATCCAAGTTGCGCCTGGAACGTATTCCGAGAACATCGTTGTCAGCAAATCGGTGACGCTCAAGGGTGCGCAGTTCGGCGTTAAGGCCACAGGTTCTGCACGTTCCGGAGGCGAAACCATTATTGACGGCACCGGCAATAGTTCTTCCTTTGTAGTAACTATCGAAGCCGACAATGTGACCATTGACGGTTTCAAAGTGGAAATCCGTAATGCTGCACGCGACGGTATCAATACCCGCACAGGAAGTCCTGTATCTCCTGCTACAACTGCTTTGCGCACGGCAATAGCCTTGCGCAACAATTGGGTGTATGCAAACCTTCCTTCACGAACAAACCAGTTCAATGGGATTGTTTTTGGAGAACACACCAGCAATACTGCACAATCGTTCAGTGCAGAGATTTCCAATGTGACCATCGAGGATAACTACATTGATTTGACATCCACAAGCACGAATGCCACTCCCAGCAGTACAAGTATCACCGGAGCCCGTGGTATCATATTCACAAACATGTTCCGCAATAGTGGTGCATCACTTTCATACACCAACTTGGTGGTCGATGACAACACAGTATACTCCACCTATGCAACGATGATGCAGGCACAGCTCCAGACTCGTCTGGTGGGTGCTACCATCACGAACAACACAATCGGAAATAGCCGTAGCGGCCCCAACCTACCTACCTTGATCTCGGGTAGTGTATTCAGCAACAATACAATTCACAACATCAATCCCGGTTCCGATTATTATTCGAACCTGGCAGGTGCATACTTAGGCGTAGTCAACTCCACGGTTTCAAACAACACCTTCCAGAACATCGGAGGAACGGCTTGTCTCGTGATCGCAGGAGGTAGGTCTGCTGATGCCACCTATTTCCCTGCATCCAGCAACTCAGTGGTCAGCAATAACTTCATTACCTACAACGACCAAGCACTTTCGTCTCTCGCCGGATACACCTCTGGTATTTTGATCGAGCCGAACACGGTATCTGCTGCTGTGAATGTGAATGGCTGGTTGACCGGTCGCCAAGCTGGAACCACGGGAGCTGATGCTTCCAGCATCACTGTCTCGAACAATTCCATTGTAAACGGTGGTTTTGCCGCGGTAACTGCCTACGCCGTTTCGCAGGAAAGTGCTGGTGAAACCCTTGCGGCTACCTGCAACTGGTTCGGCGCTTCTGCAACTCCCACAAGTAATATGTCAGGCTCGGTGAACTTCACGCCCTGGCTCATCAGCGGCACCGACAGCGATGCGGCGGCCTTCGGCTTCCAACCTGCGTCAGGAACGTGTGTCGGAGGACTTCCGGTCCTGGTGTATGCAAACAGTGCTGCAACCACTGCCCAGTCCGGTCACGCTACGATCCAAGCCGCTATCGATGCGGTAAGCACCGTCGCAGGCAATGAAATCCGGGTCGCTCCGGGCACCTATGCAGAGACGGTCTTCATCAACAAGGGCGTGACCGTGAAGTCAACGGACGGAGCGGCAACCACCACCATCAGCGGAGCGGCGACGGATGCAAATGGTCCGTGGGCTGTGCGGTTTGGCGCGGATAACGCGCGACTCGAAGGCTTCACCGTGGACAACCTCAACGCAGCGAACGGTCGGGCCATCGCCCCGGCGGGCTACAGCGGCGGAGCGGTCGTGAACAACACCATCGTCAACGCCTTCCGTGGCGTCCAGGGCGACTTCTACGGCAGCCCCACGAACCTGACCATTAGCGGCAACACGTTCGCGAGCACCGTCAGCTACGGCATCGCCGGAACCGAGAACATGACCGGCCTGGCCATCACGGGCAACACCTTCAACACCTCGCAGGAAGGCATCGGCCTCGGCGAAGGAGCAG
>JBIIRP010000249.1:0-2667 GCA_044341475.1 Flavobacteriales bacterium | reverse complement strand
CGCCTGCCGCCTGGTCGGGCGCGTCGAGGAGTGCCAGGAGCCGCTTGCCGTCCATCACCAATTGCCGAGCGAGGCGTTGAAGATGTCTTGGGAGAGTTGGTCCGCGAGGTCGGCAAGGACCTGTTCCTCGACGGCGGTAAAGTCCTGATCCGAAGGGATATCGACGAATCGGGAGAAGGTGCGTTCAAAGTCCTGGGTAACGTCGCGGCCGTTTTCGTAGCGGACGACGACCTGGAGAGTGAGCCGGTTCGAGGCGGCCGTTTCGTTGCCCGTAGCGGTGACGGGGGCGAACGTCCAGCCGGTGATGTCGGCGGCGAAGCGGAGTTCGCCGTCTTCCGGAACGAGGCGCAGGGTGGTTTGGCGCTGGATGCGGTCGCGCAAGGCTTCGGTTAAAATCAGCGAGGCCGTCGCACTTGCCAGGGGCGTGACCGGCTCAAACGCTGCCACGGAGAACGTAGTGGCGCCAGACGTCATGGCCCCGTAGGGCGAGTACACGCCACAGCCCAGCGAGAGGATCAGGGCGCTTGCCCCACACAGCCGCAACAACGCGTTCATGCGAGTCCGAATTCTTTGATTTTGCGGTACAAGGTCCGCTCGGAAATGCCCAATTCGGCGGCGGCGTTGCGGCGGCGGTTGCCGTGTTTGCGCAGGGCGCGGCGGATGAGGTCGCGCTCGGAATCCGAGAGGGACAGCACTTCGTCGACCTCCTCTGCATCCTGTACCGGCGGGTCGGACGGACTCGGGAACCGCACGACGGCAGTGGTGCCGCTGACGGCGGGACGTTCTGGAGCGGGAGCCACTTGAACGGCCGTGGACGAGCTGGACGGGAGGGGCGAAGCGCTCGAGAGCCCACTGCCGCGCTCCTCCTCGAGCACCCACGTCGCACCATCCGTCCGGAACACGCGATCGGCCAAATCCACATCGTCGCCCTCCAGCCGGCCGCCGTGAGCGATGAGGCCCATGACGAGTTGCTTGAGGTCGTGGATTTCCGAACGCATGTCAAACAGCACCTTGTAGAGGATTTCGCGCTCGCTCAGCGCATTCGGGTCGGTGGCGCCCGGCGATCCGAGGCGCACGGGAAGCCGCGTCCGGTGCGTTTCCGGCAGGAATCCGAGCAGCGTATCGACATCCACCACGCGCTCCGTCAGCAGAATCGACATCTGCTCGGCGGTGTTTTTGAGTTGGCGCACGTTGCCGGGCCAGGCGTAGCTGGCCAAAAGCTCCACCGCCTCGGGCGTGAGCTGCAGCGGCGGCATCCGGTACTGTTCGCTGAAATCCGTTGTGAACTTGCGGAACAGCAAGTGAATGTCGCCGGGTCGCTCGCGCAGCGGCGGCATGGAAATCGGCACCTGGTTCAAGCGGTAGTAGAGGTCCTCCCGGAACCGGCCCTCCGCGATGGCTGCGGTGAAGTCCACGTTCGTCGCGGCGACGACGCGCACGTCGGTCTTGAGCACCTTCGACGAACCCACCCGGATGAACTCGCCCGTCTCGAGCACCCGGAGGAGACGGACCTGGGTGGTCAGCGGGAGCTCGGCGACCTCGTCGAGGAAAATGGTACCGCCGTGGGCTTCCTCGAAGTAGCCCTTCCGGGATTCCGTCGCCCCGGTGAAGGCGCCTTTTTCGTGGCCGAACAGCTCTGAGTCGATGGTTCCCTCGGGGATGGCGCCGCAGTTGACGGCGATGTAGGGGCCGTGCTTGCGGGTCGACGCGTGGTGGATGATGCGGGGCATCACCTCCTTGCCCGTTCCGCTTTCGCCGAGGACCAGCACGCTGATGTCCGTGGCGGCGACACGCTCGGCGACCGAGATGGCCCGGTCGAGCGCCGGACTGGTGCCGATGATGCCGAACCGGCGCTTCAGGGCCGCAACGTCCGTCATGCCTCTGCCGGTTCGTCGGTCACGATGCCGAGCAAGGTCACGGGCGTGTGGCCGGTGGTGCGCACGTTGACATAGGTTCCGGGAAGCAAGTCGCCTTTCGGGAACACCACCACTGCGTTGTGGGTGGTGCGGCCGAAGTACTCGTCTTCCCGCTTTTTCGAGGTGCCTTCGATCAAGACGCGGTAGACCTTGCCGACGCGGGCAGCGATGCGTTCGGTGCCGTGCTGCATTTGGCGCGCGATGATTTCCTGGAGCCGCTCGCCTTTGACCGCCTCGGGGATGTCGTCCTCGAACTTGCGTTCTGCGAGGGTCCGCGGGCGCTCGCTGTATTTAAACATGTACGCCATGTCGTACCTGACCTCGTCCATCAGCGACAACGTAGCTGCGTGTTCCTCCGCCGATTCGCTGCAGAATCCGGCGATGATGTCCGTCGAAATCGCGCAGTCCGGCAGGATGCGGCGGATGGCGGCGATGCGGTCGAGGTACCACTCCCGGGTGTAGCCGCGGTTCATGCGCTTCAGCACGTCGGAATGGCCCGACTGCACCGGCAAATGGATGTACTTACAGAGGTTGTCGTGCCGCGCCATCGCGTGGAGCACGTCGTCCGTCATGTCCTTCGGGTGGCTCGTGGAGAACCGGATCCGCAGGTCGGGGTGGACCTCCGCCACGCGTTCGAGGAGCTCGGCAAACCGGACGACCGGCTGGTCCGGGTCTTTTACTTCGCCCTTCGCATCGACATTCCACTTGTAGCTGTCCACGTTTTGGCCCAGGAGGGTGACCTCGCGGTAGC
>JBIIRP010000248.1:0-2671 GCA_044341475.1 Flavobacteriales bacterium | reverse complement strand
CCGCCGCGTAGGCCTGTTGCTTGCGGCACTGGGCTGGATGCCTGTGGTTTCTGTGCACCAGCTTGTCGAGGTGTTCTGCATGCCGCCCTTGCTGGCTGCCGTGTGGTGGTGGATTCGCACGCCGCTCGACCGACACACACGAGCGACGTGGGTGGCCGTAGGGTGCGCATGGGGTCTGGCAACGGGGCTGCGCTACCAGGTGGGACTGGCGGCCGTGGGCTTTGCGGCGGCGGTGCTGTTCACCCACCGCAAGGCAGCGATTCCCGCACTTGTCAGCGTGACGGCTTCTGCACTGGCGGTTTTCGCGCTGACCCAAATTTCAGATCTGTGGGTATGGGGCGAGCCTTTCGCCCAGTTGCGCGCCTACTTCGGCTACAACACGGAGCAGGCGGGGAACTACCCGCAAGGTCCCGTTTACCAGTACCTCTTGACGCTGGCAGGCCTATTGCTTCCGCCCTTCTCGCTGCTTTTGCTGCTGGCGGGCGTGCGGGGCTGGCGGAAATGGGCGGTGGTGGTTTGGCCAGCCCTGCTCTTCTTGCTCTTCCACAGCGTCTTCCCGAACAAGCAGGAGCGGTTCATCTTGCCGGTGGTCCCGTTGCTGGTGGTCGCAGGGATGGCAGGCTTAGGCAACTTCACCGAAATCCGCTGGAAACGGCGGCTCTGGCAAGCCTCCTGGGTGCTCAATGTGCTCGCGCTCATCGTGCTCACGCCCGCGACGTTCAAGCGCTCGCGGCTGGAGGCGATGGACCTGCTCCACGACTTCGGCAACGTGGAGAATTTCCTCGCGGTGCAGGTGGACAGCGGTGCGTTGCCGCCACAGTTCTACTGGGGCAAGTGGACCCGGTACTGGACGACGGACGGAAGCACCGATCCAGCGGAAGACAAGGCGACCATGTGCGCGTCGGAGCGGCCCTTCCCGGATGCCATTCTCTTCTACGGCGATCGCCACCTCGGAGCGGCCGTAGAACGCTACAAAGCGCTGTATCCCAGCATGTCCTATGCAGGACAGGCGCCGCCGGGAAAGTTGGATCTCCTGATGAACTTTCTGAATCCGGTGAACTCCGTGGAGCGCGTGCTCGTCTACCGCGTCGATCCGGGCGTGGAGTGCAGCGGCGAGTGAGCCGTACTTTCGGGCCATGAAGTATGCACGGTGGTGGATCCTGCTCGGATGCGGTTGGGTGTCCGGAGCGGCTTGGGCCCAGTATCCTGGATGGCAGCAGAAGGCCGACTATACCATGGAAATTGACCTCGATGTCGTGCGGCGCACGTTCTCGGGGTCCTCGGAAATCCGCTATACGAACGCGAGCCCGGACTCGCTGAAGCGCCTGTATTTCCATCTGTTTTTCAATGCGTTCCGGCCAGGGAGTGCCATGGATGTGCGGTCGCGTATGCTGCCCGACCCGGATCCGCGGGTGGGGGCGCGCATTGCGGGATTGCCCGAGGAGGAATGGGGCGAGATGCGGGTCGAAGATCTGACGGTGGATGGTGTGGCGGCGCAGGTTGCACACGAGGGAACGGTGCTGGTGGTGGATTTGGCCCGAGCGGTGGCGCCCGGGAGTACCGCCGTGGTGGAGTTTGACTGGGCGGGGCGCGTCCCGCGCCAAATCCGCAGGAGCGGCTGGATGAACCGCGAAGGCGTAGAATTCTCTATGGCCCAGTGGTATCCGCGGATCTGCGGCTACGACCAAGACGGCTGGCACCCGAATCCGTACGTGGGCCGCGAGTTTCACGGCGATTTCGGCCGGTTCGACGTCACCATCCGGCTTGCGCCGGGCTATGTGGTCGCGGGAACCGGGGCGAATGTGGCAGCCGATAGCCCCACGACCGGCGTGTGGCGCCTGGTGGCGGACAATGTGCTGGACCATGTGTGGGCGGCGGATCCGGATTTCAAGGTCGCCACAGCCCGCACGGCGCGCGGAGTGGAACTTTCCTTCGTTCAGGAAGCGGATTCTGCCTACCAGGCTGCTTGGGCCGCCCTCCCCGGATATACGTCGAAGGCATTTGATTGCCTCGAAGACCTTGTGGGCCCCTATCCCTATCCGCGCTATGCGGTCATTCAGGCGGGAGATGGCGGCATGGAGTACCCCATGGCCACCCTCGTCACAGGACACCGCAGCACGAAGAGCCTGGTCGGGGTGACGGTCCACGAGCTCGCCCATTCCTGGTTTCAAGCGGTCCTTGCCTTCAATGAATCGCTGCATCCGTGGATGGACGAGGGGTTCACGAGCTATGCCACCGAGGTGTGCTTCAACCGGTTATTTCCCGACCCGACTTCCCGGCTGCATGCAGAAGCTTACTCTGGCTACATCGAATGGACACGTTCGGGCACGGACGAACCGCTGACCACCCATGCAGACCGCTACAAGACGAATGCGGGGTATGGGGTTGCATCCTATTCAAAAGGGGAAGTCCTCCTCGCCCAACTCGGCAGCGTGCTGGGGCCGGAAGTCCGCGATGCGGCGCTCCGGGATTTCTTCCGCACCTACGCCTTTACGCATCCCGGGCCGGACGATTTCGCTCGCACCTGTGAGCGCACATCCGGCCAAGAGCTGGACTGGTACTTCAAGTATTTTGTCCAAACAACTGAAAAAGTGGATGTTGCAGTTGACGAGGTGAAGTGGTCGAATGACTCCGTCCGGGTGACCTTGCGCCGCATCGGAGAAATACCGGT
>JBIIRP010000247.1:0-2678 GCA_044341475.1 Flavobacteriales bacterium | reverse complement strand
ATTGCCGCTTCCCTCCCGCTCCGTGGTGTTCGTGCGCTCGTTACCGTCGGTCCGACACACGAACCTATCGATGCCGTGCGTTTTCTCGGCAACCGGAGTTCAGGAAAAATGGGGTTTGCCGTCTGTGAGGCCTTGCGCGACGCCGGGGCGGAGGTGACTGCCGTGTGCGGTCCGGTCAGCGTTCCCGTTCCTCCCGGTCTGACCGAAGTGGTCCACGTCGAAACCGCGGTCCAAATGCAGGAAGCCGTCGCGCAGCGCGCGCTCCATGCCGGACTCTTCATCGGGGTCGCCGCCGTCGCAGATGTGCGCCCGGCACTCACCGTGGACCGGAAACTGCGCCGCAACGAGTTGCCCGCCCAGCTTGGGCTTGTTCCCAATCCCGACATCCTCGCAGGCGTCGCTCAATCGCGACGGCCTGGACAGTGCATCGGGGGATTTGCGCTGGATTCTGGGCGAAACCTGGAGATGGGCTGGGAGAAACTGCGCGGAAAGGGACTGGATTTCATCGTCTACAACACCACCGCGGACGACGGCGGTGCATTTGGCGCGGACGCTGGTGAATTGACCCTCCTGACGCGGGATGGGAATTCACATACCTTTGAGATGCAGGCAAAGCGGGATGCAGCACACGCGCTCATCCAGCACCTCATTCCCTTGTGCACCACGCCATGAAGCGATTCCTCCTTGCCACACTGCTTTCCGGGGCACTTGCCGCCGGAACCGCGCAGGAACTTAACTGCACCGTCAACGTCATCGCTCCCCAGATTTCGAACCTCGAAGCGACGGTCATCGAGTCGCTCGAGTCCTCCATCCGGGAGTTCATCAATGGGCGGAGGTGGACCTCGGACGATTTCCGCATCGAAGAGCGCATCGAGTGCACGATGCAGCTCACGATTACCGAAGCGGTCAATCCGACGAATTTCAAGGGCAACTTGCAGATACAGAGCTCGCGACCGGTCTACAATTCCGATTACAAGACGCCCATGTTCTTCGTGAACGACGGCGATTTCGAATTTGTTTGGGACGGCAGTTCGGTCATTCAGTTCATGCCGGACCAGTTCCGGGACAACCTGAGCTCCGTGCTCGCCTTCTACGCCTACATGATTCTCGGGATGGACTACGATTCCATGGGACTCGAGGGCGGTACCGACCAGTTCCTCAAGGCGCAAACCATCGTTGCGAATGCCCAGAACGCACCGCAAGCGGGTTGGAAGGCGTCGCAGAGCCAGCAGAACCGGTACTGGCTTGTCGAGAACATGCTGAGCCAAACCTTCCGGCCGGTGCGCAGCTGCATCTACCACTACCACCGACTCGGGATGGACCGCCTCTACGACGACGTGGACAAGGCCCGCATGACCATCGCCGACGCCTTGATCGAGATGCGCCAAACCCACCGCATCCGTCCCTCCTCCTACAATCTCCAGCTGTTTTTCCTCGCCAAATCCGACGAAATCCTCAAGGTGTTCGGACCGGCGCCGGAGCCTGAAAAAACCCGTCTGCTGCCGGTTCTCAAGCAGATGGACCCGGGCAACATCAGCAAGTACGACAGCATTCTCGGCTGACGATGGTGCACAGCCTTGCCGTTTCGAACTATGCCCTGCTCGAGCAGGTCCACCTCGAACTGGGTCCCGGCATGACCGTGCTGACCGGAGAGACGGGGTCGGGAAAGTCCATCCTGCTCGGGGCGTTAGGTTTAGCGCTCGGTGACCGCGCCGACGCATCGGTCATCCGCCCCGGGGCCGCCCGGTGCACGGTGGAGGCGACGTTTGACGCTACGGGGCACACCGAGTGGCTCGAAGCCCAGGGGTTTGAGTCCGCCGGGCCGCTCGTGCTGCGTCGGGAAATCGCGGCTGCGGGACGGTCCCGGGCCTTCATCAACGATACACCGTGCAGTGTAGCAGACTTGCGCGAAATCGGGATCCGGTGCGTCGATTTGCATGGCCAAGATGAAACGCGGGCCCTCGCCGAACGCACGACGCGCCTTAACCTCCTCGATAGGTGTGCCGGCAATGCGCCCGAGGTTGCTGCCTACCGCGCGGCCTTTGCAGCATGGCAAGAGATGCGTACTGCGCTCGACCGAGCAGAGCAAGAAGCCAGCGCACCGACTGCCGACAGCGACTACCTCCGCTACCAGCTCGCCGAACTCGATCACCTCCGCCTCGACGCAGTGGACATGTCCGCGCTTGAAGGCGAACGCAGCCGGCTCGTCCACGCCGCTGAGCACCGCCGGGCACTCCTGCATGCTGCAGCGCTGCTCGAAGGCGACGACCGTTCGCAAGGCGGCAT
Organism: Flavobacteriales bacterium; assembly: GCA_044341475.1. Classification (GTDB taxonomy): domain Bacteria; phylum Bacteroidota; class Bacteroidia; order Flavobacteriales_D; family Sanyastnellaceae; genus CAMCYM01. The sequence continues at coordinate 392 of JBIIRP010000247.1, read as the reverse complement.
CGACCTCCTCACCTCCGCCGCAAAGGCGTTGCAGGGTCTCGAGGGATTTCCCGAGGCAGAGGAGCTAGGGGCACGCGCCGTTTCCTTGCGCATCGAATTGCAGGACATCGCACGCAGTGCTTCCACGCTCGCAGAATCGGCTGAAGAAGATCCGGAACGGCTCGCAGAACTCGATCAGACCCTGTCCGAATTCGAACGTCTGAAGGCGAAACACCGCTGTGCCGACCAAACCGCCTTGCAGGCATTTGGGGTGCAGCTTCAAGAGACCCTGGACCGGTCGGCAGATCGGGAAGCCGCGGTAGAACGGTCTCGGAACGCGGAACGCCTGGCACGCGAGCAACTCGCCGCGGCTGGAGACGCGCTCGCGTCGACCCGCCACCGGGCTGCGCGCG
>JBIIRP010000047.1:0-10040 GCA_044341475.1 Flavobacteriales bacterium | reverse complement strand
GTCGCGGTGCGTGTGGTGAAACGCGCCGTAGCCCATGGGCAGCACCTGGACCTGGTAGTGCACGATGTTCACGCTGGGGATGCCGGCGAGTTCGGAGACGAAGAGGTTGTCGTCCACGGTTTGGGGCGTCTTGTCCGAGCGGAATAGGTTTCCGTAGCCGAGCGCACGGGCGGCGGACCACACCTTCGTGACCACCGTCGGGGCATAGACCAGCGACGTGCCCTCCTGGTTGAACACGGCGTCCTGTGCGCCCACCATATCCAGCAGGATGCCAAACTTCGCCCGGTAGCCCGCCTTGTGCGGGTTTGCGGCCCAAAACTGGCTCCCCAAACACCAGTCGCGGTAGTCGTTGTCGGTGCGCGGTGCCCATTCCGGGCGTCCGTAGTCTTCCGCATCGAAGAACACGATGTCCACGCCGACGTCCGGTCCATTTCCGCCCGTGAGGTGGCGGGCCACTTCGAGCAGCACCCCGACTCCGGAGCCGCCGTCGTTCGCGCCATCGATGGGTTCCCGCTGGCGCAGGGTATCCTTGTCAGCAAACGGCCGCGTATCCCAGTGTGCGTAGAGCATGATGCGCTCGGCGGCCTCGGGTTTGTAGGATCCGACGATGTTGCGGATGTCGAGGATGGTGCCGTCGTAGGCCCGCACCTTCCCTTCTTGCACCGTCACCTCGAGCCCGTGGCGTTCGAGTTCGGCCGTCAGCCAATCACCGCAGGCCACGTGTTCCTTTGAATTCGGAACCCGAGGCCCGAACGCCACCTGCTGTGCGACGAAGGCATAGGCGGAATCCCCTGAAAACGCCGGCGCGGCAATGCGAGGTTTCTGCTCTTTTTCCGTCGCCTCGCCACCTCCACAGGCCACAGCGCCGAGGGTTGTGGCGGCGAGGAGGAGCCGCTGGGCGGTGTTCATGCGTCGATGGTCCATGCGCTGCCGTCTTTCGTGTCCATGATGCTGACTCCGAGGCCGGTCAGGGCTGTGCGGATGGCGTCTGCGGTGCTGAAGTCCTTGCGGGTTTTCGCCTCGGTTCGGAGTTGGACGAGCAAGTCGAGCAACTGGTCCTGGAGGTCACTCGACCCACTGGATTCGCTGGTCCGGATGCCGAGGACCTGGATGAGGTAGTCGTCGAACACCTCGCGCAGTCCGGCGCACTGTTCGGCAGACAACGAGCTATGTCCATCGCGTGCGCTGTTGATCCAGCGGGCCGCGTCGAACAGCTGGGCGATCAGCACCGGTGTGTTGAAGTCGTCGTTCATGGCCGCCGCGCAGCGCAGGCGGAACGCGGCGACGTCTACGGCCTCGGACGCAGCGCCTGGCTGCAAAGTGTCGAGGGCTGCCCGTGCCCGCTGCAGCCGTTCGAGGCCTTTTTCAGCTGCTTGCAGCGCTTCATTCGAGAAGTCGAGCGTGCTGGCATAGTGGCCCTGGAGCATGAAGAACCGGACCGTCATGGGGTCGTATCCCCGCTCGAGCAAGGGGTGGTTGCCGTGGATGAGCTCATCGGGGGTGAAGCCGTTGCCTTCGGATTTGGCCATTTTCCGGCCGTTCACCGTGAGCATGTTGCCGTGCATCCAGTAGCGCACCGGCCGCGGGGTGCCGAAGGCGCCCACGTTTTGGGCGATCTCGCATTCGTGGTGGGGGAACTTCAGGTCCATCCCGCCCCCGTGGATGTCAAATTCCTGACCGAGGTACTTCGTGCTCATCGCCGAACACTCCAAATGCCACCCCGGAAAGCCCACGCTCCAGGGCGAAGGCCACGACATAAGATGCTGTGGTTCTGCCTTTTTCCAGAGCGCAAAATCCAGACCATCGCGCTTTTCCTCCTGACCGTCGAGCTCGCGCGTGTTCGTCAACAGCTCATCGATCTTGCGGCCGCTGAGCTCCCCGTACGGATGCACCGCATGGAAGGCCCGCACATCGAAGTAAACAGAACCGTGGGATTCGTAGGCGAATCCATTGTCTAATAGGTTCTGAATCAAGGCAATCTGCTCAACGATATGGCCGGTGGCAGTGGGTTCGATCGACGGCGGAAGGATGTTGAACACCCGCATGACGTCGTGGAAATCGTTCGTGTAGCGCTGCACGATTTCCATCGGTTCGAGGTTCTCGAGCCGCGCCTTGCGGCCGATTTTGTCCTCGCCGGCATCCGCATCGTCGGTCAAGTGGCCCACATCCGTGATGTTGCGGACGTAGCGGACCGCGTAGCCGAGGAAGCTGAGGTAGCGGAAAACGATATCGAAGGTCAGGAACGTGCGCACGTTGCCGAGGTGCACATTGCTGTACACCGTCGGACCGCAGACATACAGGCCGACATGGGGGGGGTGCAGGGGAACGAAGGGCTCTTTCTCTCGGGTTAAGCTGTTCGTAATGTGCAAGTTGTCCATGTCGCTTACGGTTGCGCTGTGGGTTCTGCCGCCACCCGCGCGGTCCATGCCTCCAGCATGACGCGCGTGAGGCGGGCCAAATCCGTTGCCGGCTCCCAGCCCCAGTCCTCCCTCGCGGCCGCGTCGTCAATCGAGCGAGGCCACGAATCCGCAATCGCCTGCCGGTGATCTGGCCGGTAGGCGATTTCGAAATCCGGTCGAAGCACCCGGATGCTGTCTGCCAGCTCTGCGGGCGTGAAGGTCATGGCGCCGAGGTTGTAGGATGTCCGGACGCGGATGCGATCGGCCGGCGCAGTCATCAGCTGGAGCGTGCCCTCTACGGCATCCTCGATGTACATCATGGGCAGTGCGGAGTCCTCCCGGAGGAAGCACGAATACGGCTCCCCACTGGCCGCGTACTGGAAAATTTCGACGGCATAATCCGTGGTCCCGCCGCCTGGTAGCGAGCGGTGCCCGATGAGTCCGGGATACCGCAGGCTGCGCACATCGACGCCGTACCGGCTGTGGTAGTAGTTGCACCACCACTCGCCCGACTGCTTGGATATCCCGTAAACCGTTGTCGGGTCGAGCCGGGCATCTTGGGGAACCGCATCCTTCGGCGTCGCGGGGCCGAATACCGCTATCGAGCTCGGCCAAAAGACCTTCTTCACCCATCCTTTCCGGGCAGCCTCGAGGACGTGGAGCAACGACCGCATGTTCAGGTCCCAGGCCAGGAGCGGTCGCTGTTCTCCGGTGGCGCTGAGCAACGCCGCCAAATGATACACGGTATCGATGGGCCGCGACCGCAGTACCGCTTCCACGGCATCGCCATCTGTGGCATCGAGTTGGAGAAAGGTGCTCCGCAAAACCCCTTCGTGTTCGGGCATCCGGATGTCCGCCACGATGACCTGATCGACCCCTTCCCGCTCCTGCAGCGCGAGGACCAGTTCTACTCCGAGTTGCCCAGCCGCTCCGATGACGAGATGTGTTCCCATGGGGACCAAAGTTAGCGCCGCACCTCGAACAGGCACGCATCCCCATAGCTCAGGAATCGGTATCCCGAGCGCAGGGCATGGGCGTAGGCCTCGCGCCAGACCTCTCCGGCAACGGCTTCCACGAGGCACAGGAGAGTGCTTTCCGGTTGGTGGAAGTTCGTTACGAGCCCGTCGATGGTCCGAATGCGGTACCCTGGAACGATCATAAGGGAGGTTGCGAAAGCCAAACCCTCTCCGGGAGCCGCCGTTCGCACCGCCCAAGCCGCTGCATCCCGCAGTCCCCACCCCAGCGCTTCGGCATGCACAGCCGCTTCCCCCGTCGCAATCCACTGCGGAACCTCCGCCGGCCGCTTGCCGGTCCGGTGCCATTCCACCAGGTACCAGTAGGCGCTCTCGAGCGTCCGCAGGGTAGTCGTCCCCACGGCGAGCCGACCGGAATCCGGTGCCTCGGCAAGAGCGGCGAGGGTGGATGCATCGAGGATGCATTGTTCGGCGTGCATCGTGTGCGCTGCGGGCCCGTCTTCGTCCAGCGGGCGGAAGGTTCCGGCACCGACGTGCAGGGTGACCTGGTGCACGGCGAGTCGGGCGCGCATTTCCTCCCACAGCGCATCGTCAAAATGAAGGCCAGCCGTCGGAGCTGCGACACTGCCGGGGCGGGTGGCAAAGACGGTTTGGTAGGCGGCCCGATCGTCTTCGGTGTCTTCCCGGTGCATGTACGGCGGAAGCGGAACCCGGCCAAACGCCTCGAGGACCTCCCCCCACGTGCACGTCGAGGCGGAGCTGTCGAGGGGTTCCCACGTGAAGGCGATGCTGCGGGTGCCGACATCGGCGCCTACCAGCCGGGCGGTGAGTTGCCAGGGTATTCCGCCAGGCGCAGTGAACTCCGCGTGGGCGGCACCCGAGCTCCAGCGCCGGGCTCCGCGCACCAAACAGGTCCAGGTTACGGACTGTGTGCGTGCCAGCGCCTCTTCCATCGCGAGACCTACCGGTTCGAGGAGGAAGATCTCGAGCGCCCCGCCGGTGGGTTTGGTCAGCAGCAAACGCGCGCGAATCACCCGGGTGGCGTTAACCCAAAGCGCTGTGTATCTGCCACTAAGTGCTGGCAGCTCCCGGAACACCCGGTCTTCAAAAGTTCCTTCTGCCGGGACAACCAGCAGCCTGCTTGCCGACCTCGGTTCTACCGGTGCGGTGGCAATGGCGGCTGCGGGAAGTTCGTAGCTGAAGCGGCTCACTCCTCCACCGAACGCAGGTCCTCGAGGTCAGCTGCCTCGAGCATCGCATTCGAAATCCGGGCATAGGCACCGCCGCGGGCGCGCGAGAGCAGATTGAGCTTTTCGTTCGTGAAATCGGTCTTCTCAGCAGCCTCGTTCACCTTCGTGGTGCTGATGGCCCAAACACCGACCTCACCGGCAATCGCAGGAGAGACCGTGCCGGGCGCCATACCTAACGCATGGCCGACCACTTCAGGTTCTGCTCCGGCTCCAGCCTGCGGGATGGACGGGAACTTCAGGCTGATGGCCGATGCAGTTGCGACTGCACCTTGCACGGAGGTGGCGATGGCGCTCAGGTTGTCGCCCACCATCAGTTCCTTGTACTTCTCCGCCTTCGCTTCCTTGACCGCTTCGGCACGCATGATTTCTTCGACGTGCTCGAACTTCGGTTCACCCTTTTGCTTTTTACGGTCGAGGTAGGCAACGATATAGGAGTTGTCCGCGAGAATGGGAGTGGAGATTTCCCCTTCTTCCGCGGAGAAGGCCCATGAAATGACTTCACCGGCAGTTTGCAGTCCAGAGATGGACGTTGCTTCACGGGTAATGTCGGTCGCGATGTTCGTCGGGTAGCCGGCAGTACTTGCCGCTTCGATGAAGGCATCCTTGTCCGTAATCTCGATGGCGAACTCACTTGCTGCGCTGTACGCTGCACGAGCGGTTTCCTGCGATGGAGTCAACTGGCGGCTGATGAAGGCGACCTCTACGCGACGCACAGGGGGAGTAGTCCCCATCGCCTCCACGATGTGCAAACCGTAGCTCGTTTTCACCACACCCACTTTTCCAGCGGGGTTGTCGAACGCGAAGTTTTCAAATTCAGGAACCATCCGTCCGCGCGGGAAGAAGTCGTAGAAACCTCCAGTTGCTTTCGAACCGGGGTCATCGCTGTACCGCGTGACCATGTCCTCGAACTTGGCTCCCTTCGCGAGGGCTTTGCGGATGCTGTCTGCACGGGCTTGCAGCACGGCCATTTCTGCGCCATCGTTCACATCGTTTGCCTTCAGCAGGATGTGGCGGCATTTTGCAGAGTCTGCTTGTGTGCTGAAGCCGAGTACCCGGGCCAAACGCAGCTCCTGGTTCTTGACATAAGGGCCCACGAGGGTGCCGACGCTCGACGTGAAGAAGGTCGCTTCATTCGCGTCAGTAGCCACCTCATCCGCCGTGAACTTCACGGGCGCCATGGGGGAACCTGTGAGGTTGGTGACAAACAGAGAATCACTGGAGGATGCGGCCCACCGGGATTTGACAGAGTCCAAGTCTGCCCGGTATCCCGCTGCGTCTGCTTCTGTCGCCTGCACCGGAATGCGGATGAAGGTGATGTCACGGCCTTCCCGCTGGCGGTATTCAGGGTCCGATTTGTGCTCGTTGAAGTAGGCCTTCACGTCGGCATCTGTGACCTCGACTTCCTCATCCGGAATGGAGGCATAGGGCTTGACGACGTAGTCGAAGTCCACGGTGCGCGCACCCGCGAGGTAGTCGTGTTTGGCCTCCAAACTGTTCGCAAACATGCCGCCTACGATCAGGCTTTCGTGCTTTTCACGTACCCGCTTCGAGGAGATTAATTTGCGGTATGCCAAATAGTTCGCCTGTCCTTCAGGGGTGCCGAGCATCGTCTGGAAATTCTGTTGCCAGAAGGACTTGGCTTGAGGATCTGAGAAGAACGCGCGGCTGAGGTAGGGAGAGTATGCATCTCCGAAGATGAGTTCCTGGTACTCTTCGTCGCTAACCTGCAGGCCGAGTTCATCCAAATCGTCTTTCAAAAGCACGTCGGTGGTCATGTCTGACCACACCTCTTCCGCAAGCTGAGCGCCTTCGAAGCCCAGCTGACGGCGCAGTTGCAATTCGTTTTGGTACTCGAGTGCAGAAATTTCCTCGCCGTTGACCACACCGATGGTGCGGTTCGTGCCGCGGCCGAACAGGGCCATCACGGCATCGTACGGAACGAGGAAGCCTAACATACCGAAGCCGAGGAGGGCGATGAGCAGGCCTTGGCGCTTGCGGATTCTCTCAATCAGGGACATGGCGAACGTCTAAGAATTCAGGTGCGCGAAGATACGCGATTCGGGCACTGCTACGGCCACCCCTCAATTCGGGTTACAGGACAGACTCGTTCCCGCTCTCGCTCCCGAGTTGCCGAACCCGGATGACCCCGATCCTGTGGGCCTGTACTTCCTCCACTTCGAGGATGTACCCCGCAAGCGGAAGGGTATAACCTTCGTCTGGGATTTCTTCTGCATGGTGGAGGACGAGGCCTCCTAACGTTTCGTAGGCATCGTTCAAGGGCAGGGCGATGCCGTGTCGGTCGTTGATGTCCTCGACGTGTAGCCGTGCGGAGAAGCGCCAGCAACCGGGTTCGATTTCTTCTTCGATTTCATTCGGTTCATCGTGCTCGTCTTCGATATCGCCGAGCAGCTGTTCCATGAGGTCCTCCATGGTCACAATTCCGGAGGTTCCCCCGAACTCATCGACCACCACTGCGAGGTGGCGGCGGCGTGCGATAAACCGGCTCAGCACCTCGTCGGCCGCCATAGGCTCCGGCACGACGAAGGTGGGGTGCAGCACGGAAGCAATGGTGTCGGGCATTTTGAACAGGTCCTTGGAGTGCAGGTACCCGATGATGTGGTCGATGTCGCCGGTGTAGACCACGATTTTCGACAGACCGCTTTCCGCGAACAACGCACGCACATCCGCCATCGAGGTGCCGGCTTCGACGCCGACCACTTCGTTGCGCGGGATGAGGCAGTCTCGAACTCGTATGTTGCTGAATTCAAGTGCGTTTTGCATGATTTGGAGCTCGTGCTCGAGTTCTTGCTCGGGCTCCATGCGGCCGCTGATGGTGCGGATGAAGTGGTCCAAATCCGTGGTGCCCAGCGCATCCGGTTCAGAGGTGCGGCTAGAAATGCGCCGGTCGATGAGCCGAATGGCACCCCGGCTAATGGTCACCACAGCCCAGGCCGGCACCAGAAGCACATAATGCACTGCAGCCAGTGGAAATGCGAAGGTGCGTAGCCAGTAGTTGGGCTCGGAGTGTACCAAAGATTTCGGGAGGTATTCCGCTAAGACTAGGACTACGATGGTCGTTGCTGCTGTTTGGGTCGTGAGAGCGAGGAATTGAAAATCCGCCTCCGTCCAGTCGGGCGTTCCAAACAGCGCCATCCCCAGCAGCTTGCCCGTTTCGAGGCCACAGAAAACCAGCGCCAAATTGTTGCCGATGAGCATGGAACCGATGAAGAGCTGCGGCCGAGCAATAAGGCGGGCAACAAGGCGTCCACGCAGCCCCTGTTTGGCATCCAATTCAATTTGAAGCCGATTCGCTGAAACGTACGCGAGCTCCAGGCCAGAAAGAAAGGCAGAAGCCGCCAGCGAGGCGGCTATGATGAGGAGGGAGGTGGTAAGATCTTCTGGGTCCATGCACCGATTCCGTCAGGATTGCTTGCGCTCCATGCGTTTTCGGAAGGTCCGGCGGAATCCGTACCACAGCCCTGCAAGCGCAGGCACCAGGACCATTTCACCCTGGGCTTCCCAGCCTTCTGTAGCAATGGCGTAGGCAGCAAGTCCCGCAGACACTGCAATGGCTACCAGCCAAAACTTCTCAGCAGCCTTGCTTACGCGAATGAACCTATCCTGCTCCATCTGGGTCCGAAGGTAGTATACGGATTAGAATTCCGCGACAACATCGAGTTCGCCTGTCGGCTTCAGTATCCGATACCGTTCGAAGCGGCTGTCGGACTCGAGTCCTGTGCCCCGGATGATGCCTTCGGCCGTATAAATCACCACCGGTCGATCGGTGCGGATGAGATCGGATTCTGCAGACCAGGTGATGAATTCGGTTTCAAGTCGGTCTCCCGCAGCATTGACCACAATTACGTCGTATTCCGCCTCCACCTCGAACGTGGACTCGGTGAGTTTTCCTTGCCGAGCAGTCATCTTCGCACCGTGGCGCTTCTCATCCCCGTCCACATACAACGTAATGCCGCCGGAGGCTTCGACGGTGGCGGCTGAGCCTTCGGTCCGGGTAATGTGCCGGGCGAGAAGCACGTGCACGATTTCGCCGCGTTCTGAATAACTGAACCGAACGTCCTCCATGTGCGTTACGGGAGGTGCGCTCGGCAGCGAAGCCTCTGTGCTGTCCGCCGAGGCTTCCGTTGCACCCGGTGTCGTCGGCGACGCACACCCCACGACACTCCCCAGAAGCACCCAGCCCGCTATGCGCGGAAAGGGCATCAACGTACGCGGACCGTGGTCGTTTCGCCGCTGCAGGGGCACCCACCGATGCTCGGCATGGTGAACGAACTGCCCGCCGTGATGCCGATGGTGAAGATTTCATCCATCGACGGGTACTGCCGTGCGCAGGAAGAGATTTTCGCGCTGATTTTCTCGGACAGTTCGGGGTCTGAAGTGAGGTTGCGGGCTTTGTTGTAGTAGTCCACTGCGACCCAGAACGCAGCACGTGTGCCGATGATGCCGTCGTTGCAGTTGGAGGCGCTTCCTGAAATGGCATCTCCGATCAGCATATAGGCGTCGGCGCTCTTCGGATTGATGTCCAGAACCTTCGCGGCATATGCACGGGCAGTCGAAGCCCGCTTGAGCACCGAGGCGAGGAGTCCCGCCTTCATCAGGTAGGCTTCCCGCTCGGGACATGACGGACAGAGCGATACCGCCTCTTCGAAGTACGCAAACGCCTTAGCGAGCTCTTCTTTCTTCGCGTAAGCCATGCCCAGGCTGTACGCTGACCCGGCTGCAGGCTCCTTCGCGTGGACTGCTTCTGCGGTGGGGAGATAGAGCGCATTGCCGGTGCATTCTTTTTTCGTCAAAAGTCCGAGCACCTTCTTTTTCAGCTCGAAGTCATCCGGAGATGCGGCGAGTTTGCGCTCCAGCACGGGCACCATTTCGTCGCAACTCGCGAGTGTCACAAAGACCTCGTCGATGTTCGCCATGGCCTTCGTGTAGACTTCGATTTCTTTCGAGTCCGCTGCTGTGGTGGCTGCAGCAAGACCGGCGGAGGCAATCTCCATGATCCAGATGTAGTCCGTCAGCATTTCGTCCAACTTCGCTCGGCGATCGTCCCCTTGCAGGCCTTTGAGAAGCTTGAACGAGGTTTGGTAAAAGTTGTTCAGCGTGCTTGCAGAACTGGCGGATTCAAGGCAGGTGATGGTTTCGCGGAGCATGGCATTCGCTCCGGCGACGTCACTCGGACGGAATTTCATGTAATCTGACACCTTCCGCTCGAGCACGCTGCACCCGTTTTTCGGTTTGGATTTCGTGGACGGGTACAAGGCGATCCGCTTGTCGTAAAGCGCCAGGATGCTGTCTTGCAGCGAGGCCACGAGCGCAGCATCTTTTGCAGTTTCTGCGGCGGCAAGTTCAGTTTTGAAAAACTTGACGCCATCCACGTAGATGGATTCCTCGACTTTTTCGGG
>JBIIRP010000246.1:0-2688 GCA_044341475.1 Flavobacteriales bacterium | reverse complement strand
AGAAGAGGCCGCCAAAGAAGCCATAAATCCATTTGCCCGTCTCTGTTGCAGAAGCGGTAACGGGATCCGTCGCCATGAAGACCATCCCGAACATGAAGCCCCCCAGCACGATGTGGTGGAGCGGAGGCAGGGTCATGTACGCGTTGAGGGCGAGTCCGTTGAAAATCGCCCCCATGGCCAAACCACCCGCGAGGAAGCTCAGCATGATCTTCCAGCTGCCGATGCCCGTGAAGATGAGGATTGCCGCACCGATGATGATGGCCAGCGCTGACGTTTCACCGATGGAGCCTGGAATGGTCCCGATGAAGGCATTCATAAAGCTGAACATGCCCGTGTCGGTGAACATGCTCATAATGCCAGTCACTTCCGGGTCCGTCATGGGTTTTCCGACCGTGTTTGCCAAATGCCCTAACGCCGTCGCTCCGGTGTAGCCATCGACCGCCACGCCCGCTGCCTTCGAGGCTGCGATGTCGTGGATCCAGATTTCGCCCGAAAGCTGCTTCGGGTAAGCAAAGAACAAGAAGGCCCGCGCCGTAAGCGCGATGTTGATGATGTTCATCCCCGTACCGCCGAATACCTCCTTCGCGATGACGACCGCAAAGGCCACCGCGATGGCCACCATCCAGAGCGGCACATCGACCGGCATGACCAGCGGAATGAGCATCCCGGAGACGAGGAAGCCTTCGTTGATGGCGTGTCCACGGAGACCCGCAAAGAAGAACTCGATGCCCAGACCCACCCCGTAGCTGACCACGATGAGCGGGATGACCTTCCACAGGCCGACGGCGAAGTTCTCCCACAGCGTCGCGTCGGAGTCCCCGATCGACAGGTGGTACTGGTACCCTTGGTTCCAGGTCCCGAAGACCAGCGCGGGGAGCAGGGCGACGATGACCAGGAACATCGTCCGCTTCAGGTCGATGCCGTCGCGGACGTGCACCCCATCGTGGGTCACGTGGCCCGGCGTAAAGGCGAAGGTCTCGAGCGCATCGAAGACCACCCAAAACCGGCGCAACTTCCCCCCTTCTTGAAATGAGGGACGCAGGCCGTCGAGCAAATTGTGCAGCGCTTTCATGTTAGCCGATTTCCTGTTTCACGGTGTCGAGTCCTTTCCGAACGATCGACTGCACTGCGAGTTTCGAGGTGCAGACGTATTCGCACAGAGCGAAATCCTCGGGTGCGACCTCGAGGATGCCTAAGCGTTCCATGCCGTCGAGGTCATGGGCAATGATGCTCTTGACCAACTGCTGGGGGAACAAATCAAAGGGGAAGACCTGCTCGTACTGGCCCGTCACCACAAGGGCGCGTTCCTCGCCGTTCGTATTCGTGTCGAGCTTCCACGTCTTCGTGCTCGGCATGAGCCACGTGGGGAAAGCCCGGGAGACACTGAACTTATCGAACCCGGCACCGAGCCAGCCCGAGGTCAGCAAGAACTTCGGAGCCTTGCCCTCCGGAAGCAGCGTCACCGCGTGGGCGAAGGCGCCGAGGTAGCCGTCCGCTCCGACCCGCGTGCCCGTGAGGACATCGCCGGAAATGATGCGGACGTCCGGAGAGGGGGCTGCGCCACCGGTCAGGGTCGTGATGCGCGCGCCGACGAGCGTGCGCAGGTGTCCCGGGGCGGGATGCTCTGAACCGCCGGCCCCGATGACTCGGGTGGGAACGTAGTGGCCCGTGCGCAGCACGCGGCCGTAGTTCGCAACATCTTCCGGGTGAAGGGTCCAAACCGTCTCGCCGGGAGCGAGCGGAGCGACGTGGTGGAGCTGCACACCGACGTTACCGGCGGGGTGTGGTCCGTCGAAGGACGTCCGCTCGATGCCCGGCACCGCGTCGAACGTGGAGTCGCCGGTGCGGACCCCGACGTGCACCCGGCCGGAGCTCGAGAGGCGGCCCAGGGCGGCGGCGCCAGCGGCGAAGTCGTCCATGCGGCCCGCCATGACCTCGGCGACCGAAGGGGCCAGGGGAGCGGAGAAGTAGCCACTGATGAAGATGTCGCGCGGCACCACCGTCGGATCTGGCACCACGTCGAACGGACGCGTGCGGATGAAGGCGAAGCAGCCGCTGTCGAGCAGGCGGTCGAGGAGGGCGCCGCGGTCGGCCGTGGCCGGATCGAGCGCGCCGAAGTCGTGGGAGGTACCCGCGCCGTCTGGGGTTACTTCGATGGAAAGGACCCGCCGCTTCTCGCCGCGGACCACGTCACGCACCGTCCCGGAGACCGGGCTGGTGACGGCAATGCGGTCAAAGGTCTTGTCCGTGAACAGCGTCGTCCCGGCGGCCACGCGGTCGCCCGGTTTGACCGCGACCCGCGGCACAAGGCCGTGGAAGTCAGGCGGTTGGACAGCATACACATCCGCGGGAGCGGCGTCCCGGACGGCCCCCGAAGGCGCGCCGGCCAGCCGAATGTCCACCCCCTTCCGGATCCGGATTGTGTGCGGCATCTGATGCAGGTTTTAAAGTTGCCCGCAAATTTACTCGCACCTTTCCGCTCGTTGTTCCCTTACTTGCAAGAGAATTTCACCGCCGTGCGTTTAAAGTTTGCAGTCGTTTTCGTGGGAATGGTTTGGGCGAGCGCGTTCGGGCTCGCCCTCCGCGCCCAAACCGTCCCCATCGCCACCACCGCCCCGGGCTTCGCCTCGGTCCTCCTCCATCCCATCGACGGCCCCACCCTCCTGCCCCACGTTCCGCTCGGGGGCA
>JBIIRP010000245.1:0-2705 GCA_044341475.1 Flavobacteriales bacterium | reverse complement strand
GGTTGAGGGCGAGGGCGAGGTTGAGGTTGAGGGCGAGGTTGAGGGTGAGGGGGGGATGAGGAGGGTCATGCCGGCTTGGAGGCCGGCTTCGGCTGCGGGGTTTGCCTCGAGGAGGGCGTTGATGTCGATACCGTACTGGCGCGAGATGCCGTAGAGGGTTTCTTTCGGCTGGACAGTGTGGGTGCGCTGCGTTTGGGCTGCTGCGGGGGCGAGCCCGAGGGCGGCGGCCAGCAGCAGCAAGAAGACGAGCCGCAATGTGCTCACGTGCAGATTATTCCCACTCAATGGTCGCAGGGGGCTTAGAACTGATGTCATAGACGACGCGGTTGACGCCACGCACTTTGTTGATGATCTCATTCGAAACGCGGCCGAGGAAATCCATGGGCAGGTGGCTGAAGTCCGCCGTCATGCCGTCCGTCGAGGTCACGGCGCGCAAGGCGACCGCGTTCTCGTAGGTGCGCTCGTCGCCCATGACGCCCACGCTTCTGACCGGAAGGAAGATGGCTCCGGCTTGCCAAACTTCGTCGTAGAGGCCCTCCTTCCGCAGACCGGCGATCCAAATCGCGTCCACCTCCTGCAGGATGCGCACCTTCTCCGCGGTCACCTCGCCGAGGATGCGGATGCCGAGGCCTGGCCCGGGGAACGGATGGCGGCCGAGCAGGTCCGCCCGGATGTCCAGCGCGCGCCCCACGCGGCGCACTTCGTCCTTAAACAGGAGGCGCAGCGGCTCGACGACCTGCAGCTTCATGTAGTCGGGCAATCCGCCGACGTTGTGGTGGCTCTTGATGGTGGCCGACGGTCCGCCGGTCGCACTCACGCTTTCAATGACATCGGGGTAAATGGTGCCTTGGCCGAGCCAACGCGCGCCCTCCACCGCGTGCGACGCTTCGTCGAAGACCTCGATGAAGACCCGTCCGATGGCCTTGCGCTTTGCCTCCGGATCCGTGAGGCCCTTCAGCGCTCCGAGGAACTTCTCTCCTGCCTCTACTCCCCTCACATTCAGCCCCATATGGACGTAGTTGTCGAGTACCGTGGCGAATTCGTCCTTGCGCAGCAGGCCGTTGTCGACGAAGATGCAGTGGAGCCGGTCGCCGATGGCCCGACGCAGCAGTTCCGCCGCGACCGTCGAGTCGACGCCGCCGCTGAGCCCGAGGATGACGTGGTCGTCACCGAGTTTTTCGCGCAGGGCGCCGACGGTTTCTTCGATGAAGCTCGCGGGCGTCCAGTCCCCGCGGCAGCCGCAGATTCCACGCACGAAGTTGTGCAGGAGCTTCGGGCCCTCGACGCTGTGCCAGACCTCTGGATGGAACTGTATGCCCCAAACCGGACGCTTCCTGTCCCTGAACCCGGCATTCGCCACATCGTGCGTCCCACAAATGGGCTCAAACTCCGGCCCCAACTCCTCAATGGTGTCGCCGTGGCTCATCCACACCTGCGACCCTTCCTGCATCCCTTCGAGGAGCGGATCGGTGTCGTGCAGGGTCATCAGGTGGGCCCGGCCGTATTCCCGGCTGTTCGACGCGGCGACCCGGCCGCCGTGGGTCTGTGCCAGCAGTTGGGCCCCGTAGCAGATGCCCAGCACCGGCACGCCTCCGAGCAGGCCGCTCAGGTCGGGCATGGGGGCATCCGCCTCCCGCACGCTGTGGGGCGAACCGCTCAACACAACGCCTTTCACATCCGGCGGAACGTCGGAAAAGGCATGCCACGGGATGATCTCAGAGTACACCTGCAGTTCCCGGATTCTGCGGCCGATGAGTTGCGTGTATTGGGAACCGAAGTCGAGGATCAGAATCCGTTCGTGCATGCCGCGAAGGTAGGCGTTTAGCTTTGCCTCATGTACTTCCCCTCCCTCGCTTCCACACGTGTCCTCCTGGCTTCCTCCTCCCCTCGCCGGCTGGAGCTGCTGCGACTCGTGGGCCTCGACCCCACCGTCCTCGTTCACCCCACCGACGAGTCGTATCCGGCCGATCTTCCCGCAGCCGATGTCGCCGAATACGTTGCACGGAAGAAAGCGGAGGCCTGTGTCGGGGATTTAGGGCCCGGCGACATTCTGATTGCCGGCGACACGGTGGTGGTCCGGGATGGTGTGGTCCTCGGAAAGCCGCGGGACGCCGAGGAAGCCCGTGCGATGCTGCTGTCGCTTTCCGGACGGACGCACTCGGTCTACTCGGCCTACGCGGTTGCCTACCCAGACGGAAAAATACGCTCCGGTGCTGATGCATGTGATGTCACATTTTTACCGGTGCCCGATCATGTTTTAGACACCTACGTTGCAACCGGGGCACCGCTCGACAAAGCGGGTGGATACGGGATACAGGATGCGTTCGGGGCCATCATCGTTTCAGAGATTCGCGGGTCCTACTTCACGGTCATGGGACTGCCGGTGCATCTGCTGACACAACTCCTGGTGGCAGAAGATTAGGAAAGATGATCATCATTGCGTGAATTCGTCCTTGCGAATTAATCATGTGTTGCATTGAGCGTTTTCGCGAAGGAGCTACTGCTATTTGCTGCATCTTCCTTGGGAAGCCTGTTGAGCCTACTGGCAGGAACACATGAGCACCACGTCCGCAAACAAGGGTAAGACGTACGTCAGCGTCCTTCCACAGTCGGTCGTCCAAAATATCGACACCCTTTTCGTGAGAATGAATGGCGGCCAACATCGCTGTCGCCGCAGGAGCGCTGGCCAGTACGCTGCAGGTGAG
>JBIIRP010000244.1:0-2709 GCA_044341475.1 Flavobacteriales bacterium | reverse complement strand
CGGCGACCTGCGCGCGCAACTGCTCGCGCTCGAGCTGCACGCGTGAACTCAAGTCGGTAACGGTCAGCTGCACAGCGGGTTCCCGGTCGAAGATGCTCAGCGTCATGCGGACCTCGACTTCGCGCAGGGGGATGTGCCGCCGCGGGCACCGCAGCGTGAGTTGTCGCGCGGTGGGTTTGGCGCCCTGACGCGTCAGGGCCAAATCCTCCTGAACCCCTTTTCCGTCCGCCTCACCGAAACACGCCACCATCTCCAGCCCATAGAGATCATCCTCGCGCTGCATGTCGAGCATGTCCACAGCCGCTGGATTTGCGTACCGGATCTTTCCGTCCACGGCAAGGAACAACCCGACCGGGCTCGATTCCACCAGCAACCTGAACCGCTCCTTCGTCTCGAGCAGATCACGCTCCGCCCGCTTGCGGTTCGTGATGCCGTGGACAAGCAAGATGTCGCGCCGGTCGCCGTCGCCGGGGTGGATGAAGCCCTCGAGAAAGACGGTGGCCCCACTTTGGGTGCGTGCTTGCACTTCGCACGGGCTGTTGCGGTGGTGGCGGAGCTGCAGCCGCCGAACATCCCGGAGATCGAACCACGTTTCCAGCGGGAGCCCGATGCAGTCTGTGGCGTCGGCAATCCCCAGCAGCTCGGCAAACCTGCCGTTGCAGTCTTCGATGCGCCCTTCACGTACGACCGCGATGCCCTCCATGGCCGCGGTGCTCAGCACGTCGAACTGGTGGGACCGCTGCTCTAACACGTCGAGCCGCTCGAGTTGGGTGGTGAGGTCGCGGATTTGGCACCACAAGCCGTCCTCAGCGCGGAAAAACAGCTTGATTTCCCAGCGACGCCCGGGTTCCACTTCAACGATGGCAGGTTTGCCTACCCGAGCATCCGCGAGCGCAGCCTGAACAGCTGGTCCGGAACACAGGGTATGGACGGCCGCCGGTTCGAGTCCCAGCCACACCGTGTGGTGCGCCTCGGGAGGCCCGGAAACCGGAAACCACACAAGGGTTTCTGCCGCAGCGGGAACAACGCGGTCAGTTACTGGGCGCATCCGAGGGTTCTATCTTTTCCAAACGCAACCCATCGATCCGCCGCAATTCGCCCCCTTTGTACTCTTCTTCCCTCCGGACTTCGCCGGTCGGCAACGAATACACCCAACGTCCTTCCTGAACTCCGCCCACGTACATCCCCGTCATTCTGCGGGTACCGTCGGCGTACCACCACGTGTGGCGGCCCTCCGGCATTCCGTTGACATACGACCCGCGGAAAATCACGGTGCCGCTGGCGTGGGTGTGGATCCATTCCCCTGTTTTCTCGCCGTCAATGTACGCACCTTGCTCGCGGTGATCGTTGACATCGACGGTCCAGGCTCCGTTGCGCAGGCCGCGTACGTACTCGCCCTCTACGAGAATCTGACCTTCAGGGCTGTATTCCAGGATTTGGCCGTCTTCCTTACCATTTCTGTACTGCTCCTTGCGGTGTATTTTTCCACCGGGATAGTACCAAACCCAGGCCCCGTGGAAGGCCCCCTCCCGGTAACTCCCCCGCTGCGCAACTTCCCCATTCGGATAGTAGAAAGTCCACTCTCCTTCGCGCACACCGCCCGCATACACACCTTCTGCTTGCACACTGCCATCCGGGTACCACAGCTTCCATGGGCCTTCTCGGTTGCCCAAAGCATCCGTCACCCCCTCCCCGGTCCGCACGCCATCCACATAGAGCGTGCCCCCCACAAGTGCACCGGTTGCGTCGTACTCGCGGAAAATGCCGTGCTCTTTGCCGTCGCGGTACGACCCGATCCTGCGGACCGATCCGTTCGGGTGAAATTCCCTCCGAATGTCGAGCATCGCCGTCGTGGTTTCGTCCACGACCAGCTCGCCATTCTCGTATTTCTCCATGCGTTCAAGCTTCCCCTGGGCATCGTAAAACCGGAAGATCCCATGCCGAACGCCACGTCTCCACGTGCCTTCTTCTTGCAGTCCCCCGGAAGCGCGGACCACTTCCCACAAGCCCTCTTTTTTCCCTTCCGGTCCGTAGCGGTTAATTTTTTCGAGACCGATTTGTACTCCGTTTGAGAACACCATGCGGGAAATCAGTCGGACATCGTCCTCGGCAAATTCCTTCCCGGTTCCGTGTTCCAGTCCATTTCCAAATGGAATTTCCCGAGACTTGGTGCCGTTTGGGTGGAAAAATTCCGCCACGCCTGAACGGACGTCCTCCACCCAGGGAGTCCGAGAAACGAGTGTTCCGTCCGCGGCATACACCGCTTCCCAACCGTTTCGCTTCCCCGCTGCGTATTGAACAACTTGTTCCAAGGTCCCGTCTTCCCGGTAAAACTCCCAGTCTCCAGCGAGCACGTGATTTTCTCGGTTTCCCCGACTTTTGATTGCCCCGGTCGGATGAAATGCCGTCCACATCCCCTCAGGCAAACCTCTCACCAAACACCCTTCGCTGGCCACCCCTCCTTCTGCAAACCGGTACACGGTCCACACGCATCCTTCCGGCCGATCCACAACTTCCTGTCCACACACTTTTATGTATTCTCCT
Organism: Flavobacteriales bacterium; assembly: GCA_044341475.1. Taxonomy (GTDB): domain Bacteria; phylum Bacteroidota; class Bacteroidia; order Flavobacteriales_D; family Sanyastnellaceae; genus CAMCYM01. The sequence continues at coordinate 165 of JBIIRP010000244.1, read as the reverse complement.
TTAAAGAAGAAAAGAAGTGCTAGTAGTAGTGGTCTGTTGAAACTGTGGATGACGCGAACCGCGGAAGGTTGCATTTTCGGTTTTGCACAAATTTCGTTCACGTTTTCCACATGTAAGCGTCTATTTTACGATTCAATATCAGTCGTTTAGAGTTTTTAGGGAATG
>JBIIRP010000046.1:0-10123 GCA_044341475.1 Flavobacteriales bacterium | reverse complement strand
AGAGGAGCAGGCCCGCCTTGCGGCCGAACGCGCGGCGGAGGTTGCGGCAGCGAAAGTGAAGGAGGAAGCGGAGCTTGCACGACTCAGGGAGGAGGAAGCCGCTCGCGCTGCAGCCCGCGCGGAAGCCCGGAAACAGCAGGAGGAAGAGGCCCGGCAACGTGCGGCATTGCTCGCAGGCAAATCGGTCGCCCAAGGGATGGACGAGGCCGAGCAGTACTATGCCGATGCGCGCACCAGCGAGGAGCGTGCCCGGGATGCAGAGGTAATGCGGAGGAAGGAAACGGCGAGTGCGCAGGAAGTGACGTGGTCAACCGCGGCAGGTGCTCGGACGGCTGGAGCCCGGCAGGCAGGGGAGGAGCAGAAGGCAAGCCAAGCAGGGATTGCGGCGGAAGGAGCAGCGGTCCAAGCTACCCGCGACACCGAACTCGCCGCCCAACGCGGGGTCTTTGCCGACAATGCGGAACGTGCTGCTGCGGTGGGAGAGGCCTCGGTCGCACGGGGGACACGCCACGTGGAGCGTGCTCGGGAAGACCAAGCTGCCGTGGGCTCAGAGCTGACAGACCAGTACCGGTCGAATTTCAGTGCGCTTGATCGTCTGCGGAATGTGTTTGCCTCGCAGGACCAGCGGGCAGCAGCGGACCAGGTCCGCCGGACCTCCGCGTCGTTCGAGGAGCGGTCGCGGGGGATTCAGCGGTTTTTGGAGTTTGGCCAAGGCCACGACGAGCGGATTGCAGCGAACTACGCAGAGACCGAGCGACTGAAGGCCGAACACGATGCGTGGCTGGCCTCGCGTGCGGTGGCAGCGGAGCGCGCTGCCTTGGAGGCGCGGATTCAGGCCGAAGAGCTTGCGGTGGTTCAGCCGCATGAACCTGAGGAACTGCTCGATCCTACCCTGTACGGTACGCCGGAAGGGGTGAGCGAGCAATCGTACGACATCCCGAACGGGTTAGTCATCGAGCGGACGGTGCGCATCGGGAATAAAATCAGGAAGTTCCGCAAAGTCATCACAAAGAGCGGAGTGTACTACTTCGAAGGCGAGCGGAGCATCACCCAAGAAACGTGGCAAAGGGAAACCGAGCTTCTCGCGCCGTGAGTCCGGGGGCAAGCCGGCCACTGCAGGCCGCCGCCCTCACAGCGCTCGTCCATTTTCTCGCTTTGCTCGCGCTGCGGGTGACGTCGGTCGGGCCCGGAGCGCCGCCGGTGACCTACGTCGAGGTCGCGGTGGTGGCGCCGGACGAGCAGGACGAAATCGAGATGCCGGAGGAGCAGTCGCCGGAGGAGGCGGCACGCGCTCGGATGGAAGCCCGGTTGGCGAATTTGGTGGCGGACTCGCGGGCCGAGGCGTCGGACGAGCGTCGGTCGAGTGCGGCGGAGAGCAAGCTCATCCGGGCGGAGGAGGCGCAGATCGAGCGGGATGTCCGGGCCTATGCGGCGGGGTTGCGCGGGGAAGGGAGGGGAGGGGCCGAGGAGGAAGCGGAGGAGGACGAACCGGGGTTGCAGCAGAGGCGCTCGGGCAAAGGGCCGGAGCCGCGCCTGCTGCCGACCTTCGCGGGGTGGGACAAGCGGTACAGCGGGCCGGTGACGGTGGGGTTTGATTTGCCGGGGCGGCAGGCGGTGGATTTGGACGTGCCGGGGTACCGGTGCCGAGGGGGCGGCCGGGTGGTGGTGGAGGTGACGGTGCGGCGGACGGGGGAGGTGGCTGCCGCGAAGGTGGTGAGCGCGCCGTCCGACCCGTGCTTCGGCGAGGAGGCCTTGCGGAGTGCCCGGCGGAGCCGGTTCAATGCGGATGCGGCCGCGCCGAAAGAGGCCGTCGGGCGCATTACGTACGAGTTTCAGCGGCAGTGAGCGCTACCTTTAGGGTCTATCCTTTTTTGTTTTGGCCTACACCCCTGACCACCCCTTGCGGCTCGGCATCCTGCGCGAAGGCAAGGTGCCGCCGGACGAGCGCGTGCCCCTCGCCCCGGCCCAAATCCAAGAACTCCGCCGCCGCTATCCGCAGCTCGACGTCGTCGTCCAACCCAGCCCCGTGCGCCGCATCGCCGATGCCGAGTACGCCGCGGCCGGAATTCCGCTGCAGGAAGACCTCAGCGACCGCGACATCCTCCTCGGGGTCAAGGAAGTGCCCATCACTGAGTTGATTCCGGAGAAGACCTACCTCTTCTTCAGCCACACCTACAAGTTTCAGCCCTACAATGCGCCGCTGCTCGCGGCCATCTTGCGCAACCGCATCCGCCTGATTGACTACGAGTTGCTGCGTCGCCCCAGCGGCAAGCGCATCATCGGTTTCGGGCGTTGGGCAGGACTCGTGGGTGCCTACAACGGATTCCGGGCCTACGGGCTCAAGTCCGGCCGGTACACCCTGCCCCGCGCCATCGATACCGCTGGACTTGCGGAAATGCTCGAAGTGGGCCGCAAGAACATCCAACTGCCCAGCAACTTCGCCATCCTGCTGACGGGGTTTGGGCGGGTCGGCAGCGGGGCGAAGGAAATCCTCGATGCGCTCGGAATCCGCGAAGTGCACAAGGACGACTTCGTCCGCGGTGGATTCTCGGAACCGGTCTATGCCCACCTGAACGTGGACGACTACAATGCCCACCGGCTCCACGGCGGGTTTTCGTTCACCGAATTCGTCGCGGACCCGGCCGAGTTCCGGAGCACCTTCATGGACTATGCGGTCCATGCAGACCTGTACATCGCGGGCCATTTTTGGAGCGAAGGCTCTCCCTTCCTCTTCACCCACGAGGACATGCGGCGCCCGGACTGGCGCGTCGGTGTAGTGGCGGACATCAGCTGCGACGTTGACGGCCCCGTGGCCTGCACCTTGCGCGCTTCGACCATCGCAGAGCCCATTTACGGCTACGACCCGCAGACCGAGCGCGAAGTCGCTTTTAATGCGCCGGGAGCAATCACCGTCATGGCCGTGGACAACCTCCCCTGCGAGCTGCCCCGGGATGCATCGGAAGGGTTCGGGCGGGAGCTGCTCGACCACGTCATTCCCTTGCTGGTGGAGGGCGATAGCGACGAAGTGCTCTTCGCCGCGACGGAAACCACCCTCAGCGGGGAACTCAACGCGCCGTACCGCTACCTCGCCAGCTACGCCCAATCGGGGGCTACCTAAGGAGCACCACCGTGCCGGCGAAGTCGTGGGGGTAGCCGAGTTGGTCGTAAAGAAGCACGGTCCAGTGGTAGAGGCCGTCCGGGGAGTAGTGGGTGCCTGCGTTGACTTGTCCGAGCCACGGTTCCCGCGGATCCTCGGAGGACCAGACCCGTTCGCCCCACCGGTTGAACACGTCGACCCGGTAGGCGGTCGTGCCGGTGGCGGTGGGAAGCCAAACGTCGTTCAGGCCGTTGCCGTCTGGGGAGAAGGCGGAAGGAGCGAAGAAGATGGTTCCGTTTACGGCGACTTCTGCGCGAGCGGTGGCGGTGCAACCGAGGGCATCGACGACGGTTTGGACCACCTCAAACGTACCCCCCTCCAGGAAGGTGTAGACGCCGAAATGCCCGGCGAGACTGCCGCCATCGGAGATCCAGTAGGTGCAGGTCGTCGCCGGATCCGCCAGCGAGGTGAGCGTCACTTCGCCGTCGAGCACGTCCACGACGTTCGGCTCGAGCTCAAATCCGGCGACCGGATCCGCCTGCACGTGGACGGCGTCCTCGATCACGAATTGCACCGTGGCCGTGCAGACGCCCACCGCGGCGGCCGAGACCGTGAGGTCGTACGTGCCGGGCGTGTCGTAGATGTGCACCGGGGCGGGATTCGTGCTGCTCGTGCCGTCGCCGAAGTTCCAGAGGTAGGAGAGGGTTGCGCCGCTGCCGGCATCCGCCAGCGACACGAGCACCGGGACGCATCCTGCAGCCGGCACCCCACTCACCGGGAAGATGTCCAGCACCGGCATCGGCTCTAAAAACACCGAATCGCTCACCTCCGCCGTGCACCCCAGCTCGGTCAACTCAAGCGTCACCGTCTGCCACCCCGGTTGGGCGAAGGTGACCCCGGCGACACCGGCCCCCACGGCGGTCGCGCCGCCTTCAAACGTCCAGGTATAGACCGCGCCGGGGTAGAGCGCGCCCGTGGCGATGAAGTCGAAGGCGTGGTCGGTGATGCATTGGTCGGCGGGCGCATCGAAGGCGGGGTCCGGCACGTGGATGTCGAGGGTGTAGGCCGCGGTGGCGAGCAAGCAATCGAGCCCGTCGAACGTGATTTCCAGGCTGTACACGCCTTCGGTGGCGGGGGTGATGCCGGGCACCAGCGCGACGGCCTCCGTCGAACTGAACCCTCCAGGCCCGGACCAACTGTAGTTCGCCAGCGCGGTCGCCAGCGGATTCCCCCCGAACGCCGGCACGAACAGCTCCACATCGTCCCCGAGACACACCGTCCCGACCGGGGTCACCTCCACCGGCGCGCAGTTGCCCGTCGAGACGGAGACCTCCGTGACCGCATCGACCGGGCACCCGTTCGCATCGGTGATGGCGCTGGCGCCGCCGTTCGTTTGGGCATTGCCCGAGATATTCCCTTCCCCGAAGATGTGGGCGATTCCGGTGAGGGTGCCGTTGCATTGCAGCACGAGGCAATCCTCCGTCAGCGTGACGCGAAAGCGGAAGGCAACGCTGTCCTCGCCCGTCGGGTCCGCGGCCAAACTCCCACCGCCCACCGCCCCCGACCCACTCCCGACCCGCACCCGAACGGCCTGTGCTGCAGCCACATACTCCCCTCGGTCGTCGCCCGGCGCATCGCTCATCGGTCCCACCCCCGGCCCGGCCAGCATCACGAGCGAACCCGGCAGGTAGGTCGTCCGCAGATCGAGCGTGTCCGTGATGTACGTCCCCACCGCCACGTCCGACCCCACGTTCTTGCCCACCACCGTGTACTCCAGCACGTCCCCGGGCTCCGCGAGTCCGCCGTTCAGGTCCTCGATGAACACGGTGGCCCGCAGGTCCGGCTCGTAGACGTCGATCACCGAGGTCAGGGTTTGGACCATGATGCTTTCGCCGCCCGTCGAAGCGCGGATGACAGCAGAGGTCGCGCCGTTGCCCAGGAACGCAAATCCTGCGTTGTTCGGCGTGTAGATGTTCGCGTCGTGCCCGAGCGTGTTTGCGTAAGCCGGGATGCGCCACGGATTGAGCACGCCCGCGGTGGCATGCGTCGAGTTGAAGGCGTTGTCGATGGGGTGGGTGGCGTCGGCGATGTACTGGAACCCGTTGCCGCCGTTGAAGCCCATTTGGTCGCCGGTCGATCCGCGGTCGCCGTCGTAGGCGATGATGCCGAGCTGGAAGTCTACGGGGCCGACGGGGGGCGTGACGAACCCGGCGATAGGCACATCCACCTCGTCGTAAGGATTTGAATTTGTGATGAATGCAAATCCATCGAACACCGTCATGTTGCGCATGGGGGCCAAAGCATCCGCGTACACCACCACCAGCGTCCACCCGCCCCAGCACTCGCTTTCCTGCTGCGCCACGACGTTGGCCACGGAAAAACGCGCCTCCGCTGGCCCGCCGGCCACCAGGTCCGTCACGTCCGCAAAGCAGAAGTATGCATCGAAGAACCCCGCATCGTAGTCGAAGAGCTCATCCGCCACCACATCCACGTACGCCCCGCTGTTCACCCCGATCTTCACCTCATCGCGGAGCCCGTAATTCGGCGTCGACGACTCCACGCGCCCCGCCCAATACAACCCCGCCCACACCACTTCTGCGCACGTGCCCAGCGCGAGACTGTCCGAACTCGAGCTCCACGTCCCCGCGACCCCATCGACATCGATGTAGGCCATGTCGAAGGCGTTGTTGTTTTCCTGTGCGCTGCCCGTAATCGGGAGGGAGGCCTGGGCGGCGCTGCACCCGTTCGAGGTCCCGCATGACAAACTGGCATTCGCAAGGAAGACGATGCCGCCGGTTTGTTGGGTTCCGAATCGCACCGTGAATGGGTCTTCAACCTGCGCTTTTCCATGCGATTGCACGCCTAGGGCGAGCAACGCCCAAAAGAAGAGGCGGCATCGGAAGCGGTTCATGGGCAGGCGGTACAAGGTCAGGCTTTTTTTCGGCACTACATTTGACCATCCAAGCAACACGAAGGAAGTCGTGTGAGTTGCTTGCTTCGAGACGTTCTTTTTTTCTGGGGCCGATTTTGGATTTGACAGCAAGATGTCTAATCATGTAAGCATGCCGAGCACTTGGAAGCCCAGCTCGTGAATCTTGAACTTTCCAGTCAGAAATGACAACACTTCCTACGCGCTCGCAGCCTAATCGACTCAGTCGATAGGCCTCATTCCGCCACCAGGTGACGGAACGGGCTGCCCCGGTCTTCACGTACGGATCCTTCCGTGAAGGCGATGGGGTATCGGACAAATGGATCTAGCAACAGGTGCGTCCGGCGCCTCGCGCGAAACTTCACGGACTAAGCGGGAAGGTGGACTGCCGATGGTCAGCCCCCCGCCGACAATCAATCACCGGATAAGCATGTAGAAAGCACGGTTCGACCTTGTTTGGACGCGGGTTCGACCCCCGCCGGCTCCACATACGCTGCTGCGCGGCAGCGCGGCTTCGCCGCGAGTTTGAGTTTTAGTTTGAGTTTTAGTTTGAGTTGGAGTTGACGTTTGAGTTTGAGTTTGAGTTTTTGCCGCTGCGCGGCTAGATTGAGACGTAATCAATACTTCTGCAGAAGAAAGTTGCTTGCACCCAAAACATCGGTGTGCTGCAATCGAGTCGGCAACAAAAGCCCCGACCCCCCCTTTAACTTCTTCGAAGTAGCAGCGTGCAAATCAATCGCACGGGGTTTCATAGACTGAAAGCAGCAGAAGGATGTCGATTACGGAAATCACTCCATCATCATTCAGATCACCCATGCAAAAGGGCTCCGGAAGACATAATTGGTATTGTTGATTCCAAATTGTCCCTGGACCGCAGGATTGAGAACTGCTTCCACTCAACGACACCCCAAGCATTAACCCCTGGTTGTATGCACTTAGTACCTCCTCGTCACATTCCTCCTCTGCTATGACGATTGCATCCGCATAGCCTGTTGAATACCCCGTTTGTGTTGCTCCAGCTAAAACCCCGGCCCACACACAAGACCCATCATCAATAGTCGCGGTCGGGTCGAAATTATCTGCATCGCTGTATGTGCATCCGCTACAGGTCAAGAACTCGCACGAGGCATCAGGAATCAACGCCTCGGGTTGAAAGTTGCATGCATCTTCAATCATGCAGCCTACGCACGAAGTGAATTCACACGTCCCGTTATCATACAAAGCTTCAGAATCGTAGTTGCACGCGGTTGATTCTGTGCATCCTGAACATGAAATAAACTCACAATTGTCAACCCCATCTGTTGCGCCAGGTAAGTAATTGCACGCGCTTGGATCAAGACATCCGGGAATTTCAAATGCATCACAGATTCCATCTCCATCGCAGTCAAGAAGACATTCGCCGTTGCAATCCAGGTGAGGTGAAGGGAATACACAAGTCCCGTCGTTCAATGTGGCATTTGGATTGTAGTTGCATGCATTTGAGTAAAAACATCCTGGAATAGAAGACCCGCCGAAAACGCAGGAACCATCATCATCACTTGCCTGTGAATTGAAGTTGACCGCAATAGAATACGTGCACCCTTCTATTTCTAATTGGTCACAAACCCCATCGCTATCTGCGTCGTTTATGCAAACGTTATTGCAGTCAAAGTACATTGGTGGGTACATGCATTGACCATTTGCTTCTGTGGCTAATATGTCAAAATTGCAAGCCATGGAATCCATGCATCCGGGAAGTTCATTTCCATCACAAATCCCATCGTCATCGGAGTCGGAAATACAAGTTCCCGCACAGTTTTCACCAAGTAAAGGATAGGCGCAACTTCCATTATCGTCGGTTGCTAATTGGCTGAAATTACAAGCATTTTCATCGGTACACCCTGGAACTTCTAGGACGTCACAAATTCCGTCCGTGTCACTATCAGCGATACAGTTTCCATCACAATTCGTTCCGGGTTCAGGGAAAATGCAACATCCATTGTTTTGAATTGCTGCTGCATTGTAGTTACATGCAAAGGGAATTGTGCACCCCTCTAATTCGTCACAGATGTTATCATCGTCTGAATCGTGGATACACTCACCATTGCAGGTGCGCCCTGGGGATGGGAAATCACACGTTCCGTTATCAAAAGTTGCTAACGGATTGTAGTTGCATGCTGTCGTATAGGTGCATCCTAGGACCATTGTGCTCCCCTCAAAAACACATGAACCATCGTCATCCGATGCCGTAGGACTATAATTTGAAGCATGCGGGTAGGTGCACCCAGCTATCTCAAATTCATCGCAGATAAGATCACCATCCGCATCGGCTAAACACACTCCATCGCAGCCATATCCCGGAGCTGCATAGAGGCAAGATGCATCTGGATAGGTTGCGGTTGTGTCGTAGTTGCAAGCCGTTACATCCGTGCAGCCTGCGCACGAAACGATTTCACAACTTCCATTATTTTCCGTGGCACTGGGATTGAAATTGCACGCCAAATGTTCAGTGCAACCGAAGATTTCAATGTCATCACAGACATCATCCAAGTCTAAATCGACGCAATCTCCTGTGTATTGGAAAACTTCGATGCCAGAAATTTCATTGGTCCAGGTGACAACTGGCAATCGCAAGGAAATCAAGGTGTCTAGGGTAGAGGTAAAGTGTTCAATCGCGAAGTGATTGGCGCGCCGATTTCCGGCGAACTGGAACATATCTAAGTGAGATACTACCGTGTCTCCTTCCACAAGAACATGAAAAACCTGTTGGCCCAGCGAATTCAGTTCACCTCGCATGCCGGCGAAATGCAATCGTAGGAGGTACTCGCCAGGTGCTGGCACTGGGATATTGTATCCTATCAAATCGTATCGAATGTGGCCCATGATGAGATCATTTGGATTGCTGCCGACGCCCCCGCCCCAGTAATTGCCCCCACCAAGTGCCAGAGTCGTTTCTTGTTGCCACGTGTTTCCTTCAACGTCAACCACGGGGCCAGGGGTATATCCACAGTTAATCCTTCGGATGTTTTCACCGTTGAAACTCTGCCCCAGACAGTTTCCATCGGCTTGGATTTGGTCGTTGTAGGTTGAACTCAATCCATCGCTGCATGGTTCTCCGGCAAAAACACATGAACCATCGTCCATGGTAGCGTCGTTATCAAAATTGATCGCATCATTGTTCGTGCATCCAGTTGTTTCAAGGAGATTTTCAACGAAGTAAAGCTCTCCCGTTGCTGGTTTTACACAAATCATGTCGAGATCCGAATCGCCATCACAATCAGACCAGGAAGTTCCCCGAATGTTCCATTCGTGACCATGCGAGCCTCCCTGATATACTTGGGGGATGAGGTTTATTTGACGAGAGGGGCTGAACGGATCGTCAAACTGGATAGCATAGACCCCATCTGGTGCGTTGTCTCGACAGGTAATCAATTCAGCCACACCGTCTTGATTGATGTCGATGAGGTCCAAACTCCGGACATACGCACCGGTAGTGCTGGAAAACGTCTGAGGGTTGAGCTCATGCAGTGCCTTCGCGCGCAATTGGTTTGGAACGCCATTCACATTGTTGACGAAGGAGGTGTTGTAGTCCCAACTACCGAAAAAAATCTCAGGGTACCCGTCACCAAAAGTGTCGTGGAACTTGACATCGAATGCGTTTACCGAAGCTCCAAGAGAACCTGTATGGTTCGCTATCTGATGCCAAGTTAGAGTTCCGGAATCTTGAATGCCTACAAAGGACGGATTCCACCATGCAGTAAGTACGACATCCTCATCTCCATCATTATCGATGTCTCCCCAATCAAATGCGGTTAAGCTCGCGACATCTACGTTGGAGGCCAGGTCCACAGGTGGGAAGAACGTAATTTGAGCTGTCGAGGGGTTTTGGTACCAAATCAGCAGTTCATTGTCGTCATTCGTAATGCATGTTGCATCCACTGCTCCATCCCCATTGATATCACGCCATTGAACATCAATCGCCTGAGCACTGAAGCTGAGCGTGCGCACTGCAGAATACGTCGAGTTGCCCAAGCACTCAATCCAAGCAACCCGATCTTCAGAATTCGAACCCATTAATACGTCATCGTCTCCGTCCCCGTCAATGTCGAGAACATCCA
>JBIIRP010000243.1:0-2711 GCA_044341475.1 Flavobacteriales bacterium | reverse complement strand
TTTCCCGAACCACATCTGGAATCGAAATCTTGTGGTCTTTCGTAGGAATCTCGAACCGGGCTTGAATGACCCACTTCCCACCTTTGTTCTGCACCGTGGCGGCAATGGTGCGTTCAACCTCCACGCCGTGTACGGAGAGTTTTCCTTTCGCCTGGACCTGGTGAGGCTTCCCGTCTGCCCATGCATTTGACCAGCCCAAAACCGTTCCCTTGAAGGTGGCATTCGGGAACTTCTCGGACTCCATGTAATTCTCGTTGAAATGCTCTTCCATCAAGGCCTTTTCAAAATGAAAGCCCCGGATGGGAACCTGGAATGCGAAGCCCCCGTCTGCTGTGTTCAGAACGGCACTCATCTGGGCATTCGTCGCTGAAATGTCCTCTACAGGAGTGGAGGAATGAAAGGAAACCGAGCCCGCACGGGTCATAAACTGCTGTGCCGAACCGACTGAAGCCAGTAACACAAGCGAGAAGAGGAGGGGAGTTTTCATGAAAATACAGGGGAAGGTGTGTTTCAATTGTTGGGTGCGCCCGCGTCGACCCATGCGCGCAGGACGGTGACATCGCAGGAAGGCAGTGGGCCTGAGGGAGGCATGGCCCCGCTGCTGCCCGCGCTCCGACTGACACGGTCGAGCGCAGCGCCATCGACGAACGCCGCGGAAATCGAGGCATGTCCGTCGAGTGTCAAACCGCCGTCTGGGGAGGCTCCCGAATGGCATCCAGCACATTCCGCTGCCACAAGGGGGGCAATGTGTCCGGCGAAGGTGACCGCGGTGGTATCGCACGCTGACGGTGGCCCGTACAGGTCAGATTCGATATCGTAGTAACATCCCATGAGCAGGAGGGATGCGCCGAGAGCAAAGAAGAGGCGCGGCATCAGTTGTTCGGTTTGCCTGCCGCAATCCACAGCTCAATCGCACGGAGTTGGCATTCGGTGAGGGGATTGCCTGAGGGCGGCATGGTGGCGACACCACCACCCGTTTGGCGCACAGCGGCTACGAGATCTCGGGTATCGACCGCAGAAACCACCCCGCTATGCGACGACAAGTTCACGCCTCCGTCCGGAGAAGCGCCGCTGTGGCACGAAACACAGCGATCGGCGAGAATGGGCTGGACCGTTCCAGAAAAGGTGACATTCAGGGTATCGCACCCGCCTTCGCAGGAGAGGTTCAATGCCCCTTGGTCAATCCAGTCCCAGATGCGGTCGATTTGCTCCGCACTCAAGGGCGACGCCGGGGGAGGGGGCATGATCTTATCGGGATTGTCTTCCACGAGCACTTCCCACAGTTCACTCGCTCCTGGATTGCCTGGCACAACAAGGTTCGATTCGCTCGATTGGAAAATGGCTGCATAGCTGTCGAGCCGGATTCCCTCTGCAGCAGAAGCGTCGTGGCACCCGCTTTGGGCACATGCAGACTGCAGGAGCGGCAGGATGTCCTGCTGGAAGTAAATGGTGCCGGGTTCGCATTCGTACACTACGATGGGTGGCTCGTCGCCCGTGGGCCTCCACGGCGCGTGCGTGCAACTGGATGCGAACACGCCCAGTATTCCACTGGCAAGGAAGATGGGCAAGGAACGGTTCATTTACGCAGTACGATTGGAAGCAGGATTTCCTTTGCAAAGGTCGGACCAAAATAGCAGCGGTCGCAGGATATTTGGAGCGAAAACTACAGACCATGGGCAGGGCGTTCGAGTTCCGGAAGGAACGCAAATTCAAGCGGTGGGCGGCGATGGCAAAGACGTTCGCCCGCCTGAACAAAGACATTATCATGGCCATCAAGGACGGAAACAGCTCCGATCCGACCATGAATCCGCGCTTACGGGCCGTGCTGCAGAACTGCAAAGCGGCGAACATGCCGAAGGACAATGTCGAACGGGCCATCAAGAAGGCCACCGACAAGGATACTTCTGATTTCAAGCAGGTTACGTTCGAGGGCTACGGACCGCACGGGATTGCCATCTTCATCGAAACCGCCACGGACAACAACAACCGCACGGTCGCAAACGTCCGGAGCTACTTCAACAAGCTCGGCGGCGCACTCGGCACCACAGGGAGCGTGGAATTCCTCTTCCAGCACATGTGTTTCTTCAAACTGAACGGTGAGGGGCGTGATGCCGACGACCTCGCGCTTGAGCTCATCGACCACGGCGCCGAAGAAGTGGAAGCAGACGGCGAGGCCATCGTCGTGTACGGACCGTTCGAGGCGTTCGGGAACTTGCAGAAGGCCCTGGAAGAGTTGGGCATCGAAATCCTCGAATCCGGCCTCGAACGCATTCCGACGATGACGAAGGAACTGGATCCGGAGGCCACCGCTGAGGTCGAAAAGCTGCTCGAACGGATCGAAGAGGACGACGACGTCCAAAACGTCTATTCCACCCTCGGTTCGTCTACCGAGGAGTAACCGTCACGCGGGAGAAGTGTGGGTACCTTCGGTCGCTTCGAGGCCGAAGTGGGGCAGCGCGGCGAACAGGTGGTCGAAGATGTCGGCTTGCAGGGTTTCGTAGGCCACCCAGTCTTTTGCGACGGAGAAGCAATACACTTCGAGGGGGATGCCCTCCGTGGTGGGTTGGAGTTGCCGCACGAGCAACGGCATGTCCGGATGCACACGGGGCATGCTGCGGAGGTAGGCAATGGCGTAGTTGCGGAAAAGGCCGAGGTTCGTGAGCCGCCGTCCCTGCAAGGGGTGGAGGCCGGTGGTTCCGTTCGCGGCGTTA
>JBIIRP010000241.1:0-2713 GCA_044341475.1 Flavobacteriales bacterium | reverse complement strand
AAATCGCGCGGAGCGTGGTGGCGTGGGCGGAGCGGCCGGAGCACCGGCGGGAGCTGGAGCGGCTGAAGGCGGCCGGCGTGCAGCTCGAGCTGACGGGCGAGGCGCAGCAGGCGGGCGACGCGCTGGCGGGCCTGACCCTCGTCATCACGGGCACACATCCGGTGTCGCGGGAAGTGGTGACGGCGATGATCCGCGCGCACGGCGGCAAGGTGACCGGGTCGGTGAGCGGGAGCACGGATGTGCTCGTGGCCGGCGAGGCCGCCGGCTCCAAACTCAAAAAAGCCGAAACCCTCGGCGTGCGGGTGGTGGATTATGCCGAGCTGTGTGCGCTGTGCGGCGGTGGGGAGGCCTCGAATCCGGAGTAACTTTGCAGCATGCGCTTTGCGGCGATTGATTTGGAATGCGCGACCAGCGACACGGGCAACGTGTGCGAGGTCGGGGTTGTGGTCATGGAGGGGGGGAAGGAGGTGAGCCGCTACCGGTCGCGCGTGCGGCCTGCGATTGCTGAGTTTGGCGACTGGCAACGCTGGCATCTGCCGTACACCCTGAAGGACGTGATGCAGGCGCCCACGTTCCGGGAGGTGTGGGAGGATGTGCAGCCGATTTTGGGCGATGCGCCGCTGGTGGCCCACAACGCCTCGACGGTCGAACGCCGCCACCTCGGCGTGGCCCTCGATGCAGCCGGGTGGACCGGGCCGCTGCCCGTGTTTTACTGCAGCTGGGATCTCGCGCGGCTCGCGTGGGCCGACCTGCCGAAGCACGGCCTCAAGGGCCTCGCCCAGCACCTCCAGATCCCCTTGCAGCACCACAACCCGGAGAGCGACGCACGGGCGTGCGCGGAAGTCGTGGTGCGGGCGATGGCGGAGTTCGGCGTCAGCGATTTCGCGGGCCTCCTGCGGGCAGCGCGCCTGCAGTCCTATCCCGTGCAGTTGCATGGCGGCAGCGGCCTGCGCCGCACCCCGGCCGTCGTGGTGCATCCGCTGGTGCGCTGGTCGCCCACGCGGCCGCTGGCGAAGCTGCAGCGCGGCGACGGCTTCGTGATGTCCGGCATGGGGACGGACGAGAAGGACGCACTGCGCTCTGAGGCGGAATCCCTCGGGCTGCGGGCGATCCCGAACGTGACGCCGAAGGTGGCCGCGGTCGTCGCCGGTCCGGAAATGGGCCCGGCGAAATACGACCGCTGCCGCAAGTGGCACATCCCCATCGTGACTCCAGACGAATTCCGCACGGCCCTCCACCGCATCTAACGGACTCATGAACAGACTCTTCGTTCTGGCTTGCCTGCTGCCCGCTGGCGCGGCAGCCCAAACCCCAGCCTGCGACGCCCTGCAGCTCGAAGGAGTTTGGCTCGACCCGTTCGACACCTCCCTCGTGCGGGTCCTCGTCGCGAATCCGACGTTCGCCGAGTTCTCGTATCCCTCGTGGACCCTGCGCGATGCCGCGGGCACAGTGTGGGCGAGCGAGGCCGTGACCTACTTCGGGATCGCCGAGGAGAGCTTCCACGCGCTGGAGCGCATGCCGGATCTGCCCGGCGGGTCGGGCCTGCCGGCGGTGCTCGACCTCTACACGGGCTTCGGCGAGGTGCTCGACTGCACGTTCGACGCCGTGTGGACGCCGCGCACGTTCAGCTATGCCGGCACCGGGCCGGAGGGCTGCCTGCCGGTGAAGGTGCGGATGTCCGCGTTCGGCGTGGATTCCCCCGTAGAGCTGGCGTGGTCGCTGACGGAACTCGGCGAGACGACGCCCGTGGCCGCCGGGGAGGTCGTGCTCGACGCGAGCAATGTGTGGACGGTGTGGGGGGAGGAGGTGTGTTTGGACCAAACCCGCTGCTACACCCTCAGCTTCGCCACCCCCTCCGCGAACATCGAGCTCGCCTATGCCCTCGGCGATCCCGAGCGGCTCGACGCGCTCATCCACTGGATCCGGTTCGGCTTTGCAGACCCGGACGTCCCCGTGACGAACACGTACGCGCTCGACCTGTACGGCGGCGACTGCCCCGTCGTCGGTGTGCCCGAGGTCGCAGCAGCCCCCGTCCTCTACCCGAACCCGGGCACAGCGGACGGCTTCACGGTGGCTGGCCTGCCCACGGACCGCATCGTGGTCTTCGACGCCGCCGGCCGCCGCATCCACGACGGACAGCTCGGCACGGGCGCGGTCGATGCCGCGAACTGGCTGCCCGGCGTTTACCACGTGCTGCGCTGCAACGGATCGTCCTGCGGCGCGGCCCGCTGGATCCGGCAGTAAGCCGCACGCGTCCGGCGAAGGTTTAGAACGTGAACCCGACCTTGAGGTTCACGCGGCGGTCCGTCAGGTAGTTCGAGATGGCATAGAGCCGTCCGTTCACGTCCTCGATCCACGTGTGGTTGATCGTGTTGCGGATGCCGAGGAGGTTGAAGATCTCGAGCGCGATGAAGCCGGACCGGCCACGTTCGTCGCCCACGAGCAGGTCGCGGGAGAAGCCGATGTCCACCCGGCGGTAGGGCGGGGTGCGGAGGATGTCGCGGTAGCGGTTGTAGTCCGGCGGACCGAAGGGCAGGCCCGTGCCGAAGTACAGGCTGACCAGGACCTTGTAGGCCGGGTTGCCCGGCATTTCGTCTTGGAACAGGAGACTCGCGTTGAAGCGTTGGTCGGTGGGGCGGGGGATGAGGCCGGGTTCGACCCGGACGCTGTCCACCACTGCGGTGTTCAGGGTGAAGCCCTCGATGATGACCTG
>JBIIRP010000242.1:0-2713 GCA_044341475.1 Flavobacteriales bacterium | reverse complement strand
GAAGTCGCTTCCGAGCCGCACGAAGGCCGTCAAGTCCCCGTCGTTCAGCGGGGTACCGTCCGGGCCCGGCTCCGCGTGCACGAACATGCGCAGGCGCTTGTACATGCGCATGTCGAAGTTGATGTTGCGGTACGCCCCGCGCGCATCGCCATCCTCCAGCCCGCAGACCGCAAGTTCCATCGACTGCTCGTTCAGCCGCCGCTGGTTCGCTGTGCCCACGTCGATCTCGCGGATGATGCCGGGCGGCGTCACGTAGGGTACCGGATCGCGGTTGCCGTTTTCTTCGATGTTTACGGCCGAAAGCGTGAACGACGTGTTCTCCGGATCCCCCGGCTCGATTTCCTGGGGCTGCGCCAGCGAGTTGAGGTAGCGGCGCCACTCCCCGCGAATGAGTTCCAGCCGCGCAAACCGCAGCGTCACCGGCTCCGACCACCCCTTCATATACATCCGGATGAAGCGGATGGAGCGGAAATCCGAAATCCCGCCCACCTGCTGCTCGAAGTCGCGCACCGGGATGCGGAACTGGTACCAACGCACCGTCCGGGTCTCCTCGTTCGCGGTCGTCACGGTCTGCTCGAACGAGTCCGTGATGTAGTTGCGTCCGATGTTCTGTTCGCCGAGGTCGCCGGGGCGCAGAGATACCTTGTACTGGTAGTAGCTCTCGATGGTCGACAGCGTGATGTCCTGGTTGATGTCTTCCGTGTTCGGAATGGTCGTGGACGTGATGGGGTAGCCCTCGTAGCCGTTGTAGTCCGCGTAGCGCTCGAGGACGCCGAGTTCTGCGGCTTGGGCTGCGGGGCTGCGGAAGTAGGCGAAGTTGTCTGCGGACGGGTCAGCTTGCACGGCGTTCAACGCATCATCCGTCAGCCAGGAGCCGATTTCCGTCAGCCAGTCCTGGAAAAACACCCGCTCATCCGCGTCCGCCAAACCGTCCAATCCGACATCCTGCAGCTCGTAGTTCCCCGCCGAGTTGTCGAAGGCATTCACCACGTTGAACGTCGCAGGATCCGGGTACACCCCCCACACCGAGGTCAGGGTGGGCAGGTCGGGATTCGTGGCCGAAGGCAGGCCGTTCTCGTAGCCGAGCTGGCTGTCGTTGAGCACATCTTCCGACACGTTGCCGAGGTTGATGTAGAGCTCGCCGCCGGACAGGTTCTCCGAGTCTTCGTTGAACGGGTCCATGAGCCACATTTGGATGTACTCGATGTTCGCCGCCTCGAAGTCCGTCGTCGTGAGTGCCCGCTGGATGCCGCCCCAGCGCGAGGCCGGGTCTTCGAGCAACCCGTCTTCGGTCAGACCGGCCGAGACCCCGCTCAGGCCCGGTGGCCGCTCGTAGTTGTACTGTCCGCGCTGGTCGGGCACAAACGTCAGGTCCAGCGTGGGAATGTTCGGCGGCGTACCGGTCGGAAGCTGCCGGTTCGGGAAGACCTCGCCTTCGAGGACCTCGCGCACCCGGTGGTCGCTTTTTTGGTCCGCAGACACCTGTCCATCTTCTAATCCCCCTCCCCGGAAGAACTGAGGATCAATGGTATACCACGAAAGCGCGGCCCGGTTGTAGTTGTAGGCTAAGCTGTCCTCGAGCGCGCCTTCCGGGAAGAGCGACGGCTGCAACTTCGGCGTCGAGGCCAGGAACCAGCGCGCCACGTTGCGGATGTCGATGGCCGACTGGCTGCCCTCGAAGTCGTCCACGTAGGCGTTGCCCTCCTCGCCCACGGCGCGGCTGTGGCCCGGGATCAGATAGGCCCCCTCGGCAGAGATGTCGATGCTCGATTTCGCGGTCGTCGTATAGAAGGGAAGCCGGTCGACGAGCTCGGTCAAGAAAGGGGCCTCACGCTGCCACTGGAAATCCGCACCGACGATGGTGTTTTTGACCGGCTCGTTGCCGATGTTCACCTTTTGCGTGAGCGGCCGTTCGCGCAGGTTGAGCAAGGTGGTCCCGAAGCGGGCCTTGTCGCTGAGCACGTACTCGAAGCGCGTGCCCATCATGGTCTTCATTTGGATGTTGAAGAGCGAGTTGCTCTCGAGCGAAACCTGAATGGTGCGGCCCGATTCCATCAGGCCGTCGTTGAGGATCCGCACGCGGCCGAGGTTGTAGTCAACCGTGTAGTCCTGGTTTTCGACGAGCTTCACGCCACCCGCGGTCACCGTCACGGACCCCTGGGGCACGTTCATGGCGTTGAGCGAAATCTCCGACGAGCTCTGGCTCTGGAACTGCCCCTTGATGCGGTACCGGTTGAGCGAGGGAATTTGCTGGGCCGCCGTTTTCGTCGAGTCGTAGAGCGGTTGGAACACGAGGGTCTGGATAAGGGCCGCTGCCCGGTCTGGATCGGTCACCCGCGTTTCGATTTCGCGCCGGAGGTTTGCCCCAAACGGCTCGGTCGAGGGGAAGAAGATGCGGCCGGTCGCGCTGGAGATTGTTCCCCCTGTCGTCCCGGCGTTGTCCACGTAATCGAAGACCCCGTCCTGCTGCGACATGCCGTTGATGTCGAGCCGGTCGAGTCCGAGCAACTGCAGCAGGAGCGTGCCGTCAAGCGGCTCGCGGGGGATGTAGTTCAAATCGATGCCCGTTGCCGGATCGTTGTACCACACGTCGAGCCGGAAGTTCTCTGGGCTTAACCCGAACGCCTGCATGGAGTAGACGTTCTTCATCATCGTCCGCCAAAGCGGGGCTTGGTCCCCGTTGCTCAGATGGACCTGCGTGATGCTCGACTTC
>JBIIRP010000240.1:0-2724 GCA_044341475.1 Flavobacteriales bacterium | reverse complement strand
TTTGGCCACGACCAGCATCCAACTCGGAACACCGGCCAGCACCCGCACATCTTCGCGCCGCGTCGCCTCCGCCATGGCATCCACCTTCCGCTCCCACTCCGCCATGAGCGCGATGTCGCGGCCGGGTGTGCGCCGCGCCTCGACCCAAAATGGCAGGTTCCGGATCATGATGGCGCTCAGATCGCCCGTGTAGCCGCCGCTCCCGTCGGGGTGCAGCTCGCTCGAACCGCCGAGCACCAGACTCCGGCCCTGGTAGAGCCGCGCCTCGGGCACTTGGCTGCAGTAGAGGGCCAGGAGGTCCTTGCCGCCCGCGTAGTGGCAGCTCGCGAGCGCGTCTTCCGTGACGGGCAGGAATTTCGAGCGATCGGCGGTGGTTCCAGAGCTTTTGGCAAACCACTGCGTGCGGCCAGGCCAAAGCACATCCTCCTCCCCTGCCCGGGCCCGCTCAATCCACGGCTTGATGTCGTCGTACGTTCGCACCGGCACGCGGCGCTTGAAATCCCGCACGGTCCGGATTTCGCCGAAACCGTGCTCTTTGCCGAACGCCGTCCCCGCTGCCCGCTGCATCAGCTCGGCAAACACCGCAAGCTGCGCCTCGACCGGCTGATCCCGGACGAGCGAGATGTGCGCCATGCGCCGCCGGATGTACCAATTGAACAGCGAGTTGATGGGCATGAGGCAAGCAGTTGCAGAAACGAAGGTAACGCAACTCAGCCCCGGTTCGCCGCCGGCATCCGCACGAGCACCCGCTCGATGGCGTCGAGCGCTCGGTCAATCTCTGCTTCCGTGGTAAATCGGCTGAACGAAAACCGCAAACTCGCCCGGCCCGGATCGTGGTAGCCCAGCGCCCGCAGCACGTGCGAACCTAGCGTCGCGCCGCTCGAGCACGCGCTCCCCCCCGAGCACGCGATGCCCTCGAGATCGAGCAGAAACAGGGCCATCCCGGCGTGGGGATGGGGCGGAAACGAGACGTTCAGCACCGTGTACAGGCGGTCCTCCCGGTCGGATTCCGCATTGAACCGCACCCCCGGAACGCGCGCCCGCAGGCCGTCCACCATCCGCTGCTTCAGCGCGCGGATGTGGGCCTCGTGGGCCTCGAGGTCGCGGTAGGCACTCTCGACCGCGGCCGCCAGCCCCACGATGCCGTGCAGGTTTTCCGTGCCGCCGCGCATGGAACGCTCCTGGCTGCCGCCTTCGATGAGGCCGCCGATGCGCAGGCCCTGGCGCACGTAAAGGAACCCGATGCCTTTGGGCCCGTGGAACTTGTGCGCGGAACACGTGATGAAATCGATGGGAAGCTCGCTGAGGTTGAAGCGGTAGTGGCCCATGGTTTGGACCGTATCGCTGTGCAGCAGGGCGCCGTGCGCCCGGCACAAGGCGCCGAGCGCCGCCAAATCCTGCATGGCGGCCACCTCGTTGTTTGCGTGCATCAGGCTCACGAGCGTCTTGGGCCCGTCGGCAAGCTGCGCAGCGAGCCGCTCGAGGTCGACGGTCCCGTCCGGGCGGTGGTCGACGTGCTCGACCTGCACGGGGAAGCGGCGGGCCAGGGATTCGGCCGTTTTGCCCACGGCGCTGTGTTCTGCCGGCGAGGTCAAAATCCGCTCGACGCCGAGATCGCGCACGGCGGCAATCAGCGCGAGGTTGTCCGCCTCGGTCCCCCCGGAGGTAAACACGAGGCACGACGGATGGCAATGCAGGTGGGCCGCGATGCTCCGACGGCCTTGCTCGATGAGGACCCGCGCGCGCCGCCCTTCGGCATGGCTCGACGACGGGTTGCCGTACACGTCCTGCAGAACGGGCACCATCGCGGCGAGCACTTCCGGAGCGATGCGTGTGGTGGCGGCGTTGTCCAGGTACACGTTCATTGCGTGTTCAGGATCAGCAAGTTGTGGTAAATTCTTCGTTCAGATACGCTTCGAGTTGCGCCCGGAATCGGGCGCCCAAACCGGCCGCGGCCCCCTCGTCCACCCCCTCGGCATAGATCCGCAGGATGGGCTCGGTGTTCGAGCGCCGCAGGTGGACCCAGCCTTCGTCGAGGTCGAACTTCACGCCGTCGATGGTGGTCACTGTGGCTGTCGGGTGAGCGGCGATGAGGCGTTCGAGGGCCCGCTCGACACCGACCTCTGGCAGGTCGACCTTGTCCTTCGACATGGCGAGCTCAGGATAGCTGGCGCGGAGCCCCGAGGCCGTCGATCCCGCGCGGGCCAAATGACTCAAAAACAGCCCTATCCCGACCAGAGCATCCCGCCCATAGTGGGACGCCGGGTAGATGACGCCGCCGTTCCCCTCGCCGCCGATCACGGCGCCGACCCGCTTCATCTCGGCCACGACGTGGGCCTCGCCCACGGCGCTGGCCGTGTAGGCACACCCGTGCCGGTCGGCCACGAGCTTCAGGGCGCGGGTCGAACTCAGGTTGCTGACCACCGGTCCCGGGGTGGCCCCCAGCACGTAGTCGGCCACGGCGACCAGCGTGTACTCCTCGCCGAACCACGTCCCCTGCTCCGTCACGAAGGCCAGCCGATCCACGTCCGGATCGACGGCGATGCCCAGGTCGCAACCCTCCTGCACCACGGCCGCCATGAGGTCGCCCAAATGGGCCGGGAGCGGCTCGGGATTGTGGGCAAATTCCCCCGTCGGTTCACAGTGCACCTCGACGACCTCGCATCCGAGCGCCCGCAGCAGCATGGGCACGGCCAACCCGCCCGACGAATTCACGGCATCCAC
>JBIIRP010000239.1:0-2728 GCA_044341475.1 Flavobacteriales bacterium | reverse complement strand
TCCAACCGCCTTGCTCCCCCCGGTGAACGACGTAGAGGTCGAAGTCGCCGGCGGCGTTGCGCGCAGAAAACACGGCCATCCCGCGCGCGGGATCGACGGCGACGTGGGCGATCGCTCCAGTCCCTCCCCACGGCGCGACATCAAACGGCGAAAGCGACAGCCGCTCCGGAGCAGAAAACTCGGTGAACCCCACACCGCGCAGGGCAGCCACATCGCGCCGCTCGGCGCCAGGACCTGCCTCGAAGTCGCCGGCAACCCGGTTCACATAGAGCGAAGTGCCGTCCCAGCCGATGGCGATGTCGTGGTCGGGCGTCGAGAGGGCGGGGAGCGGGACGAGGGTTTGGGCCGCGGTGCGGCATGCAAAACCAGCAAACGCCAGCACCCACCACGCCCAGCGCACCCCCTTCATCGGCCTTCCGCGCGCCAAACCTCCAGTGCATCCGCGGCCTCCCGGTACCATGCCGCACCAAACCGCCGCTCCAACGCCGTCCGACAAAATTCGAGCACCGACACCTTGTGCGCCGCCCCACACGTCCGGGCCGCGTCGCAAATGGGCCAGCGGTGGTAATTCAGCGCCACATAGTCCGGAAGCGTGCGGAGCCGAATAGGATACAGGTGGCAGCTGATGGGCTTCGGAAAGTTCGATTTGCCGCTGCGCCAAACCTGTTCAAAGGCACACTTCGCCGTGCCGTCGGCATCGAAGGTGGCATAAACACAGGCCTTCCCGTGGACGGTCGGCGTCACAAAATCCCCGTCATCGTCCACCTCGAAGAACCCCGTCCGCTCGATTTCCGCAAGGGCCTCGGGCGAAAGCAGCGGCCGCACAACCTCAAACACCGCCTCGATGGCCGCAATCTCCGACTCCTCGAGCGGAGCGCCGCTTTCCCCCTCCACGCAGCAGGCGCCTTTGCATTTGGCCAAATCACAGACAAAGTGCTCATCGAACACTTCCTCCGACAGCAACGTGTCCGCGATCAAAATCATGCGCCTAAGGTAAACCCAACCGCAGAACGAGGTTGAGGACGAGGTTGAGGTTGAGGTTGAGGTTGGGGACGAAGGGTTGTAACTATGAACTGCAAACCAGCGGCGCAGCCGCGAAAACTGTAAACTGCAAACCAGCGGCGCAGCCGCGAAAACTGTAAACTGCAAACCAGCGGCGCAGCCGCGAAAACTGTAAACTGCAAACCAGCGGCGCAGCCGCGAAAACTGTAAACTATAAACTAGCGGCGCAGCCGCGCAAACTGCAAACTGAAAACCAGCGGCGCAGCCGCGAAAACTGTAAACCAGCGGCGCAGCCGCGAAAACTGCAAACTGAAAACTCGAACTCAAACTCCATGCTCTCCGACCGCCTCCGCCGCCTCCTGCCCCTGACCCCCCGCCGGTTGCGCAACCTCGCGCTGCTGCGGGCGAGTTACCTGCGGGCGAGCGCGTCAGGAGGGCGGGACGTGCGCATCGCCGGAGGGCCGATGTCGCTCTCCATCGAGCCGACGACATCGTGCAATTTGCGCTGTCCCGAGTGTCCGTCGGGGTTGCGGTCGTTCACCCGGCCCACAGGCATGCTGGCGCCGGAGGTGCTCGAGGGGGTGCTGGACGAGGCCGGTGCGACGCTCGTGTACGTGAGCTTGTACCACCAGGGCGAGCCGATGCTGCACCCCCGGTTTCCGGAACTGGTGGCGGCGTGCAAGCGGCATCGGGTGTATGTGTCGACGTCGACGAATGCGCACTTTTTGACGAAGGAGCGAGCGGAAGCACTGGTGGAGAGCGGATTAGACCGGCTGATCGTTGCGGTGGACGGGCTGACGCAGGAGACGTACGCGGCGTACCGGCGGGGCGGGCGGCTGGACAAGGTGATGGACGGAACGGCGGCGATTGTGGAGGCGAAGCGCCGAGCGGGGGGGCGGGGGCCGCAGGTGGTTTGGCAGTTTTTGGCCGTCGGCCCGAACGCCCACGAGGTGCCGCAGCTGGCAGAGACAGCCCGCCGCGCCGGGGTAGACGAGTGGGTCATCAAGACGGCCCAAATCGATGCCCCCCACGACGGCCACCCCCTCCTCACCGACGACCCCCGGCTGAGGCGGTACGACCGGTCCGCCGACGGCACGTGGCGCCTCCGCAACCCCCTCGCGAGCCGGTGCTGGCGGATGTGGCAGGGCGCCGTGGTCACGTGGGACGGCCGCGTAGTGCCGTGCTGCTTTGACAAAGACGCCCACCACGTCGTGGGCACGGTGGGCACGGAGCCGTTTCGGGAGATTTGGCGCGGCGAGGCGTACGCGGCGTTTCGCCGGACCCTGTTCGCCGACCGCGCGAGCATCGCCATGTGCACGAACTGCACGGAAGGAACGCGCGTGTACGCCTAAGCCGCAACCCGCAACCCCACTGCCGCAGTACCTTCACGCCATGCCGCGCCGCCTACCCGCCCCGATGCGCCTGCCCCGCAAAGCCCTCCGGGGCACCCTGCGGTTCCTGCCCGCCCGGCGCGAAGGCCCGGACGCGCTGCAGCGGTTCTTCAAGGGGTGGAAGGCGCTGGTTCCCATCGCCATCGGGGTAGGCATCGCCGCGTGGATGCTCAGTTCGACGTGGAACAGCCCGGTCGACGCCAGCGGCACAACCCAAGGCGACCTGCTGCGGACCTTCCGGTGGACGCCCCGGGCCACCCTCGGCGTGGTGCTTGCCTGCTGCTGCGTGATCCTCCGCGACTTCAGCTACATCTACCGGCTGCGGGTGCTCAGCG
>JBIIRP010000238.1:0-2740 GCA_044341475.1 Flavobacteriales bacterium | reverse complement strand
CCTCGGGCACGAAGTCACGGAGGCGGTAATCACCGTTCCGGCCTACTTCAACGATGCGCAGCGCCAGGCCACGAAAGAGGCCGGTGAAATCGCGGGCTTGAATGTGCGCCGGATCATCAACGAGCCCACGGCGGCAGCGCTGGCCTACGGACTCGACAAGAAGCAAAAGGACCAGAAGATTGTCGTCTTCGACCTCGGTGGTGGAACGCACGACGTCAGTGTGCTCGAACTCGGCGACGGGGTCTTCGAAGTCCTCTCGACGGACGGTGACACCCACCTCGGTGGCGATGATTTCGACCAGGTCATTATCGATTATTTGGTCCAAGAATTCAAAGACGAAAACGGCGGTCTCGACCTGTCGAAGGACCCTATGGCCCTCCAGCGTCTGAAGGATGCAGCTGAAAAGGCAAAAATCGAGCTGTCGTCGACCACGACGTCGGAAATCAACCTGCCGTACATCATGCCGGTGGACGGCATTCCGAAGCACCTGGTGCGCTCGCTCTCGCGGGCCAAATTCGAACAGCTCGCCGATGGACTCATCAAGCGGACCATCGCCCCGTGCGCTTCTGCCCTGAAGGCGGCAGGCCTCGACAAGTCGGACATCGATGAGATCATTCTCGTCGGTGGTTCGACCCGC
This sequence comes from Flavobacteriales bacterium, assembly GCA_044341475.1. Lineage (GTDB taxonomy): Bacteria > Bacteroidota > Bacteroidia > Flavobacteriales_D > Sanyastnellaceae > CAMCYM01. The sequence continues at coordinate 2,103 of JBIIRP010000238.1, read as the reverse complement.
ATCCCGGCGGTTCAGGAAGCCGTGCGCACCTACTTCGGCAAGGAGCCATCGAAGGGCGTGAACCCGGACGAGGTGGTGGCCGTCGGCGCCGCCATCCAAGGCGGCGTGTTGACGGGCGACGTGAAGGACGTGCTGCTCCTCGATGTGACACCGCTGTCGCTCGGCATCGAGACCATGGGCGGGGTCATGACGAAACTCATCGAGGCAAACACCACGATCCCGACGAAGAAGTCCGAAACCTTCTCTACTGCGAGCGACAACCAGCCGAGCGTGGAAATCCACGTCCTGCAGGGCGAGCGCTCCATGGCCCGCGACAACCGGACCATCGGGAAGTTCCAGCTGTCTGACATCCCTTCTGCACCGCGCGGTGTACCGCAAATCGAAGTGACCTTTGACATCGACGCGAACGGCATCATCCACGTCAGCGCAAAAGACAAGGCCACCGGGAAAGAACAGAAGATCCGCATCGAAGCGTCGAGCGGACTCAGCGCCGACGACATCGAACGGATGAAGCGCGAAGCCGAGGCGAATGCCGAGACGGACCGGCTCGCCCGCGAAAAGGCGGACACGCTGAACCAGGCGGATGCCCTCGTGTTCTCCACGGAGAAGCAGCTCAAGGAGTTTGGCGACAAGATTCCTGCGGACAAGCGAGGCCCCATCGATACCGCTCTGTCCGACCTAAAAGTGGCCCATGCGTCGCAGGATGTGGACGGCTGCACCCGCGGAATCGAGGCGCTCAACGCAGCCTTCCAAGCCGCAAGCGCAGACATGTATGCGGCACAGCAACAAAGCGGTGACGCGGGTTCTGCCGGAACGCGCGAAACGGCGGATGCGGAAGTGACCGATGTCGACTTCGAGGAAGTGAAGTAAGCTCCTCGCGAGGATGAAGATGCCCTGGCCCTTCCGGCCGGGGCATTTTTTTGCCTACCGGTGAACCTTGCTGCCTGCGAGGTGTTCGCTCTGCATGTTCCCTTCGAAGTGGCGCCGGGCGGCGTGGGCGGTGATCGCGGTGGCGGGCGTTTGGACGGCCTTTGCGGGATACCGGGCTGCGCAGCTCGTCGTCAACTACGACTTCGAGCAGTTTTTCCCGTCGGATGACCCGGAAACCGCCTACTATCGGGCCTTTCGCGATCAGTTCGCGACCGACAACGACTTCGTGCTCATCGCGCTGGAGTCGGACGGAACGGTCTACGATGCGGCGTATCTCGGCCGGGTAGATGCACTGACGGACCGGCTGCTCGGCTGTCCGCATGTGGTGGAGGTCATCAGTCCGACACGCATCGCAGAACCCCTTGTTTTCGGCGGTTCTGTCTTCAAACGGCCCTTGCTGCGGTGGGAATCCGGACCCGAAGCCTTGCGCGCGGACAGCATCCGGATTGCCCGCCGGCCGGATATCCTGGGCAACGCGATTGCCGCTGACCAAACCGCCTGCGCTATCGTCGTCCAGCATGCTCCCGCCCTCAGCGCAGAAGGGTGCGATGCGCTCGCGGCCTCCATCGACAGCCTCCGCGCGGATTTCCCAGGGCTTCATGCCACCGGCCGCGCCCTTGCCCAGCGCCACTACATCGGAACCCTGCGGAATGAGCTGATTCTGTTCGTCGTCGTAGGCCTGGTCCTGCTCACCGTGCTCCTCTACATCGCTTTCCGCTCGTGGGTGGGCGTCGTGGCTCCCATCGGCATCGTGCTGCTCAGTGCGGTCTGGACCTTAGGTATTTTGCATCTTGCCGGAGGCCAAATCGACATCATGACCGTCGTCATGCCGACCCTCTTGTTCGTGGTCGGTGTCAGCGATGTCGTGCACATCCTTGCCCGCTTCAACGACGAACAACTCGACGGCCACGCGCCTCCCGAGGCCTTGCGCCGAACGTACCGCGAGGTGGGCCTGGCCACCTTCCTGACCTCTGCCACCACTGCCATCGGCTTTCTGACCTTGCTCACGGCGGCCATCGCACCGGTCCGCAACTTCGGCCTGTACACGGCCATCGGGGTCGGGGTGGCCTACATCTGCGCATTTACGGTCCTCCCCGCCATTCTCGTCCTCTTCCCTCCTGCCCCTCGGGCAAGAAGCGGTGGAGACGGTCCCTGGGATGCCGGCCTCGGGAA
>JBIIRP010000237.1:0-2749 GCA_044341475.1 Flavobacteriales bacterium | reverse complement strand
AGTCCGCGACCTCGTGGAGCGGGTGACCGCTTCCGGGAAAATCCAACCGGCTTCTGAAGTGTCCATCACCGCGCAGGTCAGCGGCGAAATCCTTCAACTCCCCGTCAAAGAAGGCGACTGGGTCACAAAAGGCACCCTGCTCGTCGTCATCAATCCCGACCTCTACGAATCGGCACTCAACCGGGCCCTGGCCGGGCTGAATACCGCCCGGTCGAATTTGGCAACGGCGCGGGCCGGTTTGGCGCAAGCCGAGACGGCCTTCCTCGCCGCAAAAAAGGCCTGGACCCGCGCCCAGCAGCTGCACAAGGAGCGCATCCTGTCCGACGCGGACTTCGACACCGCGGAATCGACGTACCGCGCGGCGGAAGCCGGCGAAAAGTCCGCGCGCGAAGCTGTCGCCGCCGGTGGCTTTGCCATCGAAAGCGCCCAGGCCTCGGTCCAAGAAGCCCGCGACAACCTCAGCCGCACCATCCTGCGCGCCCCGCAAGACGGCACCATCACGGCCCTCGCAAAGGAGGTCGGCGAAAGCGTGCAAGGCACGGGATTCATGGCCGGTGAGGTCATCATGAAGGTGTCGGACCTCGGGGCGATGGAAGTGCACGTCGAGGTGAACGAAAGCGACATCGTCCGGGTAGGCCTGGGCGATTCGGTCGATGTCGAGGTCGATGCCTACCGCGAAACGACGTTCAAAGGCACGGTGGTAGAAATCGGCAACACCGCCCTCAACGCCACCGGCGCCGCCGGCCTCGGCATGGACCAGGTCACGAACTTCTCGGTGAAGATCCGCATCGACCCGGCCAGCTACGCCGCGCTCGCCGGGTCCGACTCGGCCGCGTCTCCGTTCCGGCCCGGGATGAGCGCCACCGTCGAAATCCTCACCGACCGGGCGTCCGGAGCACTTTCCGTGCCGCTCCAAGCCGTCACCACCCGCGGCGAAGGCGACGAAAGCACGACCGGCGTCTTCGTGTCGAGCGACGGCAAGGCGGTGTGGACCCCCGTGCGCACCGGGCTGCAAGACAGCCGGCACATCGTGGTCGTGTCCGGCCTCGAGGCGACGGCCGAGGTCATCACGGGCCCGTACGAAACGATTTCTCGCACGCTTACCGACGGCGATGCCATCACGACCGGCAAGAAAGACGATGCGGCTCCTGTGCCTTGAGACCAGCGCGCGAACGTGTTCCGTGGCCGTGGCCGAGGGGGAGCGGTGTGTTTGGTCGGATGCGCGGATGGAAGAGGGGGGCTATGTGCATGCGGAGGAGCTGGTGCCCATGATGGACCGGGGGTTGCAGGCGGTCGGTTGGCGGCCTGAGGAGGTGGAGGGCGTAGCGGTGTCTATCGGACCAGGGTCGTACACGGGACTGCGGATCGGGCTGGCCACGGCGAAGGGGTTTGCGCATGCCTGGGGGGTGCCCGTCGTCGCGGTGGAGACGCCGGCGGTGTGTGTGGCGGGACTGGAGCTGGGGCCGGAGGTGGCCGAGTTGGCGGAGGGCGATGTGGCGGTGGGGGTTATCGATGCGCGGCGGTGGGAGGTATTTGCGGCGGCCTACCGGAGGGTGGGGAGGGGGTGGGAGCGGCTCACGGAGCCGCGGGCAGTCGTGCTCGACGGGGAGGGACCGGCGGCGCATCTGCGGTTCGGGGTGGACCTGGGGGAGCGGGCGTGGTTCGTGGGAGATGCTGCGGAGCGGATGGCACCGCTGCTGGAGGGTCCTGGCCGGAGGTGCGTGGGCCGGCCAGCCACGGCCGCGGCCATGGTCTCCCTCGCCCGTGCCCAGTTCGCCGCCGGCGCTACCGCCGACCTCGCTTACGCCACGCCGAACTACGGCAAACAGTACACCCCGGGCACCGCCCGCAACCCCTTCGCACCGTGAAAACGCGCCTCCTGCGGTCGGTCACCCTCTGTGCCCTTGCCGGCCTCCTGCTCCAAACGCGCTGCAACCGAGACGTCCAGGACATTCCCTATGTGCCCGTCGACTTCACGCTGAATGTGAACCTCCCGGCCTACATGAACCTCAACGTCCCCACCGGCTACGTGCTGGTCGCGGGCGGATCGCGGGGAATCGTGGTCTACCGCTACACCACGGACACATTTGTCGCGCTCGACCGGCACTCGACCTACGACATCGCCGCCGGCTGCCAGGTTCAAGTCAGCGACGACGGCATCTTCCTCCAGGACCCCGACACCTGCAGCACCTCGCAGTGGTACATCTTCGACGGAACGGTAGCCGAAGGCCCCGCCACCCTCTCGCTCCAGCGCTACTACACGAGCTGGAATCCCCCCATCCTGCGGGTCTACAACTGACCCGCTGGCCGGAACCGGGCCACGAGCGCCACGAAAAGCGACGGCAACGGCGACTGCAGGAAGCCGAGGAATTCCCGGGCCAGCGCATAGCCGGAAGGTCCGCGGACGATACCCACCCCCACCGCCATGCACACGCCGCTGCAGGCGTACAAGGCGAGGAGCAGCGGCCAGCGGTCGCGGGCATTCAAGGCCGCGAGGAGCAGCATGTCGAGCACGAAGAAGACCAGGACGGCGAGGACGGCAAGCGCCCATTTGGCCCACCACACCTGATCGACATCCCACCCGTGAAGCGGGCCCCACGCATCCCGGACTTCGAAGTACTGCACCCGGGCCACCGGCCGGTGTTCCATCCACCACGCCGCTCGGTCCGGCGCATCGAGCGCGGCGAACTCCGGATGCTGTTCGAGCACGTGGAGGTAGTGGTTCAGGTGGATCTTCGTCCACTCCAGC
>JBIIRP010000045.1:0-10235 GCA_044341475.1 Flavobacteriales bacterium | reverse complement strand
CCAGCCCATGGACCGCGTGGCGGAAGCGTTCCGGGTGATTCCGGGCGATTTCGTGACGACGGAGGACGGAACGGGCATCGTGCATACGGCGCCCACCTTCGGAGCGGACGACGCCCGGGCAGCAGCGGCCGCAGGCGTCCCTCCGTTGCTCGTAGACGACGGAGCCGGTCACGGTGTGCCGCTCGTGGATTTGCAGGGCCGCTTCCGCGTCGGACCGCTCATTGGCCGGTACGTGAAGGCCGACTACGAACCGGAACAACGCGACGGTGACGAGCGGAACGTCGACGTGGAAATCGCCATCGGACTGAAAGAACGCGGCCGGGCCTTCCTCGTCGAGAAATACGCCCACAGCTATCCGCATTGCTGGCGCACCGACAAACCTGTGCTGTACTACCCGCTGGACGCCTGGTTCATCCGGGCCTCCGCGGCACGGGAACGCATGCAGGAGCTCAATGCGACCATCCAATGGAAGCCCGAGAGCACCGGGACCGGGCGGTTCGGAAAGTGGCTCGAAAACCTGAACGACTGGAATCTCAGCCGGAGCCGCTACTGGGGGATTCCGATTCCCATTTGGCGGACGGAGGACGGAACCCACGAGCGGTGCATCTCCTCGGTCGAAGAGCTCCAGTCTGCGTGCGCAGAAGCCGTAGCCGCCGGTCTCATGGACGAAAATCCCTTCGCCACCTTCGTACCCGGGGATTTCAGCACCGCGAACTACACGACTTTCGACCTGCACAAGCACGTCGTGGACCGCATCGTCTTGCGGGCGCCGGACGGTCGGCCCATGCGGCGGGAGCCCGACCTCATCGATGTGTGGTTCGACAGCGGGGCGATGCCTTACGCGCAGTGGCACTATCCGTTTGAAAATCAGGATAAAATCGACAAGGGCCTCGCGTTTCCTGCGGATTTTATCGCCGAGGGAGTGGACCAAACCCGAGGCTGGTTCTACACCCTGCACGCCATCGCCACCCTCGTGTTCGACCGGGTCGCCTACCGCAACGTCATTTCTAACGGGCTTGTCCTCGACAAGAACGGCCAGAAGATGTCGAAGCGACTCGGTAACGCCGTGGATCCCTTCGCCACCCTCGCGACCTACGGCCCAGACGCCACACGGTGGTACATGATGGCAAACGCCGCCCCGTGGGACAACCTGCGCTTCGACCCGGCCGGCATCGAAGAAGTCACGCGGCGCTTCTTCGGCACCCTGCACAACACCTATTCGTTCCTTGCGCTCTACGCGAACATCGACGGATTCGACGGGTCTGGCCCAGAGATTCCGCTCGCACAGCGTCCGGAACTCGACCGGTGGATCCTGTCGCGGCTCAACTCCTTGAGTGCCGAGGTGGAACAGGCCCTCGATAGCTACGAGCCGACGCGGGCGGCGCGCGCCATCCAAGAATTCGTCGTGGACGACCTCTCGAATTGGCATGTCCGGCTGAGCCGGCGGCGGTTTTGGAAGGAGGCCGATGGCACGGAAAAGCGATCGGCGTACGCCACCCTGCATACCTGCCTCCGCACCGTCGCGGTGCTCGCCTCGCCCATCGCGCCCTTCACCATGGACCGCCTCTTCCGCGACCTCGAGGCGGGCGTGGGCCGTGCAACCGGATCGGTGCACCTGGCTACTTTCCCGACATCCGATGCGTCGTTCATCGACGCGGAACTGGAAGCACGCATGGGTATGGCCCAGCGCTGCGTTTCGCTTGCGTTGAGCTTGCGCAAGCGCGAGAAACTTCGCGTACGGCAACCGCTGCGCCGCCTGCTCGTGCCCGTCGCCGATGCGGCTACGGAAGCCCGTTGGCTTGCCGTTCGCGATGTCGTGCTGTCCGAATTGAACATCAAATCGCTTGAATTCCTTCGCGAAGGCGATGCCACCGCCGAAGTGTCGCTCGTGCGGCGGGCAAAGGCCGATTTCAAGGTACTCGGGCCACGGATGGGCACGCGCATGAAGGCTGTAGCTGCTGCGGTGGCCCAACTTTCCCCCGAGGCCGTCAGCAAACTCGAACGCACGGGGAGCGTGACCTTCGACGTGGACGGCACGGAGGAGTCCATCGCTGTTCACGAGGTCCAGCTCACGACGGACGACATTCCAGGGTGGTGTGTGGCGTCCGAATACGGGTTGACCGTCGCCCTCGACCTCGCGCTCGACGCAGAGTTAAAGGCAGAAGGTCTGACCCGCGAGCTTGTCAATCGGGTCCAAAACCTCCGCAAAGACCGGGGTCTGGAAGTCACGGACCGCATTGCCTTGACCGTCGAAGCCGATGGCCCAGTCCGGGCCGCGCTCGAGCAGAATTTGGACTATCTTCGCGCCGAAACGCTGGCGGAAGAAGTGGCTTGGATGGCCGTAGAATCTGCTGAAAACGTGGAACTTGTGGAAGGAACGAGCGTGAAGATCGACCTCCGCCCCCTCTGAAAACTCCCATGGCAGAAACCCGCTACTCCGACTCCGACCTCGAGGAATTCGAGGCCCTCATCAAGGAAAAGCTCGTCATCGCAAAGGACAACTACGCGCAACTTCAGCGCGCCCTTTCGCACCAAGACGACAACAGCACCGACGACACCGCACCCACCTTCAAAATGATGGAAGACGGGTCAGAGACCATGAGTCGGGAAGAGACCGCTGCCCTGGCCGCGCGGCAGGAAAAGTTCATCGTCAACCTCGAGAACGCCCTCCTGCGCATCCGGAACAAAACCTACGGAATCTGCCGCGTAACCGGCAAGCTGATCCCGAAGGAACGCCTCCGTCTGGTCCCCCACGCTACGATGTCCATAGAAGCTAAAAACCAGAACCAGCAGTAAGCGGCCCCTGTCCGTGCTTCAACTCGTTTTACGCTACGTCCTGCCCGTCTTGGTCGCCGACCAGGCGCTCAAGATTTGGGTGAAGCTCCACTTCGCCATCGGTGACCGCGTGTCCATGATTCCCGGACTGATTGAGCTTCAATTCATTGAGAACGAAGGGATGGCGTTCGGTTGGGCGTTGCCAGGAGCGGCCGGAAAGCTCGCGCTGACCGGGTTCCGACTCCTCGCATCGGTGGCCATCGGCTTCTACCTGGCGCGGCTGCTCAAGGAAAAGGCCCATCCGGGTTTGTGCGTTGCAACGGCGTTTGTGTGGGCCGGCGCGATGGGCAACATCGTCGACAGTGCCTTCTACGGCATGCTGTTTTCCGCGAGCCACTGGGGGATTTACGCTGATTTTCTCCCTGCGGAAGGGGGATATGCTCCTCTCCTCATGGGCAAAGTCGTGGACATGTTCCACTTCACGGTCCGCTGGCCCGAAGGCTTCCCCATCGGGTCGATGGCCGGCCGGGAGGTGTTTCCCCCGATTTGGAACATCGCTGACGCGGCCATTTCGTGTGGAGTCATCTGGATTTTGCTCCGCCAAAAGACCTACTTCGCCAGCCCAGCTGAGGATTAACCCTCAGAGCGTCAGAGCGATGGCCGTACAGCCGTTCTGGTTGATGGCCACCACCCCGTCCCACAGCACATCGCCGAAGTTGTCCTCGATGCGGTACGTCGCCACGGCGCTGTCTGAGGTGCCGAGGTCCCGCGACCACACCCACGCACCTGCGGACGCGCAGTCGGGAGCGACGAGCCAGTAGTTCGTCGTGGGCATGGTGGAGATGAGTTGGTTATCGATATAGAGGGTCAGTTCGTTGGATTCATAAAACTGGAGTTCCTCGGCCGTCGTGGCATTGTACCAAAACACGGCACTGCCCGCATAGGTACAGGTTCCGTCATCCTCTTCGGCGATGGCATCGTAGTTCACGGCCTGCGGATCCGTGCATCCGCGGTAGGTGATGTCGCATCCTGCGAGGAAGAAGGCCATCCCCAATAGCAAATAAACCGATTTGAACATTATTAACAATCTCTTTTTGATTTCTTTTGCAGCCCTTTCTATCCAAGCAAATCTAAATGCGAAATCCGTGCCTTTTACTCCTCGCGCTCTTCGCGTGGGGCAGTTTTCAGGAAAGTGCTGCCCAACAATGCACGGTGGCATTCAATCCCACCCTGAATCCTCAAACGAAGGTAGTCGCCTGCGAAGATGTCACATTTGCCTTCTTAAGCTCGCTCTTTACCGACGCCGCTGGAGTGACCGTAAGTTGCCCTGGAACGGTGCCGTGCACCTATACCCTGCATTCCATTGTGGTCACGCACACGGTCCTACCGGTGTGCACTGGAGGGTTGAAGGAAATCTACACCCGGAATTTCACGTTCGTTTGCCCCGGCGGTAGCACCACGTGTGGTCAGCCGAATGTGGTGTGCGGAAGCCAAACCATCCAGGTCACCGACACAGAGGCCCCCAGCTACGAGAATTTTCCAGCCGATGTCACCGTCGCCTGCGAAGCGTGGGATCTGACGGAGTACCTGAATGCCATTGATTGGTCTCTGCAGCCGTCGGACAACTGCAGCGTGAACTTCACCGAGGACCAAGACTTCAACGTGGTACAAACGTGTCCCTCGGAACCTGAATTCCAGTGGACCTTTACCCTAACGGACGAATGCGGTAATTCCGCCCAACGCACCCATACGGTCTCTATCGAAGACGGAACAGCGCCGACGCTGCTGTTCAATCCGCCGGTGGCCGAGCCCTTTACCTGTGCGGCGGATGTCGTTTGGCCCACGCCCTATGCCACCGATGGCTGCGACCCGAACCCGACGGCATACTGGATTTCCGATCCTGTGACCCTGGACATCACGTGTCCGGATCGGATCACCTTGTTGCGCACCGCACGCGCAGAGGACGGCTGCGGAAACACGGTCGAAGGAGACTTCATTTTAGAGGTGTTCGACGACATCGCACCCGACTTCGGGGACTACAACCCGTCGTTTCAGGTCGAACTCGGTGAACCCGTTGTATTCCCGGACCTCCAAGCCGTAGATGGCTGCGGGGGTCCCGTCTTCGTCATCCAAGAAGCCGACACCAGCGCCTCCGCGGGTTGCGCCTCCGGTGAAGTGATTACCATGACCTACTCTGCCGCCGATCTGTGCGGCAACATCGCAACTGCTATCGTTACGGCGAACATCGCGGACAGCCAGGGCCCGCTCTTCGATTCCCTCGAGGAAGTTGCGCTGGAATGTTCCCTCTATCCGGACGGCCAAATCCACACCACGGCACAAGACGTGAGCGGTGTGGCCTCGCTGGTCATCCTCTTCGACACTCCGCTCTCGAGCTCAAGCTGCGCCGGCAACCCCGACCTCTTTGAACGCCATTACCTCGCCACCGACAGCTGCGGAAATACTCGCGAAGGGGTGCAACTCATCCGGTTGATCGACACCACTCCACCTGTATTCGCTCAGCCTTTAGGTCCTCTTGTGCTCGATTGCACCGACTTCTCCGAGGAAACTGTTCCCCAACCTGAGGTCATCGACAGCTGCTCCGCAGTCACTTTGACGTTCGTCGACGAAGAGAGCCCGATTCCCGGCAACTGCTCGAATGGGACCTTCCGCATGCGTTTGTGGACTGCGACCGATGCATGCGGGAACTCCAGCACCGCCGAACAATCCATTGAAATCCTGGATCTTACTGGGCCGGAAATCACCTTTAACCCTCCCGCCGCTCCGGTTTTTGCGTGCGTCGAGGAGGTCGTGTGGCCCGAGCTCAGTGCGGAGGATAGCTGCAGCGGGGTCGTCGAACTCGTTTGGCTCGGCCCACCCACCATCACAAACTTCATCTGCGAGGACCAGCTCACCTTCACCCGAACCGCCCGCGCCACGGACGGATGTGGAAATGCTACAGAGGTTGATTTCAGTGTAGAGGTGTTTGATAATCAGCCGCCTGTTTTCCAAAACGTTCCCGCGGAGCAAACTGTCGAATTCACCGAAAACCTTGTCCTTCCGGTTCCTGCGGTCACCGACAACTGCGCCGGTCCGTTCACCCTCACGACCGTGCTCGACACGCTCCCCGGGGCGCTCTGCCCGGGCACGTTCGATGTTCAGGCCACCTTCACCGCGGTGGATGGCTGCGAAAACACCGCGACGGCTACCACCCTTTTCCATGTTGAAGACACCCAAGGACCGGTGGTGACCGGTGCGGCCGAGGTCTTCATCAACTGCGAGAACTACCCCGACCCTACGCTTTTTGCCGAGGCGCAAGACCCCTCGGGGCTGGTTTCCCTTGAAGTCCTCTCGGAAACGGAAACCGCAGAAGGTGGATGCATCGGGCAGTTCGAGCGGGTGTACCTGGCGGTGGATAGTTGTGGCAACGAAACCGAGTTCACGCAGCTCATCACCCTCCTCGATGCGGAAGACCCCGTGTTTTCCTTCGTTCCAGCGGATACCGCGGTCTCCTGTGTGGACCTCCCGCTGCTCGAACTCCAAATCCCTGCGGTGTCAGATAACTGCGATCTCCAGCCGAGCATCGACATCACGTACGATGACACGTACAGCATTCCCGGCTGTTACGGCACCTTCACCCGCATCCGCACGTGGACAGCGACCGATGCGTGCGGAAACTCCACCTCCGCCAGCCAAACCATTTCCGTCACCGACTCCACAGCTCCCATCGTCACGGGCGAGCCGGAGGGCCTTGTGTTCGAGTGCATCACCGATGTGCCATCCTGTGCGGCGTACTTCGGTGATTTCACCTTCTCGCCAGATGGATGTCCGGGGGCCATCGGACTGGATTGCTCCACCGCATCCTCAGGAGATTGTACCCAAGGGCCCTGCACCCAAACCTGGACCTACACCTTCGATGACGGCTGCGGAAACACCTCGGTTGCCTCCGTGAACGTGCAGATCACGAACAGCTACGGAAATCCTGTTTTCCAGACCGGCCTCACCCCGAACAACGACGGGTACAACGACACCTACACAATCGGAAACATCGGGCCCCAACTTGGAACAGCTACTCCGTGCGACTGGCTCCCCTTCACCGAGTTTGCGGTCTTTACCCGCTGGGGGCAACGGGTATTCGTCGCGTCGGACTACCGGAATTCGTGGGATGGAACGGATAGCGACGGGAACCCCCTTCCCGATGGCACCTATTTCGCCGTGTTCACCCACAACGGGTCCAGCTACTCTTCATTCATCGATATCCGCCGCTGACCATGTGCCACCGCCTGATCCTGTTCCTCGCCTTCTTTTTAGGAGGCTGGAAGACGGCTGTTTCCCAGCAGCAGCCGGTCATGAGTGCCTTCCAGTTCAACCCGCTGCCGTTGAACCCCGCATTCGCTGGAATTTCTGACCATTTCCGCTTCTCGGCAACCCAGCGCAGCCAATGGATGGGCATCGAAGGCCATCCGACGACCCAGTGGCTGTGTGTCGATGCTCCCGCGTTCTCCCGTTCCATCGGGTTAGGAGGCAGCATCGTCCACGATGCCATCGGGATAACCCGCACCACCACCGCTTCGGCAGATGCCGCGTACCACCTTCCTACAGCGGTGGGCCGACTGAGCTTTGCCTTGCGGGGCGGACTTCGCACGCATCGGGCAGACTTCGGATCGCTTGTGGTTCCAGATCCCAGCGATCCCCGGTACGCGGACGCGATGTTCCGGACCGTGGTGGCGTTTTGGGGCTTCGGGGTGGCGTTGAAGCCTTCCCATGGCAAGTGGTTTGTGGGGGCCGCTCTTCCGGAGTGGCGCTGGGGGGAAGGCAAGTTGGGATCCGAGGATGCCCGCTTCCACCTGCCCCATGCCTACCTCACGGCGGCTGCCACGTTTGCAACGCCCCTTTCACGCGATGTGCGCACCATGTGCAGCCTGCGGCAGGTGCGGGACGGCTATGCGAGCTTCGACCTGAATGGACAGATGGAGGTGTTTGGCTCGCCGACCGCAAAAGGCCAACAAATCTGGGTGGGCATGGGCTACCGCACGTCCCGGTCCTTGCTGATGAGCGTGGAATGGCAAATCACTCCGCTGATGCGCGTGCTGTACGCCTACGATTTGGTGGGTAGCGGCCTGCTTTCCCCGGTAGGAAGCGGCCATGAAATTTCACTCGGGCTGGACCTGACCGCAGCCCGCCCGCGGCTCCAACATCCCCATTACTTGCCATGAACCGGTCGGTCCTTCTCCTCAGCATCACAGCACTGCTCGGACTCGCTGGATGCGCACGACTCGCCTACCAAGAAGGTCTTTCTGCCGTTGCAAACGGGCGCGACACCGATGCCATTCGGTCGTTCGAAGTCGCCGAACGCGGCAAGGATGCAACGGCGGCAACGCGAGAACTCGCCCTGCTGTACATGAAGCAGCACCGGTACGAAGAGGCCGCTTCACGTTTCCGGTCGCTCGATGCCTCTGGAGGCCTCGATGGCACTTTGCAACTTGCCTATGCTGAATGCCTTATTGCCTTGGGCAAATACGATGAAGCCATCCCGCTCCTGCAGGCTTTGCGCGCTACCGAACCCGCCGCGGCCCGGTTGCTCCAGGACATCAACGCATTAGGAATTCGTTCGACCGAAGAACTGCTCCAGGTCCATCCGATTGCCGCATTCCCCCAGGCCAAATGGCGCTTCATGCAACGCTTCAAGCGGTTTGCAGAGACCTCCTCACCGGTCCTGCGGGACAGCTCGCTCTACTTCACAGCGAGCCAGCGTCGCTTGTGGAAGCGCACGCAGGAGCCTACCGACGTGTGGGTGGCACCGTTCACCGGACTGCCTCAGCCGGACGGGAGCTATGTCGCCTACGCCCAGCGCCTGGACGACCTGAACACCCGCTGGCACGATGCGACACCCGCATTCCATCCGGACGGACGCACGGTGGTCTTCAGCCGCACGGATGTGCCGGTGGCGCCGACGTGGAAGGAACGCCTGAAGTTGCCCGCGAACTGGGTGCTGAACCATCCGATTCAGTTGTTTTCTGCGACGGGCGCCTGGCCGCAAGGGTATGAAGTGGCGAAGCGCCTGCCGTTCTGCGATGGGGTGCATCGGTTTGCGCATCCGGCCTTCGCGCCGGATGGCCAAACCCTCTTCTTCACCTCAGACCGCCCCGGTGGCTACGGAGGAACAGACCTGTGGTCCGTCCGAATGACCGACGGGGTTTGGGGCGAGCCCGTCAACTGCGGTGCGTCGGTCAACACCTCGGGCAACGAGGCCTATCCCTCCCTCTCAGGCGACACCCTCTGGTTCAGCAGCGACGGTCACCGAACCATCGGTGGCCTCGATCTTCTCTACAGCGTGCGGTCCACGAGCGGCTGGTCTGCACCTGTAGATGTGCTCCCTGAACCCCTGAATTCGAGCCGGGATGAGTTCGGCGTGCAGGTGGTCAAAGACCCCGCATCGTCTGGGCAGCTCGGCGTATTTGCTTCTGACCGGTCGGGAACGGACGGGCTGTTTTTGTTCCACCGCCGTCCGTGGACGGTCGATTTGCTTGTTCGGGTGGTCCTCGACGCCGACGGAAGTCCCGTCGCTGGCATTTCGGGGGCGGCCGAATTTCCGGGCAGCAACCGCGAAGCGGTGGCCTTTACGACGGATCATCTCGGAACAGCGCGGTTGACCCTCGCCCGTCCCGACTCGGTGCGCATCGTCCTGCCGGACGCTGTGGACTGTGCGCCGACCGCCTTTCTGTACCCCCAAGACGAAGCCATCCGGTACCACGAGGTGGAGGAGCGGATTGCTTTTTGGCAGCGGCGAGGGTGTGTCGACCCGGTGGCATGCAATTTCGATCCGGAGGCGTCGGTGGTGGATTGGTCCATGTGCACCTACCCGCAGCCGATGCGCGACTGCAACGGCAACTGCTTGTACGACTGGGACAAAGACGGCCTTTGCGACGAAGAATGTGACCCCCGCCGGTTCGAGAAGGGTGAAAACCTGAAGACGGCCATCGGGCCCGATCCGCGCACGGTGGTCGTTCCTCCTTACGGGTGTACCTACCCGAACGCCTGCAACTTCGACCCCGAAGCCACGCGCGACAACGGAACCTGCGACTTCGTTTCGTGCTACACGGAACGACCGCCCACCGCTCGTTTGCCCCGTTCGCAGGGCGACGGCCGTTCGCAGAGCGACGGGAGTTCGCAGAGCGACGGCCGCAACGGCAACGCTGGTGACGCCGTCAATGACAGCGGCGATAACGGCGCACCGGAGGAACTCCTCACGCAGAACAACGCTGCTCCAGCTGGGGCGGAGGAGGACCGTTTAGCGGCGGACCGAACGGCGGCGAATCGTCCGGCGGCGGACCGCACGGCGGCGGACCCGATGCAAAGGATGTCACCACAGGACGCACAGGCTTCCAGAGATACCCTACGGCGCGGCATGATGCCATCTTCCCGCACCCCGCAGGCACCACCGCGCAGCATCGACCCGGTCT
>JBIIRP010000044.1:0-10243 GCA_044341475.1 Flavobacteriales bacterium | reverse complement strand
GAGTCGGTCGCAGGTGGCGCGTACAGCGGATTCATCTGCATCGGAATCGGCGCCCCGCAATCCGTAGTTCACATGGCGGGCTTCGACGGGCACGCGCAACTCCCACAGCGCGTGAAGCAGGGACATCGAATCCATTCCGCCGCTGACACCGAGCACGGTCGGGGCATCGAGTGGAATGCGGTTGCGGAGAAACGCCTCGCGGGTGCGGCTGACGAGCCCGTCCGGGCGGTTAGGCCGGTTCATCTTCGCACAAGGTAGCACGGAGAGCTGAGGCCTTGAGCAGGCACTCGGCATACTCGGCTTCGGGATCGCTGGAGGCGGTAATTGCGCCTCCTACGTGGGCCGAAATCGTACGCGAGGCCTGGTGGACAGCGATGCTCCGGATGACCACATTCAAGTCCAAATCCCCCGAAGGTGCGCGGTATCCGACGCACCCGGAGTAAATGCCCCGGCGCGTGGACTCGACCGATTCGATGAGTTCCATGGCCTTGAATTTGGGCGCTCCCGTCATGGAGCCCATGGGAAATGCTGCGCGCAACAGGTCTGTTTCGGTGGTGCCTGGACGGCAGGTGCACCGGACGGTAGAGACGAGTTGGTGGACCGTGGCAAACGAGTGGATGGCGCACAGTTCCGTGACCTGCACGGATCCCGGCACCGCCACGCGGCTCAGGTCGTTGCGCACCAAATCGCAGATCATGATGTTCTCTGCGCGCTCCTTCGGACTGGCCGCAAGTGCTGCAGCCGCCTCGGCGTCGGCCTCCGCCGATGCGCCCCTGCGCGCGGTGCCCTTGATGGGCGAGGAGAGGACTTCGTGTCCGCGCCGCCGCAGAAACCGCTCCGGGGAGCCGCACAGCAAGAAGCGGTCGTGGGCGCGGACGAAGGTGCTGTACGGTGCTCGGGTGCGGCGGTGCAACCGAACGAAGGTCTCCCAGGGATGCGGCAGGTCGGCCCGGTCCGCTCCCCATTCCATGCACACATTGAGCTCGTACACATCTCCCAGCTGGATGTGGCGCTTGACGCGGCCCACCCGCTGCAGGTACGTCGCCAGATCCCACCGCGGCCGCAGCCGCACCCCCGGAGCCGGCGGGTCCCACCCTTCCGGCAGCCCGCGCCGCACCGCCGCCACCACCCGGTACGCATCCGGCTCCTCAGCCCCTGCCACCACCTCCGGCTCCTCCCGTCCCGCGCCCCAAGCGACGACGATCCGCGGCTCCGTCCAGTGCAAGACCGGAAACCCCGTCGCATCGGCGTGGGCCGACGACAGCGGCTCCACCATGTCTTTCGCCTCGTACCCTACCCAACCGAAAGCCCAGCCGCCCCCGTCGAAAAAGCGCTGCAACGCCGCGAGCCCATCCGGGTGTGCATCGGCGAGCACGAAGGATCGCCGGCACCCGACCGCTAGGAAGCACTGCCCTTCCGGCCGCTCGTCGAAGAGCAGGATGAGATGCGGCTCGGCGGCAGCGAGCTCTGCGAGGTCGGGCAGCGGTCGCGCCATGTGCGCTGGGTTCAGTGGGGCGGGATGCGCGAAAATCAGATGTGCAGGGCGCGGTTGCCGGTGGCCGCGAGCGCCGCCTCCTTCAGGGCTTCCGTAAAGGTGGGGTGGGCGTGCGAGATGCGCGCGATGTCCTCGGCTGCGGCCTTGAATTCCATCGCGACGACCGCCTCTGCAATCATGTCCGCAGCCCGCGGGCCGCAGATGTGCACGCCGAGGATTTCGTCGGTGTCGCGGTGGGCGAGCACCTTGACCAGTCCGTCGGTGTCCATCGAGGCGCGGGCGCGGCCGCTGGCCTTGAACGGGAAGGTGCCCGTCGTGTAGGGCGTTCCCGCCGCGATGAGCTCTTCTTCGGTGTCGCCGACGGAGGCCACTTCCGGCCAGGTGTAGACGACGTTCGGGATGAGGCGGTAGTCGATGTGGGGCTTTTGGCCTGCCAAAACCTCCGCAACCAGGACACCTTCCTCCTCCGCCTTGTGCGCCAGCATGGCCCCGCGCACGACGTCTCCGATGGCATAGATGTGCGGAACGGCCGTGGCCAGCGTGTGCTCATCGACCGGAATGCGGCCGCGCTCGTCCGTAGCGAGCCCGGCGGCCTCGAGCTGGAGACCGTCGGTGAAGGGCCGCCGACCCACGGCCAGCAGGCAGTACTCCACATCCCACGTGACGGGCTTGCCCGCCTTGTCGTCGGCGGAAACGACGACGCCGGACGCATGGGGCTCCGCGCCTTTCACCCGGTGCTCGAGGTGGAACGCGACTCCCAGCTTTTTCATCGAGCGCATGAGCTCTTTGCCCATCGCACGGTCCATCGCGGAAAGGATGGAGGCGTGGTACTCGATGACGTGTACTTCGGTGCCGAGTCGCGCATAGACGCTGCCGAGCTCGAGCCCGATGACCCCGCCCCCGATAATGGCCATGGACTTCGGCAGGGCCGGCAGGGACAGGGCTTCGGTGGAGGTGATGATGCGGTTTTTGTCGGGGCGGAGGAAGGGGAGGGATGCCGGTTTGGAGCCGGTGGCGATGACCACATGGTGCGCGTGCACCTCGGTGGCGGCGCCGTCGGCCGGGGTGACCCGGACGGTGTGGGGGCCGGCGAACGCACCCACCCCGCGCAGCACGGTAATCCCGTTTTTCTTCATGAGGAAGTCGATGCCCGCGACCGTGTCGCTCACCACGCCAGCCTTGCGGGCAATCATCGCCGGGAAATCCAGGGAAAGCGCGCCGGTGTGGATGCCGTGGGCGGCGAAGGTGTGCGCGGCTTGGTGGAAGTGCTCCGAGCTGTCGAGCAAGGCTTTCGAGGGGATGCATCCCACGTTGAGGCAGGTTCCGCCGAGCGTCGCGTACTTCTCCACGAGGGCGGTTTTCATGCCGAGCTGGGCGCACCGAATGGCGCAGACATAGCCTCCGGGGCCGCTGCCGATGACGACGACGTCGAACTGTTCCATGGCCCAAAAGTACGGCGCCGCCGTGGCGTGTTTTGCAGTTACTTTGCCCGCGACATGTGGAACAAGGTTGCCTCCATTGTGCTGCGCCAGCGCAATGTCCTGTTGGTGGTGCTCGGTGCGATCACGGCCTTGCTCGCAGCGCATATTCCGGACATCCGGCTGCAGTACACCTTCGGGGGCCTGCTTCCGGCGGACCATCCCACCTTTCAGGAACATAAGCAGTTTCTCGAGCAGTTCGGGGCAGAAGGCAGTGTGCTGGTCATCGGCACCGAAAGTCCGGCCCTCGCGACCGCCGAAGGGTTTCAAGCATGGTATGAACTCGCGGAATCCATTCGGCTCTTCGACGAAGACCTCGGGGAAGCAGGCCTGATCGATTCGGTGTTCTCGTGCACCCACGCCTACCGCCTTGAGAAGGACACCGTCGCCCGGAAGTTCGAGCTCGTACCGGTGCTGGCGCCGGGGGCCATGCGGACTGGCCGCACGCCCGACCAAGCTTTCGTAGACAGCGCGCGCGCGGCGATTCGCAACCTGCCGTTTTACCGGGGGCTGCTGTGGACCGAGGAAAACGAGGCGACCTTGATGATGGTGTTCCTCGATGCGGAGAAGTTCAATTCTGAGCAGCGGGGAACGGTGGTTGAGGACCTCACCGCCCTCGTGGACGCATGGTCTGCGGAGCACGGCATCGAAGTGCATCTGAGCGGCCTGCCGTTCATCCGCACGGAGATGACGAACAAGGTGAAAGGCGAGGTGGGCTGGTTCATCGGAGCAGCGCTGGTCGTGACCCTCGTGCTGTTGTTCCTGTTTTTCCGGAACGTCGCGGTGATGGCGGTGAGTTTTGCCGTGGTGCTCATCGGCGTGATTTGGTCGCTGGGCATGATGGGCCTGTTCGACTTCCCGGTGACGCTGCTGACGAGCTTGATTCCGGCGCTGATGATCGTCATCGGGGTGCCGAACTGCATTTATTTGGTCAACAAATACCACGCAGAATTCCGGAAGCACGGCAACAAAGCCATGGCCCTGCAGCGGATGATTGTCAAGGTGGGCAATGCCACGCTGCTGACAAATTTCACGACGGCGTTCGGATTTGCCACGTTCATTTTCACCGAGTCGGATGTGCTGAAGCACTTCGGCATCGTGGCGTCGGTGAACGTGATGGCGGTTTTCGTGGTGTCG
Organism: Flavobacteriales bacterium; assembly: GCA_044341475.1. GTDB lineage: Bacteria > Bacteroidota > Bacteroidia > Flavobacteriales_D > Sanyastnellaceae > CAMCYM01. Next base: position 6,133 of record JBIIRP010000044.1, on the reverse strand, counting down.
ATCGTGGTGATTCCTGCCTTGATGATTTGGCTGCCTGCTCCGCAGGCCAAACACACACGCCACCTCGACCGGCCCTGGGTCTACGCCGCCATCCAGCGCCTCGTCCGCCTGGTGCAATTCCACCGGCCGGCCGTCTACATCGTCGCCACCGTCATCCTCGGAATCAGTGTGTGGGGCATCACGCGCATCGAAACCACGGGGAATATCGTGGACGACTTGCCGGAGGACGACCGCGTCATCCAGGACCTGATGTGGGTGGAGGAGCGCTTCAACGGGGTCATGCCGTTTGAGGTCCTCATCGACACGGGCGAGCCGGACGGTGCGACCTCTCTGGCCATGCTCAAGCGCGTCGAGCAGGTGCAAGACGTGCTGGCCGAGTACCCGGAATTCAGCCGGTCGCTAAGCGCCGTCGATGCCACGAAGTTTGCTGTCCAAACCTTTTACAACGGAAGCCCGGAACGCTACCGCCTGCCCACGGCCCAGGATCGGCGCTTCATCGGCCCGTGGCTCCGAAATGCCGGCGGGGAAAAGTCCGACGAGGCGGTCGGGGGCTTCTTCGATTCGACGAAAGCCGTGACCCGCATCAGTGCCCAAATGGCGGACATCGGCACGCGGGACATGGACCTCCTCATGGCGGACCTCCGGCCGCGCCTTGATTCCATCCTTCCTCCCGAGGAATACACGGTGACGGTGACCGGAACGAGCGTCGTGTTCCTCGAAGGCACACGCTACCTCGTCGACAACCTCCGGGTGTCGATTCTGCTGGCCATCGTGGTCATCGCGGGACTGATGGCGGCCCTGTTCCGGTCGGCGCGCATGGTGCTCAGCTCGTTGCTTCCGAACATCTTGCCGCTGTGCGTGACGGCCGGACTGATGGGCTGGCTGGGCATACCGTTGAAGCCCTCGACCATCCTGGTGTTTAGCGTCGCGCTGGGGATTTCGGTGGACGATACGATTCACTTTTTGGCCAAATACCGCCAAGAGCTGAAAATCCACCGCTGGAACATCCGCAAGGCCGTGCTGCTCGCGCTGATGGAGACCGGCCACAGCATGGTGTACACCTCGGTGGTGCTGTTCTTCGGCTTCCTGATGTTTGCCCTCTCGGAGTTCGACGGCACGCAATCGCTCGGGCTTCTCGTCTCGGTCACTCTCGGCGTGGCGATGTTCTCGAACCTCATCTTGCTGCCGTCGTTGCTGCTGAGCTTCGGGCGGTCGATGACCACGCAGGTGTTTGCTGAGCCCTTCATCGACCTGCTGGACGAGGAGGAGGATATCGCGCTGACCGCGCTCCAAATCCATCCCGGCGTCGCCCCCGGCCGCGGCGAAGAACAGCACGAGGCCATCCTGCGCCGCCGTTCGGAAAGTTCCACCGGTGACGGCCCGCCGGACGCTACCTGAGTGCAGCAGGGGAAATTCGGGGTGTCGGTTCGAGCCGGCGGTTGCCGAACTTGCGCGCCATGAAGGGGATTATTCTCGCCGGGGGGTCCGGGACGCGGCTTTGGCCACTGACGAAGGCAGTGAGCAAACAGCTCATGCCCGTCTACGACAAGCCCATGGTCTACTACCCGCTTTCGACGCTGATGCTTGCGGGCATCCGGGAGGTGCTGCTGATTTCGACGCCTGAGGATTTGCCCGGCTTCCGGCGGTTGCTTGGAGACGGAAAGGATCTGGGCATGGACATCCAGTATGCGGAGCAACCGCGTCCGGAAGGCCTGGCCCAAGCGTTCACCATCGGGGCGGACTTCATCGGCCGCGACAAGGTCGCACTGGTGCTGGGGGACAACATCTTCTACGGTCCGGGGTTTGGGCGGCAGTTGCGGGCGAACACGGATCCCGACGGCGCCATCGTCTATGCGTATTATGTCAGTGATCCTGAGCGGTATGGCGTGGTGGAATTCGATGCGACGGGCAAGGTGTTGAGCATCGAGGAAAAGCCCGCTCAGCCGCGGTCCCACTATGCGGTTCCGGGGCTCTATTTCTACGACAATTCCGTGGTGGACATCGCCCGCGGACTCAAGCCGAGTGCCCGGGGCGAGCTGGAGATTACCGACGTGAACCGGGTGTATTTGGAGGCAGGGAAGCTGCGGGTGTCGCGGCTGGACCGCGGGTTAGCGTGGCTGGACACAGGCACGCACACCAGCCTGATGCAGGCCTCCCAGTACGTCCAGGTCATCGAAGAGCGCCAGGGCCTGAAAATCGGCTGCATCGAGGAAATCGCGTGGCGCATGGGCTTTATCGACGACGCGCAGGCGGCAGCCCTGGCTGAGCCGTTGCGCAAGAGCGGTTACGGGGACTATGTGCTCGAACAAATCCGCCGCGGGCGCGGTTGACCGGCATGGACCATCCGGTAACGGCGCGTCTGCGGGCCGAGGTAGAGCGGGCACTTGAGGCATTTCTCGGGCAGTATCCGGCACACGATGCCCACGGCCTGTATGCCCCGGTGCATTACTTGATGGCGCTCGGGGGGAAGCGGTTGCGGCCGGTGCTGACCCTCGTGGCGGCGGAGGCGGAGGGCGATCGGGCGGCGGCCCTTCCGGCCGCGGTGGCGGTGGAGCTGTTCCACAACTTCACGCTGATGCACGACGACATCATGGACGAGGCACCGCTGCGGCGGGGACAGCCCACGGTCCATGCCCGGTGGGACGTGTCGGCGGCGATTCTCAGCGGGGACGCGATGTATACGCTGGCGGTGACGGCGCTGGCGCAGAGCCGGCCGGACCGGTTGCCGGGGTTGCTGGCGTGCTTCAACCGAACGGCCCTGGAGGTGTGCATCGGGCAGCAGGCAGACATGGCCTTTGCTGGCCGGACGGATGTTACGGTGGCGGATTATCTCGAGATGATACGACTGAAAACCAGCGTGTTAGTGGCGGCATCGTGTGCACTCGGGGCCGAGGCGGCCGGGGCTTCTGCGGAGCGGGTGGCGCACTGGTACCGCTTCGGGGAGCGCGTGGGTCTGGCCTTCCAGCTCCAGGATGACCTGCTGGACGCGTTCGGGGAGGCGACGGGGAAGCAAGTGGGCGGGGACATTTTGGCCGACAAGCAGACCTTCCTCATGCTGCATGCGCAGGCGGAAGGGGATGCGGGCCTGCGGGAGGAGCTTGCCCGCTGGGCGGGGCCTACCGACCGGCCGCAGGCCAAAATCGACGCGGTCACGGCCGCGATGCGCGCCACCGGAGCGGACGACGCGGCGCGTGCGCTCATGGAGCGGTATGCTGCCGAGGCGGCAGAGGAGCTGGCCGCGCTGGAGGTGGGGGATCCGGAACTCGCGTCGGCTCTGGCCGGCCTGACGCGGCATGCCATCGAGCGGACGGTATGACCGAGGAAGTCGAGCGGTTCCTCGGCGCGCGCGGCCTACCGCCCGGCACGGACCCTGCGGGATTCGTGGAGGCCGTCGTGGCCCAAATCGTCAAGGACTTCCACCTCGATCCCGAGCGGGTTGCGCGGGCATCTGTCGGCCTCATCCAGCTCCTGTCCGACGCCATCGGGGCGGGACTCGAGGGCGATCCGGCTCCGGTGTTTGCAGCGTTCTACCGCTTGGACCTCGGCGAGGAGCATGTGCGGCGCATCCTGCACGACCACGACCGCATCGAAGCGGCGCGCCTCCTGGCCGAAGGGGCCGTGGCGCGGGCGGCGCTCAAGGTGTGGACCCGGCTCAGCTACCGGCCGTAATCCGGTCACGCCGAAACCCCGCTTTCCCGACTCCCGTTCAACCTCGGACCGTATCTTTGCACTCCGATGGACGCACTCGATTTTCTGAGCCAAGCCGAGCCCTCCGCTTTGGAGGACCACTACCGACGTTATCTGGCAAACCCGGAAGGGGTTGATCCCAGCTGGAGGTTGTTTTTCAAGGGGTTTGATTTGGCGACCGCCCACTTCGGTGAGGCGGGAAGCAGCGACCCCCGGACCCAGAAAGAGTTCCAAATCCTCGCGCTCATCGACGGTTACCGGAAGCGCGGCCACCTGTTTACCCACACGAATCCCGTGCGGACCCGGCGGACGTACACGCCGGATTTGGCCATCGCGCACTTCGGACTGGACGACAGCGACCTCGATACGGTCTTCCAAGCGGGCACCCAGGTGGGCCTCGGACCGGCCACCCTGCGCGACATCGTTGCGCACCTCGAAGCGACCTACTGCCAGAGCATCGGCATCGAGTTCATGCACATCCGCGAGGTGGAGCGCCTCGACTGGATTCGCGAGCACATCGAGCCGGCAAACCGCCCGGGCCTGACCCGCGAGGACCGGCTGCAGATCTTGCGCAAGCTGAACCAGGCCACGCTGTTCGAGGAGTTTTTGCAGAAGAAGTTTGTGGGCCAAAAGCGCTTCTCCCTCGAAGGCGGCGAATCCCTCATCCCTGCTCTGGACACCCTCATCGAGACCGGCACCCGGGCGGGTGTCCGGGAGGTGGTCATCGGGATGGCCCACCGCGGCCGCCTTTCCACCCTTGCGCACATCTTGAACAAGCCCTACGAAGCCATTTTCTGCGAGTTCGAGGGCAAGCCGTACGGCGAGGAAGGGGTGTTTAGCGGCGACGTGAAGTACCACCTCGGCTACTCCCGGACCCAAACCGCCGACAGCGGCGAAGAAGTGACCATCACCCTCGCCCCGAACCCGTCTCACCTCGAGGCGGTCGGGCCGGTCGTGGAAGGCATCGCTCGGGCGCGCATCGACTCGACCTACGGCACCGAGGACGCCGTCCTGCCCATCCTCATTCATGGCGATGCGGCCATCGCAGGTCAGGGCGTCGTGTACGAGCTCGTGCAGATGGCCCAGCTCGACGGCTACCGCACCGGCGGCACCGTGCACATCGTCGTGAACAACCAGGTCGGCTTCACCACGAATTACCTCGATGCCCGGAGTTCGACCTACTGCACGGACGTCGGCAAGGTGACCCAGGCGCTCGTGTTCCACGTGAACGCGGACGATGCAGATGCGGTGGTGCAGGTGATGCGCATCGCCCTCGCCTACCGCCAAACCTGGCACCGCGATGTCTTCATCGACCTCCTCGGATACCGCCGCCACGGCCACAACGAGGGCGATGAGCCCAAATTCACCCAGCCCACGCTCTACAAGGCCATCGCGGCCCACCCGAGCCCGCGTGCGCTCTACCTCAACCAGCTCATCTCCGAAGGCGTGGTCGACACGGCCTACGGCGAAACCCTTTACCAGGAACAGTGGCAGCGCATGGAGGCCGGCTACGATGCCGCCTGCGACATCACCACCTCCCAGGTCCACGACTTTCTCAACCACCTCTGGCAGGACTACCGCCATGCCCTACCCGGCGAACTCGTTGAAGCCTTGGAAACGGGGGTTCCAACAGACCGTCTGCGGACGTGTGCCGAGCGCATCCACGCGCTTCCGGAAGGGCGGAAGTACTTCAAGAAGGTGGAGCGGTTGTTTGCCGACCGGCGGGCGATGGTGGAGGCCGATGCGCTGGATTGGGCACTCGGGGAGCTTTTGGCGTACGCAACCTTGCTTGAAGAAGGACATCCGGTGCGCATCAGCGGCCAGGACGTCGAGCGCGGAACGTTCTCGCACCGCCACGCGGTGGTGAAGACGGAGGACAGCGAGGAAGAGATTGTGCCGCTGAACGCCGTGGCAGACGGCCAAGCACGCTTCACCGCCTACAATTCGCTGCTCAGCGAGTACGCGGTTTCCGGCTTCGATTACGGCTATGCGTTTGCCCGTCCGGAGGGCCTGACGGTGTGGGAGGCGCAGTTTGGCGACTTCAACAACGGCGCCCAGATCCTCTTCGACCAGTTCCTCAGCGCAGCCGAAGACAAGTGGAAGACGATGAACGGACTGGCCCTGTTCCTGCCCCACGGCTACGAGGGCATGGGTTCGGAGCACAGCAGCGGCCGGATGGAGCGCTTTCTGCAGCTTGCGGCAGGCGACAACTTAACGGTGTGCAATGTGACGGAGCCGGCGAACTTCTTCCACCTGCTTCGCCGGCAAGTGAAGTGGCCGTTCCGCAAACCGCTCATCGCCTTTACCCCGAAGAAACTCTTGCGCCATCCGAAGGCGGTGTCGCCGCTGGCGGCCTTCGCATCGGGAGGTTTCCGCGCGGTCATCGACGATCCGCGCCTGGCCGATCCGGCTGCCGTAGAAACGGTGGTGTTCTGCTCGGGCAAGG
>JBIIRP010000236.1:0-2768 GCA_044341475.1 Flavobacteriales bacterium | reverse complement strand
CAACCGAGCGCGCGCTCCGGGGCGACGTTGTGCGAGGCGAGGAGGGCGGAGGAGAATTCGCCGAGGGCGAGGGAAAGGACGAAGGAGGGGACAGGGGGGAGGAAGGCGGGCCGCCCGAGCGCGGAGGCGAAGAGGCGGGTGAATGCGGCGTTTGTGAGGGGTTCGGGGGCGACCGCGTTGACCGGGCCGTGCCAGCGGCTGTCGGTGAGGGCGGTGGCGTAGAGGGAGCAGAGGTCGTCGATGTGGATCCAGGGCTGGATTTGGCGCCCGCGGCCGAGGGGACTGCCGAGGCCGAGGGCGAAGAGCGGCCGCAACCTTGCGATTACGCCCCCGTCCGCGGCCCAAACCAACCCCGTCCGCAACATCACCGTCCGTACCCCGGGAAGGGCGTCGGCCTGGCGTACCTCGTGCTCCCACGCCTCCACGACCCGCGCGAGGAAATCGTCGGCCGGCGGCGCCTCCTCGCCCTGCGGCCCGGTACCCTGCAGGTACCGCCCGGTCGCGCTGGCACTCACTAGAATCCGCGGCCCTTCGGCCCCGAGCTGCCGCATCGCGTCCACCACCGCCCGCGTCCCCAGCACGCGGCTGTCGAGGATGTCCCGGCGGGACCGCGCCGTCCACCGCTGCGCCACCGTGGCCCCCGCGAGGTGCACCACCGCATCGACGCCGCGGAGCACCTCCGCATTCGCCGGATCCGGCCACGGAATCCAAACCGCCCGCCCCGCCCCGGCGGTCCGGGACAGCACCGTAACGCGGTGCCCCGCCTGAATCAGCAGTGGAACGAGGTGCCGGCCCACCAGGCCGCTGCCTCCCGTAATAGCGATGTGCATGCGCAAAGAACACGCGCGGCGGCGAGAAAGTTGGCCCGCGCGCCGTACCTTGGAGTGAATGTTTCGATTCGTTGTGTTCGCGGTCGCGCTCGGCCTTACCCTGCGCGCGGCCGCCCAAACCCCGTGCGTCGACGGCTTCGCGGGCGTCTACCCGTGCGACCGCATGGACCTCGTTGCCCACCTCCCGAACGCGGCGATGGGCGGGACGGGGGGCAATACCGTTTGGGGCTGGACGGATCCCGAGACCGGCATCGACTACGCGCTGATGGGCGAGCGCAACGGCATGGCGGTGGTGAGCCTCGAAGTGCCTCACGCGCCGGTGGTGGTGGGTCTGCTCCCGACTGCGACCGTGAACAGCCTGTGGCGGGAAGCGCGCGTGATGAACGACCGGCTGTACATCGTGTCTGAAGCGTCGAACCACGGTCTGCAGGTGCTCAACCTGAATGTGTTGCGAACCCTTGAGCCGCCGTTTCCCCATGTGCTGACGCCGTCGGGAACGAGCAACGTGTTCGGGAAAGCCCACAACGTCGCCACGGACGAGGCGTCAAATCGGCTGTACGTCATGGGAACCACCCAAGCGAGCGGCGGGCTCCTCATCTTCGACGCGACGAATCCGGACAATCCCGTCCTCGTCGGCGATTTCGGGGAGGCAGGCTACACCCACGATACCCAACCGGTGGTGTACCACGGGCCGGATGTAACGTGGCAAGGCAGGCAGGTGGCGTTTTCCGCCAATGCGAGCAAACTCGCACTCATCGATGTCACGGATGCTTCGGACGCTTCGCTGATCAGTGTGCGGACCTACGCGAATTTGGGGTACGTGCACCAGTGCTGGCTGACGGAGGACCACCGCTACCTCGTGCTGGGGGATGAGCTCGACGAGATGAACAGCGGCATTCCGACCCGGACGTTGATTTGGGATGTCGCGGATTTGGAAAACCCCACCCTGATCGGCGTGCACACCGGGACGACGCCGGCCATCGACCACAACCAATACATCCTCGGCAACCTCCTGTTCCAATCGAACTACCGGGCCGGCGTGCGGATGCTTTCCCTTTCGCCCATCGCGCAGGGAGGCCTCACGGAAATCGGCTACTTCGATGTCGATCCCGCTAGCGATGCCGCGACCTTCAACGGGTCGTGGGGCAACTTTCCTTACTTCGATTCGGGACTGGTGCTTGCCTCGTCGATGGAACTGGGCCTGTTCGTCTTGCGGCCGCGGTTCATGAACGTTAACGCCGCGGCCCAAACCGTCTGCACCTCCGGCACCCTCGACATCACAGTCGACGTGCTTCCTGGCCTGAAGCCCCCGTTCATCCCCGTGCTCGAAGGCGTTCCGCCGGGCGTCACCATCGAGGGGCTGCCCGCCACGCTCAGCGGCCCCGGGAGTTTTACGTTCACGGTGTCGAACCTGCAGGGGGTCACCGGTCCGTTGCAGTGGACGCTCCGCCTCGACGCCGTGGGCAACACGGTACGCGAACCGGTCCACTTCACGGTCGAGCCCAGCGTCCTCCGGTATGCCGACGCCGATGGCGACGGCTACGGGAACCCGGGCGCACCGGAGTTCGGTTGCGGCGAGATGCCGGGCTATGTGAGCAACGGCAACGACTGCGACGACAGCCGCGACGATGTCCGTCCGGACGCTGTGGAAGTGTGCGACCTTGTGGACAACGACTGCGATGGGGCGGTCGACGAGGGCTTTGCGGTGCTGGAGTTCTTCGCGGATGCCGATGGCGATGGAATCGGCGACGGGGCGGTTACTACGGTGGCTTGTACCGTACCGCCCGGGTATGCCTCCACGGCGGGAGACTGCAACGACCTGAATGCCAGCGTGTATCCTGGGGCCGCGGCGACGGGCGCTGGATTTGACAACAACTGCAACGGCATCTGGGATGCAGGCGAGCAGGGCCCGTGTCCGGGCGACTTCAGTGGCAACGG
>JBIIRP010000235.1:0-2773 GCA_044341475.1 Flavobacteriales bacterium | reverse complement strand
CGGCGTGCGCATCTCCCGGCTGCAGGCCGAATCCGCCGACCTCAACAACGTGTGGGGGGCAGCCGGCGCTTTGCCGACCGTGGGCATCACCTCCTCCCTCTCGACCGCCGTCTCGGACCAAACCCGCAACCCGACTTCCTTCATCCAGGCGCGCCTCGGCTCCCAGTCCTTCAACGCGGGCGCCTCGGCGAACTGGACCCTCTACGACGGCGGCGCGATGTTCGCGAACAAGCGCTCCCTCGAACTCGTCGCAGCCCAAGCCGACGGCCAGTACGAGCTGGTCGCCGAGCAAACCATCCAAGCGGTCCTGCTCGCCTACGACGCCGTCCTGGTCCAGCAGGAGCTCGTCGGGGTCCTCGAGGAATCCCTCGCGCTTTCCCGCGACCGCATCGCATGGTGGCAGGCCCGGCGCGAGGTGGGCACATCCGGCACCTTCGACGGCCTGCAGTTCGAAAACGCGCTGCTCGCAGACAGCTCATCGCTACTCCTTCAACAGGTGGCCGTTGCCACGGCGCAGCGCAACCTCAACCGCCTCATGGGCGAGCCCGAGGATGCAGCGTGGACATTGACTTCTGCGCTCGATCTCCCGACGGCAGCCCCTGCCCTGAGCCTGCTCATGTCCGGAATCGATGCGGGCACCCGTGCGGTCCGCAACGCCGTTCTCGCGCACCAAATCGCAGAACAGGGCATGGCCTCGGCCGAAGCCCGCCTCTATCCGGTGATAGGCCTTTCCACCACGCTCTCGAATGCCCAGAGCCAATTCTCAGTCGGAGACCTCCAGAAGTCGGGCTCAACCCTCCAAGCCTCAGCCCTGCTCACCCTCAACTTCAATGTCTTCAACGGCGGCGCCACCCGACGCGCCATCGAACAGGCCCGCATCCGCGCGGACATCGCCGCCCTGACCCGCGACAACGAACGCCTCGAGGCCCAGCGCCTCCTCGCAGATGCCCACCAGCGCCTCGAGCTCCAACTCGACCTCGTCCGCATCACCCAAGCCACCTCAAGCAACGCCTCTACCCTCGCCTCCATCGGCGCTGAACGCCTCGCCTTCGGCACCATCAACTCCCTCAACTTCCGCGAACTTCAGCTCGCCCTCCAACGCGCCCGCGTCAACGAACTCACCGCCATCCAAGGCGCCCGAGCTGCCGCCACCGAAATCGAGCGCATCCGCGGCGCCCTCTTCGTAACCGCGGAATAGCGGCGCGGCTGCTGCGCGGCTGCGCCGCGAGTTTGCAGTTTTCGCCGCTGCGCGGCTAGTTTGCAGTTTTCGCCGCTGCGCGGCTAGTTTGCAGTTTGAGTTACAGTTTGAGTTTGAGTTATCGCCGCTGCGCGGCTAGTTGGAGTTTTCAGGCGGCATCTCCCTACTGTTCTAAACATCATCCAGAACGTTAACCTCGTTCTCAACCTCGTTCTCGTTCTGCGACGCGAAGCGTCGCCGTTCTCGTTCTGCGCGGCGCAGCCGCGCCCGTCCTCAACCTCAACCTCGTTCTCAACCTCGTCCTCGTCCTGCGCGGCGCAGCCGCGCCTTACCCCTCCCCCTCCTCTCCGGCTCCGAACCGGAATCCGATGGGGTCGGTCGAGCTGGCTTCGTCGTGTTCCCATTTGGCCAGACGGTCGAAGAAGGCGGAGATGGTCTGGTCGATGGCGGAGGCGTCCACGTCTTCGATGGACCAATCGCCCAGCGGCTCCACCGTCGGTGCATCTTCCGCAGTCATGCCCTCACACGCCGGGAGGTGCATCCACGCGGATACCGCTCCGTTCGGGAGTTGCGAGAAGATGAGCGCGCCGTGCTCTTTCATGAGTTGGCGGTCGTTCTGCATCAGCCGGTTGTAGGCGGCGTCGGGGTTGAATTGGAACGGAGAGGGGCGGCGGCCGAGGTTCGCCACCACGGATTCGCGGTGGGTGAAGACCTCGTTCACCTCGACGGTCCACGTGATACCGCAGGAGCGGCTCACCGACTCCAGGGTGTGGACCAGGGTCTCGCGGAGATCAGGCCAAGCAGCTCTGGCCGTTTCGATGTCGGCCAGGGCCGTGCGGTAGCGCTGAATGCTGCGTTCTACGTTCGTCATGGCGTCAATCGGCGGCTGGGGTTATCGTATGTCCGCCGGCCAGCAGGTAGCGTTCCCGCTCGAACAAGGCCACGTCGGCGGCGACCATTTCGGCGCAGAGGGCTTCGAGTTCTACCGTCGGCGTCCAGCCGAGCACTTCCCGGGCCTTCGTCGGGTCGCCGACCAGCAGGTCGACCTCGGCCGGGCGGAAATACCGCGGATCGATGGCCACCCGCAACTCGCCCGTGGCGGCATCGCGTCCGACCTCATCCACCCCGCTCCCGGACCAAACCACCTGCACGCCCACCTCGCCGAAGGCCATCTCGACAAACCGGCGAATGGACGTCGTACGCCCGGTCGCCAGCACGAAGTCGTCGCCGTGGGGCTGCTGCAGCATCCGCCACATGCCTTCGACGTAGTCGCGCGCGTGGCCCCAGTCACGCTGGGCATCGAGGTTGCCCAGGTGGAGGACGGACTGCATGCCGAGGTGGATGCGGGCGACGGCCCGCGTGATTTTACGCGTGACGAAAGTCTCCCCACGCAGTGGGCTTTCGTGGTTGAAGAGGATGCCGTTCGAGGCGTGCATCCCGTACGATTCGCGGTAGTTTTTGACAATCCAAAACCCATACAACTTCGCCACCCCGTACGGACTGCGCGGATAAAACGGCGTGGTCTCCCGCTGCGGCACCTCCTGCACAAGCCCGTAGAGCTCGGAGGTGGACGCC
>JBIIRP010000234.1:0-2774 GCA_044341475.1 Flavobacteriales bacterium | reverse complement strand
CGTCACTGTCTTTCGCGCTTTGGTTTTGATCGAGCTGAAGCCAAACGTAGCGCAGGACGTCCGGGCTGTTGTTGAAGTACGTGATGCGCTCTTCGCCATCGATCCGCCGTGCGACATCGTCGAGTTTCACGCGGATGTCGTAGTCCGCGCGCTGCTGCCAGTAGTCGTGGCCGGGCGCCCCCGAGGCCGTCCGGTAGGTGTTCGGGGTAGGCAATTCAGTTCCGAGCTGCCGGAACGGATTCACATCCACTCCCGGGGTGTGCATGACCTCTTGCTGCGCCAGCACCCCACCGCCACTCCACGCGGCAGCCCAAACCAGCACCACACCTAGAATTCGATAGCGCATCCTCATTGTGTATTGATCGTCCGAAAATACGGCATTCACTCCCGCACAAGGCCTCCCTCTCCCGTTCGTTCCACCTGCAGCTGCCCTGGGTCAGGCCCGTGCAGCACCGCATCTCCCGGCCCCGAAATGGCAACGTACGCATACGTACTCGCCCGAAAGCGCAGCGGCCGCAGCGCCCCCGTATGCACGAAGGCCCGTTCGGCATAGCATTCCGACGCATCCAGCGCAGCCAAGCCTGCAGCAAACCCCTCCAGTACCCGCGGCGCCCCGGTTACCCGGCCCGTCACCGCCCCACTGTGGAGCAGCACTCCCACCGTGTCGCAAAAGGCCTCCACATCCACCCTTCCCGAACAGTTCCGCGCATCGAGGCGAAAACTGCCTGTCTCCTCGTCTAACGCCGCTTCAAACGCCCCAGCCCCGCGGTGCTCCACCGCTACAAGCCGCGGCGAAACCACCGTCGCCCGCAACGTAATTCCCAAATCCCGCACCCACCGGCACGTGTTCCCATCCCCCAACTCGAGCACTTGGCCATCCCAGTCAGTCACCGCATCCGCCAGCAAATTCACCGGACCTTCCCACACCACCACCGTTCGTCCCACCTCCCCATCCACCCAGCGCACGTCGACGCGGTCGTAGAGAAGCAACCGGTCCACCTCTACCCCTTCCCACACCACGGAATCCTTCCCCCACTCCCCCGCCCGCTGCACACAATCCGGCGCCTCCGGCCGATCGCACCCCACTAACCCCACCACCACCCCCAACCCCAACCCCAATTTCGCCCGCAACCTCAACCCCAACCTTGCCCTCAACCTCTCCCTCGTCCTCATCGATGCACCTGTTTCGCCAACTCCCAATACCCATCAAGCTCAGCAAGTGGCAGCGTGCCGAGCTCCTTGCCGTCCGCCGCGATGGCGGCTTCAAGGTGCTGGAAGCGGGCCATGAATTTGCGGTTCGTCCGCTCGAGCGACTCGTCCGGATTGATGCCGGTAAAGCGCGCGTAGTTGATGAGGGCAAAGAGGACGTCGCCGAACTCGTCGGCGGCGCGCGGCGACCCAGACGCCTCTTCGTGCTGGAATTCAGCAAGTTCCTCCTCTACTTTAGCCCAGACCTGGGCCGCATTTTCGAACTCAAATCCCACCCCGCGGACCTTGTCCTGGATGCGGTATGCCTTTACGAGAGCCGGCAGCGAAACCGGCACTCCCGCTAACACCGACCGCGCCCCTTCCTGCAGCTTCAGCCGCTCCCAATTCGCCTTCACCGCATCCTCGTCATCCGCCGTGACGTCCCCATAAATGTGGGGATGCCGCGCCACGAGCTTGTCGCAGATTCCGTGCAATGCATCTGCGATGTCCCAACCTCCCTCGGCGGCAGACCGTTCGCTCGCGATGCGCGCGTAGAACACCATATGCAGCAGCAAGTCTCCGGTTTCTTTGCGCACCTCGGCCGGATCGCCCGCGAGAATGGCGTCAGCCAGTTCGTACGTCTCCTCGATCGTGAGGTGACGCAGCGTTTCGAACGTCTGCTTCCGGTCCCACGGGCACTGCTCCCGCAACTCGTCCATCGTGTCGAGCAGGCGCCCGAAGGCCGCAAGTTTTTCGTCCCGGGTGTGCATGCTCCGAAGGTACGCCGCTAATTTGGCCGCTGTGAAGCCGTTTTGCCGATGGGGTGTTCTGCTTTGTAGCTGCGCGTGCTTCGCGCACGCCGCAGCCCAAACCCCTGCCGCGTGGCACACCGAACTCTCCGGAGCCTTCGGCTTCACCGCCGTTCACCGACCGGAAATGTGGTCTGCAGTCACCGCCCATGCGGCAGGGTTTGCGGTGGCACGGTACCGGCCGGCGTCTGGGGTTTGGGCGGTGGCCGGCCGGCGCGCACAGCGGGCCGGGGGATCCACCGCCTACGAAGGCTGGGAAATCGCACTCGCCTCAGCCGGCGGCCCGGGCGTAGGTCCCCAAGCCCACGCCCTCTGGAACGTTCGCCACCCGTGGGGACAGCGGCTCGCCTTCGAGGCCGGCACGGGTCTCGGTTGGGCATTCGCCCCCTACGACCCCATCCTGCGGCCCGGCAACTTCATCCTCGGCTCCCACCTGAACGCCGCACTCCGCCTCGGCCTCACGGCTCAGCTGACCCCCCGCCTCCGCCTCGGCGCCACCCTCACCCACCTGAGCAACGGCTCCTTCGCCCAACCGAACCTCGGCACGAACCTCGTCGCCCTCCGAACCTCCTTCGCCCTCTCCACCCCCACCTCGCCCCCAACCTCGCCCTCGCCCTCAACCTCGCCCTCAACCTCCCCCTCCCTCCGCTTCAGCGCACTCCTCGGCGGCCGCGAAGCCGGCCTGCCCGACAGCCGCCGCCACCCCATCGCCGGGTGCGCTGCCACCGTGACCGGCCCCATCCGCGGCCGCGCGGTGCGGTGGGCCGCCGGAGCCAG
>JBIIRP010000233.1:0-2785 GCA_044341475.1 Flavobacteriales bacterium | reverse complement strand
ATGGGAAGCGCACTGCTGCTGCTCAAAACCCCGCTCAATGCCGTCAACTTGCGCAGCAGAAGGCTGCTCGATACGATGAAATGCATGGTCCGAAGGTAGCGCGCGGCAAGGGATGGAACCTGCATTTTTGGCTCGCCTTTTTTCCACATTTGGTCAGACTTTTTCCTAACTTGCTCCACATGAAACAGCTTCGGATTGCGATTCTTGCCGCGGTAGCGGCCGCTCCGCTGGCCACCGCGGCCCAAACGTCATCCGCCATCACCACCTTTCCTGCTGCTCCCACCTCCGGACAGACCGTTGCAGAGAAGGATGTCGATGTCAATCTGGTGATTACATCGGCCACCTCGCGGGAGGATTTGGCAGAAATGCAGCGAACACTTTATCCGCAAGGCATCAAGTTTCATTACTCCGAGATTGCCTGGACGGAAGGGCGGCTGACCGACATCCGCGTGCTCGTTTCGACCACCTCTGGAAAGGAGGAAGAGATTGAATTCAATGGAATTACGGCGGACCAAGAGATTCGCCTCGTCGTCCGCGGTGCCGGTGACGCGCAGCAGATCTGCCTCGGCTCCGACTGCGACCGGAAGTTCCCGCGCCGCGACTGATTTTCAATGCTATAGATTGTGGTTCGGCGGCCCAGTTAGGGCTGCCTGAAGGGGTGTGCGCGGTTTGCAGCGACGGCCTCGACCGCTGCGGCCACGCGCGCAGGTGCGATGCGCGTAGCACATTCAAAGTGTCCGAGTGGGCACGCGGTATGGCCATGCACGCCGCACGGCCGGCAGGCAAGCTCCTCCTCTACCACCACCGACC
Organism: Flavobacteriales bacterium; assembly: GCA_044341475.1. Lineage (GTDB taxonomy): Bacteria > Bacteroidota > Bacteroidia > Flavobacteriales_D > Sanyastnellaceae > CAMCYM01. Next base: position 1,975 of record JBIIRP010000233.1, on the reverse strand, counting down.
CCGGCGCACGCGGCCCGAACCCGAAGGCCGGAACGGTCGATAGGAACAGCGCCACCGTGGGGCAGCCCACGCTGCTGGCGATGTGCACCGGGCCGCTGTCGTTCGCGACGAGGGCGGCCGCGCCCTTGAGTAGGGCGGCCGTGCCGAGGATGCTGGTGCGGGCGATGGACGCCCCGCCGATGCCGTCGGCGATGCGCTCGAGCAGGTCGCGGTCCCCCGGCCCGCCGATGAGCACCACGGGCCGTGCGAAATCCGCAGCTTTCAGGAGGCGACCCAGCTCCACCCAGCGGGCCTCTGGCCATTGTTTGGTCGTCCAAACGCTTGCCGGCGCCAGCACCACCGGAGCCGGACCCGCCAGCCAAGGCGCCGCCTCGGCTTCGTGGCGCGGCGTGGGGTGGAGGTTGGGGTTGAGGTTGAGGTTGAGGTTGGGGTTGGGGTTGAGGTCAGGTGGGAGGAGGTCGAGGAGGCGGTCGACTTCGTGGCGGCCGTCGCCGAGGGTGTGGGGAACCCGCCGGTGAAAGGTCCAGGCGAGCGGATGGGTGGCGTAGCCGATGCGCTCGGAAGCGCCCGTCAGCAGCGCGAGAATGCCCGAGGAGGCGTGGCGCTGGATGAGGACTGCGGTGTCGTAGCGACCGCGGAGGGACCAGCCGAGCGAGAGAAGGCGGAAGTAGCGGGCCGGTTTGGATTTGGCCCAAACATGCACCTCCCCCACCCACGGATGGCCCTCGAACATGGCCTCGTTCCCCGCCCGAACGACGATCCCGATCCGGTCGTCCGGGAAGCGCGCGTGCCACGCCTCGAGCGCAGCCGTCGCGAGGACCACGTCGCCGAGGAAGGCGGTCTGGATGAACACAACGCGGCGGGCCATGGCAGCGAAGATAGCCCGCCGCGCGGCCTACCTTCGCGGCATGCCGAGGTACATCGGAATCGATTGGGGTGCCGTGCGCACCGGACTCGCCGCCACCGACCGCGACTGCATCATCGCCTCGCCGCTGAAAACGGTGCCCACCGCGGCCCTATTCGACGAACTCACCCGGCTCGTCGCCGCCGAAGCCTGCGCGGGCTTCGTGGTGGGCATGCCCGGCGCGCTCGTTCACGCGTCCGCGGGCACCGACGCGCACAGCCGCCCGGGCATCGAAGCCTGCGTCACGGAGCTGAACCGCCGCTTCCCTTCCCTCCCCGTCCACCTCGTAGATGAAGGGTTCAGCAGCCGCGAGGCGCGGCTTTCGCTGGTGCTCGGAGGCATGCCGAAGAAGCGGCGCGAAGAAAAGGGCGCCACGGACCGGGTGGCAGCGGCGTTGATCTTGCAGCGGTTTTTAGAAGGGCGAGGGGGAGGTTGAGGGGGAGAGCGAGGTTGAGAACGAGAACGAGAGCGAGAACGAGGTTGAGAACGGGCGCGGCTGCGCCGCGCAGAGCGAGAACGAGAGCGGGCGCGACTGCACCGGGCAGAACGAGAGCGAGATTGAGGACGAGGTTGAGGTTGAGGACGGGCGCGACTGCGCCGGGCAGAACGAGAGCGAGGTTGAGGACGAGGTTGAGGACGAGGTTGAGGGGGAGAGCGGGCGCGGCTGCGCCGCGCAGAACGAGAACGAGAGCGAGAACGAGGGCGGGCGCAGCTGCGCCGCGTTTGACGAGGTTGAGAACGAGAGCGAGGACGGGGTTGAGAAGCAGCACAGGTCCGCCAAATCGCATTGATCAACGTGAAGTTCGGCCTTCAAGATGAACCACATCCAGAACTGCGAAATCTACTCCAGCGCGGGGTCGGGCCAAATCCACAGCACGGGCGGGTGGTCGCGTGGGACAACGCGCACGGCGGCGAGCCAGGTGGAGCACCAGATGTCCCAGCCGCCCAGTTCCGCGGCGAGCTCGAGGGCGGTGCGGACGCGTTCTTGGGGGAGGCCGCCGGGGAGTAGCCAGGAAAGGCCGGTTTCGGTGGCGGCAACTTCGTGGGCGTGGCGAGCGGCGTAGCCTTTGC
>JBIIRP010000232.1:0-2795 GCA_044341475.1 Flavobacteriales bacterium | reverse complement strand
CCCCAAACTCAAACCCAAACTGAAACTCAAACTGAAACTCAAACTGAAACTCAACCTCAACCTCGTTCTGTGCGGCGCAGCCGCACCCGTTCTCGTTCTGTGCGGCGCAGCCGCACCCGTCCTCGTTCTCGTTCTCAACCTCGTTCTCGTTCTCAACCTCGTTCTCGTTCTCAATCTCGTCCTCATCTCATCCCCACCTCCACCCGCCCGTGTGCGAAGCGCGTGCGCCGCAACACCGGGAAGAACAGACCATAGGCGGCCACAAGCAGCACGGCGAAGTGCACCGTGGGTCCGGCGGCAGGCCAACCAGCAGCCAGGGCCACCGGCAGCACGGCAAACAGCAGCGAATAGGCGTAGACGAGCAGGGCAGCGGCGCCGTGGCCCCAGCCGAGCAGCACGATGCGGTGGTGCAGGTGGTTGCGGTCGGGCGAGAAGGGCGAGACGCCGCGGAAGGTGCGCAGGCCGAAGACGCGCAGGGTGTCGAGAAGCGGGTAGGCCGTGAGGCCCATCGCGACGAGGGGCGGCGCGACGTCGGGCCAGGTGCAGGGGAGGTCGCCGGTGGGGGTGGCGATGAGTTGGGCCGTGAACGCGTAGACCAGGAGGCCCAGCGGCAGGGAGCCGCAGTCGCCCAGGAAGATGCGGGCAGGAGCGAAGTTGAAGACGAGAAAGCCCGCGCAGGCGCCCGCGGTGGCTGCCGCCGTCAGCGCTGCGGGGAGGTTTCCGGCTTCCGTGAACCACACCGCGAAGCCGGTCATGGCAATCAGCCCGTAGCCACCGGCCAAACCGTCGATGCCGTCGATCAGGTTGAAGGCGTTCACCAGGACGATGTAGACGAAGAGCGAGAAGGCGATGGCGACGGGTTCGGGGAGGTCGCCGACCCCGAAGAGACCGCCGAAGGTGGGGATGCGGAACCCGCCGATGACCACGACGAGGAAGCCGACGGCGAGCTGGACCAGGAGTTTTTTGGCCGGAGAGAGGCCGACGATGTCGTCCTTCAAACCGATGAAAAACAGGATGATCGCGCCCGCCAGGAGGTGCAGGTGATCGCCGCGCTCTCCGCCGGGTTCTGCAAAAAAACCGAGCCCGACCAGCGCCGCCACCGCCCAGCCGAGGTGCACCGACACGCCGCCCACCGTCGGGATGCTGCGCGCGTGGAGCTTGCGCAGGTCGCCCGGCTCGTCCACCAGCCGCTTGAGCCGCGCCACGCGGATGAGCGCGGGCATCGTAACGGCCACGAGCACAAGCGCGATCAGGGAGGTGGTGGCCAGGGCGCCCATACGGGCCAAATTAGGGTCGGCCCCCCGGAATTTCGTCCCACCGCCGCGCAGGTTTTCCACAGCCCAGTCCCCACGCCGCCCGGTCCACGCCGGCCACGGTTCCGACATGGAATGCCCACCCGCCTGCCCACCCCGCTCCGGCGACGGCCTCCCACCGCCACGGCTTGCGGAAGCTCCAGCCCGCCTCGACCACGGCGTGCCGGAGCTCGGGATACCAGCTCCCGGCCGCCTCCAGCCGCAGCCGCGGGACGGGGGTCACGGCGACGACGGCGAGGGCGCCGGTGCCGTCCGTGGCGGCGGGCCGCAGCAGGCCCACGGGGAGGCCGGCGTGGTCGAGGCCGGCCCGGGCCGCCCTGTCGATGTGCACTTCGGCCGCCGTGTGCCAGCGCGGGCCGGAAGCGCGGACGCCGATGAGCGTGCCGTAGCCGGTGGGGCGGCGGGCGCCGTCGCTGCCGACGGCGGTCACGAGGTAGGCCGTCCAGCGCGCTGTGGGGCCGCCGCCGCGGACTTCGGCGGTCAGTCCGCCCCAGGCCCGCAGGGGCGCCGCCCGATCCGGGAGCCCGCTCTGCGTCGCCGCGACCAGGGCGGTGGCCGCGAAACGGTCCCGGGCCAGCCCGGCCTCGGCGACCCCGGTCCGCGCCCAGCGGTAGGGCGGCTCCGCCGTCGATCCCGGTCCGAGCCGGTCCGACGCCGTCCACTGCAGCGCGGACACCGCCCCGTAGCCGCGGGCACCCCCGTGGGCTGCCCGCGCATACGGCGCCGGCGCCGCATCGCGGGAGAGCAGCACCGACCGCATCCCCGGTCCCATGTGCGGCGCGCCGTAGCCGACCTCGGCCTGGAATCCGCCGCGGCGGTACGCGGCGGCGGCGGTGGCTCGCGCGAGGTCGAAGCCCTGGTCGTCGGTGCGTTTGGGCCGGCCCCAGGCCGGCAACACCCCCTGTGCCAGCCACGGCACCAGCCGCGGATCGCCCACCCCTTGCCGCTCGAGCAGTTCCCCAGAAAACGCCCAAACGCCGTCGAGTTCCGCCTCGAACCGCGCCCCGCGGCAGTTGTCCCACCACGTCTCCGCGCCCGCCGTCCCGGCCAGCACCTGCACCACCGGATCGACGCCGACCCGCCCCGACGGCCCAGAAAAGTCAAGCGCCATCCGGTCCGTGCTGTCCGGAACCGCAGGCACAGCCAGGAGGGAAGGGGCCCCGGCCACCGCCGCGACAAGCCAGGCAGCGCGACCGCGGCGGGCGGACATCAGAACTGGCTTCGGGCTTCGGCGTAGACCTGCGCGATGCCGTCTTCCAGGGCGATGCGGTGGTGCCAGCCGAGCCCATGGATACGGCTGACATCGAGGAGTTTGCGCGGTGTTCCGTCCGGCTTCGAGGTGTCCCAAACCAGCCGCCCCCCGTACCCCACCACGCCGCAAATCATCTCCGCTAACTCCTTGATGCTCAAATCCTCTCCCGTGCCCACGTTCACCCACTCGGCGCCGTCGTAGTGCAGCATCAGGTGCAGACACGCCTCGGC
>JBIIRP010000043.1:0-10368 GCA_044341475.1 Flavobacteriales bacterium | reverse complement strand
CTGCCACCGCCTCCTCACCACCGCTGTGCTCGACGCCGGTCAGCCGGGCCAGCAATCCCGCTGCATAATTCGCTCCGGCGATGCTGAGGAACCAAGCGCCCATCGCGGTGCCGGTCATGTCTTTCGGAACCAGTTTAGTCACCATGCTCAATCCGATGGGGGAGAGGAACAACTCGCCCGTGGTGTGCAGCATGTAGAGGACAGCGAGGGTCCAGAGCGGCACTTTGTATTCAATGGCGAGCGGCGCGGCCACGAGCACAATGAGGTAGCCCAAACCGAGCTGCAAAATGCCGAGACCGAACTTCATCGGAATCGTGAAATCCCGGTCGCGCTCCTTCAGTTTCACCCACAGGATGGAGAACAGCGAGCCGAACAAAAGGATGTACGCGGGGTTGAAGAACTGCGTCGTGGCGGCTCCCATTTCCCATCCGCCGATCGAGCGGTCGACATTCCGCTCCGCGAACAAGGTGAGGCTGCTGCCAGCCTGTTCGAAGCAGGCCCAAAACACCACATTGAACAGCATGAGGATGATGAAGCCGAACATCCGGTGCAGCTGCACGGTCCCGTCCGCGATGCCGCGGCGAATGAGCGATCCGATGACGAACACGGCAACGACCAGCAGCACGTACCCTGCGATGTCCGTGTTGCGGAGCAAGAAGTAGAGCACAGGCACGAGCGCCACACACCCCACGATGACTGCCGTAAACGGGCTCAGCGGGCCGAAGAAAGGCTGGTGCAGGGTTCCGGGAGATGGCGGCGCACTGATGTGGGCGTAGTGCTTCCCACCGAGTTGGAACACGAGCACGCCGAGCAGCATGCCCGCTCCAGCGAGCGCGAAACCGGCCTGGGCGCCGTAGATGTTACCGACTTCTGCGACCACCGTGGTGGCGAGCAAGGCGCCGAGGTTGATGCCGATGTAGAAGATGGTGAATCCCGAGTCTTTGCGGGGGTCGCCATCCGGGTAAAGCCGCCCGACCATCGTGCTGATGTTCGGCTTAAACAGCCCGTTTCCGACGATAATCACCGCCATCCCCCAAAACAGCATCATCTCCGTCCCTCCGACGATGATGAACTCCCCGATGGCCATGAGAATCCCCCCGAAGAGCACCGCGAGCCGCGAGCCTAACACCGAATCCGCAATCCGCCCTCCGATCACCGGCATCGCATACACGAGTGCGGTGTACGCGCCATACACCGCGAAGCCCTTTTCGTCCCCGAGGGCGAGCGATTTGATCAGGTACAGCGCCAGGAGCGCCCGCATGCCGTAGTAGCAAAATCGCTCCCACATCTCGGCGAAAAAGAGAACATACAGGCCCCGCGGGTGCCCAGTCGCTGGCAAGGTGTCAGATTGCATCGGTTCGAAATAAGTTAGGCCGGGAAGCTAACGCAAGATTCCCGAACTCCCGCCATTCGTGCCCCCGTTCAGAAGTGTTCGCGCACGAACTCCAGCATCATGTCGTAGAGGTGCAGCCGCGTATTTCCGCCATAAATCCCGTGATTTCGATCGGGATAGACAAAGAAGTCGAAATCCTTTCCGGCGTCCACCAGCGCGTTGATCATCTCCATCGAATTCTGGAAATGGACATTGTCGTCGGCCGAGCCATGCACGAGCAGGAGGTGACCTTGCAGCAGCGAGGCATGCGTCACCGGCGAATTGTCGTCGTACCCGGACGCATTCTCTTGCGGAACGCCCATGAACCGCTCCGTGTAGATCGAGTCGTAGTAGCGCCAATTCGTCACCGGAGCGACCGAGATACCTGCGCGGAAGGCGTCTGCTCCCTTCGTCATGCAGAGCAGGGTCTCGAAGCCACCGTAGCTCCAGCCCTGGATGCCGATGCGCTCCCCATCCACATACGGAAGGGAGGCCAAATGCCCTGCAAAACCGATGAAGTCCTCGGTCTCCAGCTTGCCCAGTTCCCGGTAGGTCGCATGCTTGAACGCACGCCCACGGAACATCGTGCCCCGCGGGTCCGTGCTGACCACGAGGTAGCCCTGCTGCGCGAGCAGCTGGTGCCAGAGGTAGGTCGATCCTTCCCAGTCGTCCTCGACCGTGTTCGATCCCGGCCCACCATAGATCGCCACATACACGGGGTACTTCTTCGCCGGGTCAAACCCTTTCGGCTTGATCATCCACGCGTTCAACTCTTCACCCCCCGGTCCCGTCCACGTGAAGAATTCCTTCTTCGATAGCCCATACGTGGCGAGCGTAGCACGCAACATGGCATTGTCCTCGAGCACCCGGATTCTCTTGTTTTCGTAGTTGTACAGGGTGTACACCGGTGGTGTTTCTGCAGCAGAGTGGATGTGGATGCGGTAAGCAAATCCCGTTGAAAACTCGGCAGAATGGGTGCCCGGGGCATCGTCCAGGACCGTCACCTCGCCCCCGCCCGCCGCCACGCGGCAGACATGCTTTTGGGTTGCGCCCTTCAGCGATGCTGTGAAGTAGATTTCTGCCCGTTTGTCATCGTAGCCGAGCACCTCGATGATGTCCCAATCCCCGGTCGTGATAGGCGAGCATTGCCGGTCGAAGGTGCATTTCCACAGGTGGTTGTACCCGCTGCGCTCGCTGGTAATCAGCATCGATCCACCATCCGGCAGGAAGACGACGTCGTCGGTAAGCTCGACATACGTGGCGGACTGCTCTGAGAAGGCCAGGACCCCACCGATTTTCCCGGTCACATCGGCTTTGGCCGCGTCCGCGAGGTACATCTCGAACTTGTTCTGCGACCGGTTCATGGTGAACACCGCGAGGACCCCTTCCCGCCGGGTCCAGCGGATGCGCGGAATATACTCGTACGGCGGCAGGATGGCCCGCATCGACCGGCGTTGTGCGATGTCGAACACCTGGGCGTAGACCATGCTGTTCCGCTCGCCTGCCTTGGGGTACTTGAAGGTGTACTTATCCGGGTAGAGGCTGCCGTAGATGTCCATGGAGAATTCCTGTACCTGCGTTTCGTCGAACCGCAGGTACGCCAAATACTTCCCATCCGGCGACCAATCGTAGGCATCGTCCGTCCCGAATTCCTCCTCGTAGACCCAATCCGCCGCTCCGTTGATGACGGAGTTCGCGACACCGTCCTTCGTCACGCGGATTTCTGTGTTGTCTCTGAGGTCCTTGATGAACAGGTTGTTGTCCCGCACGAAAGCGACCTGGTTGCCATCCGGCGAGAATTTGGCGAGCCGCTGGAGTCCCGGCTGGTCGGAGAGGGGGACGGATTTCTTCGTCTTGAAGGTGTACACGTAATGCACCGCCTGCGAGGAGTGGCGGTAAATGGGTTCTTCTTCGGTGACGATGAGGAGCTTCGTTTCGCCTTCGTTGAAGACAAAGCGGTCGATGTACCGTTCGACATCGCCGAACACCGTGCGGCTCGACGCGAGCGTATCGACGGCTTTACCGGTGGCATAGGCGTACTTCACCAGAGCAGATCCGGACGGGGTTTCCTGTTCGGTGCGGGTGTAGTGTTTGCCGTCGGCCATCGATGCAAAGCCGTAGACCCCGGCAGCGCGAAAGGTCCGGGAGGCCCAAATGGCTTGGTTTGTCAGTTCTTGGGTTTGGCCGAAGGCACCACCAGCGGTCCACACCAGCAGACTCACGGACAGAAGGGTTCCTAGCTTCATGGCTGCAAATGTGCGGTAAATTCGGCGGCGATGCGAGACGAAGAGCTGGTTGCAGAACTCGCGGCGGCTGCGGGCTGCCCGGTCCGGACGGACCCGGAAGCGCTCGAGCGGGCGGCCCGGGACGAGACGGAAGACTTGCGCTTTCTTCCCCTATGCGTGGCGGAACCGGGCACCACGGACGAAGTGGCGGCGGTGCTACGCTGGGCCTACGGGCGGGGCATCCCGGTCACCCCGGCAGGTGCCCGGACCGGCCTGAGCGGTGGGGCGCTTGCGGCGCACGGCGGGGTGTCGTTGTCGCTGCGCCGGATGAATTCCATCGTCGCGATCGACGAGGTGAATCACCAGGTGCGGGTGCAGCCGGGCGTCATCGTGCAGGAGATGCAAGAAGCTGTGGCGGCCCGGGGGCTGTTCTACGCCGTCGATCCCGCGAGCCGCGGGACCTGCACGATCGGGGGCAATATCGCTGAAAACAGCGGCGGACCCCGGGCAGTGAAGTACGGGGTGACGAAGGATTGGGTCCTCAACCTCGAGGTGGTCCTGGCCGACGGCACCGTCGTGCGCACCGGCGCGGACACCCTGAAAAATAGCACGGGCTACAACCTCACGCAGCTCATCGTGGGCAGCGAGGGCACGCTTGCCGTGGTGACCGAGGCGACGCTGAAGCTGCTCCCGCTGCCGACCCACACAGCCCTCTTGCTCGCCCCGTTTCCCTCGGCATCCGACGCCTGCCGCGCCGTAGCGGCCATCTTTCAGGCGGGAGTGGTGCCGTCAGCGCTCGAGTTCATGGAGCGCGATGCGGTGGAACTGGCGGCGGCCTACACCGGCGACCACACGCTGCCGCTTCCTCCGGGCATCGAGGCGCACCTGCTCATCGAAGTGGACGGCTTCCGTGCGGAGGACCTGATGCCGCAGCTTGAGGCGGTGCTCCCGGTCCTCGAGGAACACGGGGCCCACGAGCCCCTCTTTGCGGACGATGCCGCGGCAAAGGACCGGCTGTGGTTCCTCCGCCGCAGGGTGGGAGAGGCCGTCAAGGCGGCGAGCACGTACAAAGAGGAGGACACGGTGGTGCCGCGGGGCCGGCTGCCGGAGTTGCTTGCGGCGGTGAAGACGATCGGAGCGAAGTATGGGTTTAAGAGCGTGTGCTACGGCCATGCCGGAGATGGCAATTTGCACGTGAACATCCTGCGGGGGGAGCTGTCGGACGGGGTTTGGCACGAGACCTTGCCGGAGGCGATCCGCGAGCTGTTCACGGAGGTGGTGCGGCTGGGCGGCACGCTGAGTGGCGAGCACGGCATCGGGCTCGTGCAAAAATCCTACATGGACATCGCTTGCAGCCCGGCACATTTGGCCCTGCAGCGCGCGATCAAAGCCGCATTCGACCCGAAGGGCATCTTGAATCCGGGCAAAGTGTTCCCGGACGCTCCTGTGCGTTAGGTTTGCGGCATGGCAAACAACCTGCTCCAAGGCAAGAAGGGCATCATTTTCGGCGCCCTGAACGACCAGTCCATCGCGTGGAAAACCGCCCTCCACGCCCACGCCCAGGGCGCCTCAATCGTCCTCACGAACGCGCCTGTCGCCATGCGGATGGGCGAAATCCACGACCTCGCGGCCGCCATCGGCGGCGCCCCGGTCATCCCGGCGGACGCCACGAGCGTAGAGGACCTCGATGCCCTCATCGCCGGAGCGATGGACCACTTCGGCGGTCCGTTCGACTTCATCTTGCACTCCATCGGGATGAGTCCGAACGTCCGCAAAGGCAAGCACTACACGGACGTGAACTACGAGTGGTACAAAACGACCCTCGACGTGAGTGCGACGTCCTTGCACAAGACGCTTGCCGTCGCTATGAAACGCGATGCGCTGAACCCGTGGGGCAGCGTGGTGGCCCTGAGCTACATCGCTGCGCAGCGGATTTTCCCGGATTATGGGGACATGGCAGACGCCAAATCCCTCCTTGAATCCGTGGCGCGCAGCTTCGGATACCACTACGGCATTGCGAAGAAGGTTCGGGTCAACACGGTCTCCCAAAGCCCCACCGTCACCACCGCAGGAAGCGGGGTCAAGGGCTTCGACGGCTTCATCTCGTACAGCGAATCGATGAGCCCGCTGGGCAACGCTGATGCCGCCGCGTGCGCGGACTACTGTGTCACATTATTTAGCGACTTGACACGCTATGTCACGATGCAGAACCTCTTCCACGACGGGGGCTTCTCGAACACCGGCGTCAGCGCGGAAGTGATCGGAAAGTTTGGGTGACCGCGGAATAGGATTTAGTCAGCCTCTAGAGTAGCGTAACCCGGACCAGGTTATTCCGTACGTGCTCACGAACTTGTGGCACGTCATGGAACTGGAAGTACTGAAATTCGGAGGGAGTTCGCTGGAAACGGCGGCGGCGATGCGCCGGGTTGCGGATGTGCTGTGGGAACGGCGCAGCACCCAGCGCATCGTCGTGTGTTCGGCGATGGGCGGCATCACGAATGCCTTGCTTGACGCTGGTCGGCGTGCTGCGGCACGCGACGAGGGCTACAAGGTCACGTGCAGCACGATCCGTCGGCGGCACGAGGAGGCCCTCGAGGGTTTGGGCGTGGTGGCGGATGTGGAAGATTTGCTGCATCAGCTGGAGCAGCTCTGTTCCGGGATTTTTCTTATCGGCGAGCTCAGCGGACGCAGCTCGGATGCTCTCGTTTCCTACGGCGAACGGCTCGCCGTGCGGATTGTAGAGGCGCTTTTGAGGGGCAAAGGACTTGCGGTGCGCCGCGTAGATGCGCGCGACTGGGTGGCTACCGATGCCGGATACGGTGCAGCGTGGGTGGATGTCGAGCGGACCGCGGAGGCCGTTCGGGCCGGGGTGACGCGGGAGATGCGCTTCGATGTGCTCCTGACCGAGGGCTTCATCGGTCGGGCACCAGACGGATCGACGACGACGCTGGGTCGGGGAGGCAGCGATTACACGGCTTCGCTCGTGGCAGCGGCTATCGGGGCGGTGTGCATGGAGAAGTCGACGGATGTGCCGGGGATGATGACGGCCGATCCTCGTTTGGTGCGCGAAGCGCGGATCATCCCGAGCATGAGCTACGAAGAGGCCATGGAATTGTGTCATTTCGGGGCCAAAGTGATTTACCACCCGACGATTGCGCCGCTGCGCGAACGCGGCATTCCGCTGGTCGTCCGCAGCACCTTCGATCCGGGCGCGACCGGCACGCGCATCGTTGCAGATCCGCCGCAGAGCGAGGTCGTTCGGGGCATTTCGAGTATCTCCGGCATGGCGCTTTTGACCCTCGTCGGGGGTGGCGTCATCGGCCGGCCAGGTTTTTCGCGCCGCGTCTTCACCGCCCTCGGTCTCGCGGGGGTCAACGTCGTGCTCATCACCCAAAGTTCGTCGGAGCACAGCATCACTGTGGCGATTGCCGAGCAGGATGTGGCGGCGGCCGAAGACGCGCTCCACGAGGAGCTCGGGGCGGACCTTGCGCTCGGGCGTCTCGAGCCACTTCGGGTGGACCGGGGATTGAGCATCGTCGCCCTCGTGGGCGGGGGGATGGCGGCCACGTCCGGGGTGAGCGGACGCGCCTTCAGCGCGCTCGGTTCGGCAGGCATCAACGTGCGGGCCATCGCGCAGGGGTCCACGGAGCGCAACATCTCGATCGTCGTGGCGACAGAGGAGGAAGCGGCCGCCGTTCGGGCCTTGCACGGGGCCTTTTTCACAGGGGGCGTGCGCCGGCTGCACCTGTGTTGCGTGGGGGTGGGGGCGGTCGGCAGCGCGCTGCTCGACCAAATCGCGGCCACGGCCCCGGCCTTGCAGGCCCAGGGCGTGGAGCTTCGCGTGGTGGGCCTCGCCTCGAGTACCCGCTCGGTGCTCGACCCACACGGCATCGACCTGTCCACGTGGCGGGCGGCCCTCAACAGCGGCGAGCCCGGGCGGACGCCTGCGGAACTCCTCGCGCAGTTCCGGAAGTTGAAGCTTACCGATGCCGTTTGGGTCGACGACACCGCCTCAGCCGACGTCGCGGCCTGTGCACGCACGGCCGTCGCGGCCGGCATCCACGTGGTCTGCTCGAATAAAATCGCTGCAGCCGGACCGCTCGAGGATTTTCATGCCCTGGACGCTGGCCCTGGCCGATTCCTGAACGAAACAAACGTCGGAGCGGCCCTTCCCGTGATCGACACCTTGCGCACCCTCGTGGCGACAGGCGACCGCATTCGCCGCATCGAGGCGGTGATGAGCGGCTCGCTGAACCACATCTTCAGCAGGTTCGGCGCTGACTGCACGTTTGAGGAGGCCGTGCTCGAGGCTCGGGCGCTCGGGTTCACCGAGCCCGATCCCCGACTGGATTTGGGCGGGGTGGATGTGGCCCGCAAGCTGCTGATTCTCGCCCGGATGGCTGGCGAACCGCTCGAAATGGCGGAAATCAGCAACCCGGGCTTCCTTCCATCGTCCGCTTTTTCAGGTTCGGTCGAGGCGTTTCTTGCGGCCTTGCCGACGCTGGAGCCCGGTATGCAGGAGCGGCTGGCTGCCGCCTCGCCCGGTCGCTTGCGCTTCGTCGCGCGCTGGGACCGCGAAGCAGGGGCTTCCGTAGGCTTGGAGACATTGCCCTCAGACCACCCGTTCTGTGCCCTGCAGGGATCGGACAACCGGGTGAGCTTCACCACGGACCGGTATCCTGAGCGGCCCCTCGTCATTCAAGGCAGTGGAGCAGGGGCAGCGGTGACGGCAAGCGGTGTTTTCGGGGACCTGTTGAAACTGGCCCGGTAAGGCGCGGTACCTTCGAAGCCATGGGAGGGATGCATGCTGCAGGGGGGCGTGACGAGGTGACGGTTGTCGCTCCGTCGACCATCGCGAACCTGAATTGCGGGTTCGATGGGCTCGGGTGCGCGCTGGAATCGCCGGTGGAGCGCCTCGTGGCCCGAAGGATTCCGGGTGCCGCCGGTGTGGTCCGGATCGCCGCGATTCACGGGGCGGAGGGACTGCCGATGGAGGCGGAGCGCAATGTTTCGGGGGCGGCAGCGGCGTCGCTGCTGCGGGCCCTCGCGCCGGAGTGGGGGGTGGAACTGACGCTGTACAAGGACGTGCAGCCGGGGAGCGGCCTGGGCTCGAGTGCCGCGAGTGCGGCGGCGGCCGTCGTCGCGGTGGACGCGCTGGCTGGGGCCGAACTCCGGCGGGACGAACTGATTCCGTTCGCGTTAGACGGGGAGGTGCTGGCGAGCGGTGCACGGCATGCCGACAACGTGGCTCCCGCACTGCTCGGGGGCGTCGTTTTGTGTCCGCCCTCCGGAAACCCGGTCAGTTTGCCCGTGCCGCCGGATTGGCACATCGCTGTGCTGCATCCGCAGGTGGAAGTCCGCACGTCGGATGCCCGGCGCGTCCTTCCGGAGGCGGTGCCGTTGCGGGCCGCCGTCGATCAGGCGCGGTGGCTGGGGATGTTCGTGGCGGCGTGCCACCGCGGGGACGGCGTCGCCGCCGCATTTGCCCTCGAAGACCTGTACATCGGCCCCGCCCGGGCCGGACTTCTCCCGGCGTACGACGCCGTCCGGGCCGCGGCCTTCCAGGCCGGGGCCCGCGCGGGCGGCATCGCCGGTAGCGGACCGTCGACGTTTTGGGTCGCCTTCGATGCACAGACCGCCCGAGAAGCTGGCGAGGCCGCCCGCGCCGCGGTGCACGCCGCCGGGTACAGCGCCCACCTTCACTTGACCGCCCTTTCGGGCAAAGGAGCACACGTAGTCGCATGAAATTCAGAAGTTTGACAGACCGCTCCATCGAGCGGGACTTCGCCTCAGCCGTCATTGAGGGCATCGCACCGGACCGGGGCTTGTACTTCCCTGAAGTCGTCCCGGTGCTGGACGAAAGCGTTTGGCTTGCCCCCGAAAACGCCTCCCCCGGCGACTTCGGCGCCACCATGCTCACTCCGTTCGTGGGCGCCTCCTTCGATCCGGACGACGTCCGCGCGCTGTTTCGGGCGGCCATCGACTTCCCCATCGAACTCGTCGCCCTCGAGGACGGCCGGTATGTTCTCGAACTCTTTCACGGTCCTACCGCGGCGTTCAAGGACGTCGGCGCCCGGAGCATGGCCCGCCTGCTTGCCGGCGTCAGTTCCGCCTCGTTGACCGTGCTCGTGGCGACTTCAGGCGACACCGGATCGGCTGTGGCTGCTGGATTCCAGGGCGTTCCGGGCATCGATGTCGTCATCCTCTATCCCGGTGGCCGGGTCAGTCCCTTGCAAGAGCGCCAACTCACCACCGCAGGCGGCAACATCCACGCCCTCGAAATCCAGGGCAACTTCGACGACTGCCAGGCCCTCGTCAAGCAGGCCTTCCTCGACGCCGAGCTGCGCGCACGCCGGCCGTTGACCAGCGCAAACAGCATCAACATCGCCCGGTGGATGCCCCAAGGCCTGTACTACGCCTATGCCACCTACCTGCTCGGCGGTCCGGTGCATTTTGTGGTGCCCAGCGGCAATTTGGGCAACCTCGCCGCTGGGGTGTTGGCCCACCGCATGGGCATGCCGGCCGCGGGATTTACCGCCGCCACAAACGCAAACGACGTTTATCCGCAGTACCTCGCTGGTGGTGCGTATACCCCCCGTCCGTCGGTCGCGACCCTCTCGAACGCCATGGACGTCGGCGATCCGAGCAATGCCCCACGGCTCGACGCCTTGTTCGCGGGCGACCGCGCTGCCCTGCGCGCTGCGGTGCGCGGCGCGACCGTGAGCGAAGCAGAAACGGCGGAGGAAATGCAGCGGACGTGGCGCGAATCCG
>JBIIRP010000231.1:0-2811 GCA_044341475.1 Flavobacteriales bacterium | reverse complement strand
CATCAGGCTGAATTGAAGCGTCCTGGGGATGGGTGTGGCGGTGAGTGTGAGCGTGTCGACGTTTGCCTTGAGGGTTTTCAGCTTGTCCTTGACGGCGACGCCAAATTTCTGCTCCTCGTCGATGACGAGGAGGCCCAAATCCTTGAATTTCAATCGCTTTCCCACGATGGCATGGGTCCCGACGAGGATGTCGATTTCCCCTTCCTCCAGGGCCTTGAGGGTGGCGCTGAGCGCCTTGCCCGTTTTGAACCGGTTGATGAAGTCCACCTTGACCGGGAAATCGCGCAACCGCCGCGAGAAGCTGCGGAAGTGCTGCATGGACAGGATGGTCGTGGGCACGAGTACGGCCACCTGCTTGCCGTCGGTGGCGGCTTTGAACGCCGCGCGGACGGCGATTTCGGTCTTTCCGAAGCCCACATCGCCACACACGAGCCGGTCCATGGGCGAAGGAGCCTCCATGTCGCGCTTGACGGCGGCCGTGGCCGTGATTTGGTCGGGGGTGTCTTCGAAGAGGAAGCTGGCCTCGAGCTCGTGCTGCAGGTAGGTGTCAGGCGTGAACGCAAATCCTGGAGTGGTTTTGCGCTGGGCGTAAAGGCGGATGAGGTCGAAGGCGAGCTCCTTGACCCGGGTCTTCGTCTTTGCCTTCGCGGTCGCCCACGTCGCTGTGCCTAACTTGTTGATTTTCGGCTGAGTGCCTTCTTTCGAGGCGTACTTCGCGATGCGGTGGAGCGAATGGATGCTGACGTAGAGTACGTCGCCCCCGCGGTAGGTAAGACGGATGGCTTCTTGTTGCTTGCCGCCGACGTCGATTTTTTGGAGCCCGGAGAACTGGCCGATGCCGTGGTCCACGTGGACGACGAAATCGCCCGGCTCGAGCGCCATCAACTCTTTGAGCGTCAGGGCTTGCTTGCTCTTTTGGAAGCCTTCCTTCAGCCGGAACTTGTGGTAGCGTTCGAAGAGCTGGTGGTCCGTGTAGACGAGCACGCGCAGGTCCTTGTCGACGAAGCCGGCGCTCAACTCCATAGGCACCGGGGTGTGGGGCACGTCCTGGCCGCGGTCCGCGAAGATGTCGTGGAGGCGTTCAATTTGGGTCGCCTGTCCGGCCACGATGACGTTCACGTAGCCCTGGCGGTGGTTTGCGACCAAATTCTGGGCAATCAGGTCGAAGTTCTTGTTGAAGCTCGGCTGCGGGAGCAAGTCGAACTTCACCACGGTCCGCTCGGCGAAGCTCTTCCCACCGCCCCATTCGACGACGCGCAGGGGTTCGAGCAGGGCGTTGAGCTCGTCTGGGACCACGTACAGCCCCGCGGGTGGCGTATGCTGGAGGGGCGAGGTGATCCGGTTGTAGGCCTCCTCGGCCCGGCTGAAGGCCTGGGCGAGGCCTTTGCGGAGCCGCTCGACGTCCGGACACCACACGGCGGCGTCCGGGGGCAGAAAGGCAAAGAACGGCTCCCTGCGGTCCTCTGTGCGCTTGTCGGCGATGTCCGGGACGATGACGGCCTTCGTGGCCGGCCCCGTGCTGAGCTGGCTGACCGGGTCGAACATGCGGATGCTCTCCACGTCGTCTCCGAAGAACTCGATGCGGTAGGGCTTGTCGGCGGCGAAGCTGAAGATGTCGACGATGCCGCCGCGGACCGCGTAGGTGCCCGGTTCGTACACGAAATCGACCTTGTGGAACCCTAAGTCGATGAAGGCCTCGTCGATGAAGTCCATCGTGTAGGACTCTCCGGGCTGAATGCTGAAGGTCGAGCGGTCGAGTTCCGTGCGGCCGATGACGCGCTCTGCGAGGGCTTCGGGGTAGGTGACGACGATGGATTCACCCCGCCGCGCGTTGAGGTCGTTCAGCACCTCGGCCCGCATGGCGATGTTCGCGTTTTCCGTGACCTCTTCTTGGTAGGGAACGCGCGCACTGCGCGGGAAGAAGTGCAGGCGGGTGGCGGTGCCGAGGAGCTGCTCGAGGTCGTTCAGGGCGTAGGCCGCAGATTCCTTGTCGTCGCAGATGAGGACGTGGGTCCGGGCGGGGTGGGCGGCGGCGATTTGGCCCACGACGAAGGCGAGGGCAGAACCCACAACTCCCTGAATTTCAACCTTCGAACCGCCCACATCGAGGTCAGCCCGCAGATCATGGATCCGGCGATCGGAAGCGTAGAGGGCGAAAAGGTCGGCCGGGCGCATGCGGCCCCTAAGGTACGGTCACCCAGCAGCCAGACGGCAGGCGCGCAGTGCATCCATCAGGCCGCGGGGGCCCACGTACAGTGCAGACCGCTCGTGCAGCGTCCCGGGCACCCGGTTGAGGATGCGCCCATGGACCCCTTCCGCCCGCCCTCCGGCCTGTTCAGCGAGGAAGGCCAGCGGCGCGCATTCGTACAGCAGCCGGAGCTTGCCTGCGGGTTTGTCTGGCAGCGGGGGATAGAGGAAAATGCCGCCCTGCAGCAAGTTGCGGTGGAAATCGGCGACGAGGGAGCCGATGTAGCGTGCGCCGAGGGCCCCGTCCGACGCGCGACAACCGTCGATGAACGCTCTGACTTCCTCGGGACTTCCGGGAACGTGGGCGTCGTTGATGGAGTAGGTGCGGGCGTGTCGCGGAAACTGCATGCCGGGGTGGGACAGGAAAAACTCGCCTACGGCCGGGTCGAGGGTGAAGCCGTTTACCCCGGTTCCGGTGGTGTAGACCAGCATCGTGGAGGAACCGTAGAGGAGGTAGCCTGCTGCGATTTGGCGGTGTCCAGGCTGCAGGAAGTCGCTGTCTTTCAATGGTTCACCGAGCGGAGTCACCCGCCGGTGGATGCTGAAGATGGTCCCGATGGAGAC
>JBIIRP010000230.1:0-2826 GCA_044341475.1 Flavobacteriales bacterium | reverse complement strand
ACTGAAAACTCTAAACTGAAAACTGCAAACTCTAAACTGAAAACTGAAAACTGAAAACTAGCGGCGCAGCCGCGCAAACTGATAACTGATAACTGCAAACTGAAAACTAGCGGCGCAGCCGCGCAAACTGAAAACTGAAAACTGATAACTGTAACCTCTAATGCACCACCACCTCATCCACGAAAATCCACGTGGGTTCGCCGGCGGCATCGTGCCAAACCGGGCAGGGACCGCCGTTCGGGATGTGGAGGCGGAGGTAGCGGGCGGAGGTGGCGATGGGTAGGGCGAACCGGAGATGCGTTTGGCGGTCGTCGGGGGCGCGGGGGTCAGCGGAAAGGCGGAGGGTGAAGTCCCGCCAGGTGGTGCCGTCGGTCGAGGTGGAGAAGCGGACGACCGAAGGCAAGAAAATCCACGCGTCCTGGTAGAGGTAGAACTGTATGCTCAGCGAATCAATGGGTTGCGTGCGGCCGAGGTCGAGCGTGGCGCCGAAGTCGATGCCTTGGACGGCCTGCCAGGTGCCGTCGCGGAAGTCGGAGGAGCCGAGGCGGCCGTCGGCCAGGGCGTTCGGGCCGGAGGCGGGGTAGCGGGGATCGATGGGGTGGGCGAGGGTGACCGCGCAGCCGACGCCGGGGTGACCGGCGACCGGGAAGACCGTCAGGTCGTCGAGGAGGCGGTTGCGGTGGAGGACCTGGGCGCGGACTTCGCCCTCGCCGCGGACGAGGAGGGTGTCGCCGAGCGCGCCGGACATGCGGGGGAGGCTGTCGCCGGGGAGGTAGAAGCCGGCAGCGCCTTGGACCCAGGGGAAGGCCGGGGTGAGGCGGACGGCGAGCGTGCCCGGGGACGGGCCGGCGGCGAAGGTGGCGGCGACGGGGTCGCCCTCGAGACCGTAGTCGACGCGTTGGGCAGCGAGGCGGCGGAGGTGGCCGTCGAGGCGGGCGAGGAAGGCGCCGAAGTCGCGGGGGGTGCTGGGCGCCGGCGACCAGAGGACCTCGGCGAGGGCGAGGGCCCGGGGATAGAGCTTCGATTCGACGAGGTGCTGCGGGGCGCGCTCGGACCAGAGGTTGCCCTCGCCGCCGAGGATGCGGCCGGGCGCAGCGACGCCGGGGGCAAGCCGCAGCGTGTCGAGGCCCGGCGGAACGGGGTCGAAGGCGTAGACCTCCTCGAGGTCCGTCGCGGAGAGCGGGTAGTCGAAGTAGCAATGGGAGGTGGGCGACATGATTGCGTCGCGGCCTGCGGCCACCGCCGCCAAACCGCCTTCCATCCCCCGCCACGACTGCACCGTCGCGCCCTCGGGCAGGCCGCCCTCGAGGATTTCGTCCCAGCCAATCATGCGGCGGCCGCGACGCGCCAAATGGGCACCGACCTCCCCGATGAACCACGACTGCAGCGCGTGTTCGTCGGCGAGACCTTCGGCGCGGATGCGCTTTCTGCATGCCGCACACTCCTCCCAACGCACCTTCGGCGCCTCATCCCCCCCGATGTGGATGTAGGGCGAGGGGAAAATCTCCAGGACCTCGTCGAGCACGGTTTTCAGGAAGCCGAGCGTCGTGTCGCTGCCGGCGCAGTAGATGTCCTTGAACACGCCCCAATCCGTCGGCACCGGCAGCGAATCGCCCGTGCAGCTCAGCCACGGATAGGCCGCGATGGCCGCCCGGCTGTGGCCCGGCAATTCGATTTCCGGGATGACCGTGATGTGGCGCTCGGCCGCATACGCCACGATGGCGCGCAGCTCGTCCTTCGAGTAAAATCCGGCGTGCACCGTGCCGTCGGGCGCCGTGCGCGTGCTGCCCACCTCCGTCAGCCGCGGGTAGGCGTCGATGGCGATGCGCCACGCTTGGTCCTCCGTGAGGTGAAAATGCAACACGTTGAATTTGTGTTGGGCCAGGAGGTCGATTTGGCGCATGACGAAGTCGGGCTCCTGAAAATGCCTGCAGACATCGAGCAGGATGCCCCGGTGCGGAAATCTTGGGTGGTCTTCGATGCGCACCCGCGGCACCCGAAATCCTTGTGCCAGCGCCGCTTCCGCTCCACTCCCCTCCCGCCCCAGACCCTCCACCTCGACCGGCAGCAGCTGCCGCAGGGTGGCCAAACCGCGGAACACCCCCTCGGCCGTCCCGGCCTGCAAGAGTACGCCGGAGCCACTGATTTCGAGGAGGTAGGATTCAGTTGGCAGTTGGGAGTTTTCAGTTTGCAGTTGGGAGTTTGCAGTTTGCAGTTGGGAGATTTCAGTTTGCAGTTGGGAGATGCGGAGGGGGATGCCGCCGGCGGTGGTGTCCGGTCCGGGCAGCCAGTCCGCCCAAAACGCCGCGCGGTCCGCCCACACATCCTCCACCTCCCACGTAAATCCCGTCGGACCCACCTGCAGCGGGGGCGCCGTCGAGTCGACCTCGACCACGACGGGCAGCGGAATCAGCGCATCGACCCGGCCGGTGGGCAGCGGCAGCGGTTCCGTCCGTGTGCAGCCCGTCGCAAAGCCCACCGCCACTGCGGCGAGACCCAGCGCGCCGCGGTGTATTCGGCAAAGATTCATGGGCGAAAACTACGACAGGCCCCGGCGCGCCGCCGCACCGGCATCGAGGGCGGCACGGAGCGCTGCGACGCGCCGGCCATCGACGGGGTGGGTGGTGCCGTCGAAGTGGGGGAGGGGCGCCGGCGGGGCTGACGTGGTGCGGCAGGAGGCGTGGAGGGCGGAGAGGCCGAGGAGGGCGAGGGCGGGGACGTGTTCGGGGAGGAGGCCGGCGCCGGCCGTGATGTCGAGGGGGAGGGCGGGGTCGGCGGGCCCGGGCGGCCGGGGCCGCCGGGCGGCGCAGGCGGTGGGGGCGCCGC
>JBIIRP010000042.1:0-10479 GCA_044341475.1 Flavobacteriales bacterium | reverse complement strand
AAATACAAGGTGTACATCATCGACGAGGTGCACATGCTGAGCCAGGCGGCGTTCAACGCGTTCCTCAAAACCCTCGAGGAACCGCCGGCCCACGCCGTCTTCATCCTCGCGACCACGGAGAAACACAAGATCCTCCCGACCATCCTCTCGCGTTGCCAAATTTTTGACTTCCACCGCATCACCCTGCGCGACACCGTCGCCCACTTGCAGTACATCGCGGCGAAGGAGGGGGTCACCGCAGAGGAAGCGGCCCTCCACATCGTTGCGGTCAAGGCGGACGGTGCGATGCGCGATGCATTGAGCATTTTTGACCAATTGGTCGCCTTCGCCGGCAAATCCCTCACGTACGACACGGTCGCCGAGCACCTCAACGTCCTCAACCACGATACGTACTTCGAATTCATCGACCACGCCCTCGCCGGCGAAGTCGCCCCCGCGCTCATCCTGCTCGACCGCATCATCGCCCGCGGATTTGACCCCCACCACTTCGTCAGCGGTCTCGGCGCCCACCTGCGCAACGTTCTTGTCAGCAAGGACGAAGCCACGCTCCGCCTGATGGACGGGCCCGAAGGCATCCAAGACCGCCTCCGGGACCAAGCTTCCCGCTGCGACTTCCCCTTCCTCATCGGCGCCCTCGAACACGTGAACGCCGCGGACGTCGCCTACCGCTCCAGTCAGCACCAGCGCCTCCTCGTCGAGCTCATGCTGATGCAGATCTGCTCCCTCGGGGCGGACAAAAAAAAAAGGTGAGCTGATCCCCATCCTCAGCAGCACCTGGTCGAAGGCCGCTCCTCCCGCCACCGCCGCTCCTGCCGCAGCCGCTCCTGCTGCCGCTGCTCCTGCCGCCGCCGCCGCTTCTGCCGTTCCTGCCGCCGCCGCTCCCGCCGTCGCCGCACCTGCGCCTGCCGCCGCCGCCCCTGCCGCCGCCGCTCCTGCCGCCGCCGCCGCTCCTGCGCCTGTCCCGACCTCCCTCTCACCGACCTCCCCCTCGCAAACTCAAACTCAAACTCAAACTCAAACTCAAACTCAAACTCAAACTCAACCCCAACCTCAACCTCAACCTCGCCCTCAAATCGGCTCCCTCCGCGCCTCCGGGGTTCGCCTCGCCGCTCCGAAGTCGCTTGCGGGAGGTGGAGCCACGAATGCTGCGGGACCGGCGGAAGTTCAGGAGGTCATCGTAGCAGAGCGAGAGGCATTCAGTATGGAAGCCCTTGAGCAGGCGTGGAATGCATTTGCGGCGCAGCTCCGGGAAGAGGGGAAAGTGGGTTTGGCCACGACCGTGGCCGCCGCAAAGCTCACATGCACAGGCACAAACGTGGCGGCAGAGTGGGCAAATGAGGTGCAGATTGCCCAAATGGCGGACATCCGCACGACCCTCTGCGGCCACCTCCGCTCGATCCTGCGCAACGGAGCCATCGAGCTTGAGGCGCGGGTCCGGCCGGACGATGCGCCAGAACGCGCGATTTTCCTGAACGACCGGGACCGCTACGACGCGCTGGTGGCGGCGAATCCGGCGGTGGACGAGTTGCGTCGCCGCTTGGATTTGGATTTCGCGTAGCGTGTGAACCTTCCGCGGGCGCAGGTGTTGCATCCGCATGGTACGAAAGGCAACATTCGGGGTACAGGTGGCTTTTGCCGCCCTGCTGGCCCTCTTCGCGGGCGGTGCGGCGGCCCAAACGGGAACCATCCGCGGCCGGGTCGTGGATGGCGACACAAACGAGCCCATTCCGTTCGCCTCGGTCGTCGTCCAGGATTCCCGCCTCGGCACCGTGACGGACCTCGAGGGAGCCTTTGCACTCGAGGGGGTTCCGGCCGGCTTGCGCAACGTCACGATCAGCTTTGTCGGCTACCGGACCCGTACCGTTTTTGAAATCGAAGTGACGCCTGCCCGTCCGGCCGTGATTAACGTGGCGCTGGAGGCAGAAACCATCACGATCGGCGATGCCGTGGTGGTCGAAACCCGGCGGTCGACGCAGGCCGAAGCGCCGTTGAGCGTCCGCAGCATCGGCACGAACGAAATCAAGCGCAACCCCGGGGGAGGCCGGGACATCAGCCGCGCCCTCCGGACCCTGCCCGGCGTGGCCGCCATTCCCAGCTTCCGGAACGACATCGTCATCCGCGGCGGTGCCCCGAACGAGAACCGCTTCTACATCGACGGCATCGAAATCCCGAACATCAACCACTTCGCCACCCAAGGCGCCAGCGGCGGCCCCGTCGGCATGATCAACGTCGACCTCGTCGAAAACATCGACTTCTATGCCGGAGCGTTCCCGGCGGCCCGCGGCAATGCCCTGAGTTCGGTGATGGAGTTCGGGTTCAAAGAGGCGCGCCGCGACGAATGGACAGCAAACCTCGTGGTGGGAACGAGCGACCTCGGACTCACCCTCGAGGGGCCCACCGGGGAGCGGTCTTCGCTGATCGCCAGTGTACGCCGGAGTTATTTGCAGCTCGTGTTCCAAGCGCTCGGCCTGCCGTTTTTGCCCATCTACAACGACTACCAGTACAAGTGGACGTGGAGGCCGGACGACCGCAACGTGGTGACGGTGCTCGGGTTAGGCGCGTTGGACGACTTCGAGCTGAACCTGGATTTGGCGGCGGACACCGCCGCGGACGATTACCTCGAACGCGTGGCCATCCTCGGCTTTCTCGACGTGCAAACGCAGTGGAATTACACGCAGGGGGCCAAATGGGACCGCTACCTCGACGACGGCCGCTGGACCTTCGTCGCAAGCCGTAACATGCTGAATAACAGGGCGTACAAGCACGTGGACAACGACACGAGTCTGCCGCTCATCCGCGACTACCTCTCGCGCGAGATCGAGAACAAGTTCCGCGCCGAGCGCCGCCGCACCTTCGACAGCGGCATCGAGGCGACGTGGGGAGCAGGCTACGAATATGTAAAGTATGAGAATTCGACCGACGACAAGCGGTTCGATCCAGCGAGCGGAGGAGTGGTTCCGATTTCGTTCCGCAGTGCCTTCCAGGCCCACAAGTACGGCGGATTCGCGCAGGCCTCACGCCGCGTGGCAGCAGACCGGTTGACCCTGTCGGCGGGCTTGCGGCTAGACGGTTCGGATGCCGCCAGCGGTCTCATGAATCCGTTGCGGGCCGCGTCACCGCGGGCATCGGCGAGTTTTTCGTTTGCCCCGGGGTGGACGGCAAATGCGAACGTCGGTATCTACCACCAACTGCCCGCCTACACCGTCCTCGGTTTCGCGGATGCAGCAGGGGTGCGCGTGAATGCGGATGCCTCCACCCGCTACCTCTCGAACCGCCAAGCCGTGGCCGGCATCAAGTGGGACAACGGCCGCCGCAATCTCCTCGTCTCGGCGGAAGGCTTCTACAAGGGCTACCAAAACGCTGCGGTCAGTACCTCCACCGGTGTCCCGCTGGCGAACCTCGGAGCGGACTTCGGGGTGGTGGGCAACGAGAAGGTGGAGTTTACTGGGCTCGGAAGGGCCTATGGTGCCGAGTTTCTGTTCCAGCAGCGGCTGTTCAAGGGCTTTTATGGTCTGCTGGCGTACACGTTTGTGCGCAGCGAGTATGCGGCGTCCGAGGAGGCAGGGTTTGCGCCGAGCACGTGGGACAACCGCCACATTTTGAGCCTGACGGGCGGAAAGAAGTTTGAGGGGGGGTGGGAAGTGGGTGCACGGCTTTTGGCAAGCGGCGGTCTGCCGTTCACGCCCATCGATCCCGTCTCGCTGTCGGTGGAATCCTGGGATGTCTACGGCCGTCCACTTCCGGACTACAGCCGCTTGAATACCGGCCGCAACGGGGCCTTCCACCAGCTCGACATCCGCATCGACAAGAAGTGGTTCTTCCCGCAGTGGTCGCTCGACGTCTTCCTCGAGGTGGTCAACGCGACGGGAGCCGCCGTGCCGCAGCCGGCCTCGACCGACGTCGTCCGCGATCCGGTGACGGGTCGTCCGGTGGAATCGCTCGATACGCCCGGTTTCTATACGCCGCGCATCCTCGATCCCAGCGCTGGCAACGTGCTGCCGTCGCTGGGGTTCATCATCGAACTCTGAGCGGCGAGGCGCGTACCTTCGGGCGATGCGGGTCGACAAGTACCTCTGGTGCATCCGGGTGTTCAAAACGCGCTCGGCCGCCACGGACCACTGCCGCGAGGGCAAGGTGTTCGTTGCGGACCGGCCGGTGAAGCCTGCGCTCGAGCTGCGCGGCGGGGAGCGCATCCGGATCCGCATGGGGGCCGTGCACTTCGAATGGGAGGTAATCGGGTTCCCCAAATCCCGGGTGTCCGCGGCCCTAGTACCGGATTTCGGCCGGGACATCACGCCGGAGGAGGAGCTGCGGCGCCTCGAGGAAATTCGAGCGGCCCAGCGCGATTTGCTGCGTCCCACCGGCCGGCCGACCAAACGCGACCGACGCGATTGGGAAGATTTTTTCGACAGCTAACTCCATGGAAATCCACATCATCCCGGGCGTCGCCACCCGGCCCGTGCGCTTTGCGGTCCTGTGGCAGCACCGGCCCGATTGCGCATCTTGTTTCCTGCCCGAGGACGATGCGCCGGACGCGCGCCACCTCGGGGCCTACCTTCCCGACGGCCGGCTCGTGGGGGTCTGCACCCTGCTCGCTCAAGCCCCCACCCACTACCCCGACGCGGTCCCTGCCGGTCGCCGTCCGTACCGGCTGCGGGCGATGGCGACACTGCCCGACGTGCGCGGCACCGGAGTCGGCGCGGCCCTCGTGCGCCGGGCGATCGCCGAAGCAGCCGCCTGCGGTGCGGACTTTCTTTGGTTCGATGCGCGTGAGGCGGCGTTCGGCTTCTACGAACGCATGGGTCTGCGCTACCTGTCAGAACCCTTCGACATTGCACCTATCGGGAAGCACCGGGTGATGGGAGGGGAGGTGGGAGCTTGAGGTTGAGGTTGAGGTTGAGGTTGAGGTTGAGGTTGAGGTTGAGGTTGAGGTTGAGGTTGAGGTTGAGGTTGAGGTTGAAACTGCTTCGTCAGAGAAGAGAAAAAGTTGTAAGCCGCAGGAAAAGAGCAATTTGAGATGGCTGAGGCAAGGTCGTCGTGTCTGCGCTAAACCCTGAGGCCAAGCGTTTCCTTTTCAGTTTAGTTGAGGCGGCATGAATCAACATGTCGGTCAATCAGGTGATATAAAAATGTATAATTAGATAATTCGTCGTATATTAGATGAACTCTATCCATTCACACGAGATGATGCGATTTACTACGGCGATGTGTGCATTGCTTGCATTTGGCAACGCACAATGGGTTTTTGCTCAAGGCGATCCCTCGAAAGCATATGAAACCTGTAAGCATTGGGAGCTCATTGAGCAAATTCGAGCTTACGAAGACACGTTGGCATTTGAAGCATCTGCGCCCGACACGTTGCGAGGTGAGTATGGCCAACAGGTGCGGGATTTAAATGAGACGTTGAAGTCCTATCGGTTGTACCGGTGTGCTGCATTGTTAGATACCATCGCTGCATTGCAGGCTGAGGTAGACTTTGCACAGGCAGACCCGCCTGTGGTGGATACGGATAGCATTTCTGCCATCACGGGGTCAAGTGCGACCTTCCATGCAAAAGTCACCTCAGACGGAGGATTGCCGGTTTCAAACCAGTGGTTCAGGTATGGCACCTCTTCGACGAGCTTGACCGATTCTGTCGCCGTTTCGGGGACGGCGACTCCGTTTTCGAAAAACGTGACAGCGCTCTCAGCTGGGCAGTATTATGTTGCTGGATTTGCGAATAACGCGAAGGGGACATCATCAGGAGATACGTTGAGCTTTTGGATTCCTGTAGCGCCGACGCTGGACACGGACAGCACGTCGGTACTGACTGCAACCTCAGTCACGCTCCATGCTAAAGTGACGAGCAACGGAAATGGTACGATTTCTGCCCAGTGGTTCCGGTACGGATTGACCGCGGCAAGTCTGACGGATTCGGTCGCAGTTGTGGGGACTTCTACGTCATTTACGGCGGCATTGACGGGTCTGGATCCTGCTACACGGTATTACTTCGCGGCGTTTGCGGAAAATGCTGCAGGTTCTGCGACGGGGGATACTCTCAGTTTCTTGACGCGGTGCAGTGTGGATTCCGTTCTCCACCAATCGTACTACTACGGTGTCATTCAAGCAGAGACCCAGTGCTGGTTTGATGAAAACCTCCGCACAGCAGTATACAACAACAACGATTCTATTCCGGCGGGATTCACAAACGCCCAGTGGGGTGCACTAACGACTGCAGGCCGTTCTGAACCAAGTGGTAGTGAGGCAAACGTGGCTACCTATGGAAGGCTGTATAATTGGTACGCGGTCTCGGATTCTCGTGGATTGTGTCCTTCCGGTTGGCATGTGCCGTCTGAGGATGGATTGGATTCGTTGTTTGTTTTCTTGGGTGGGGATGCCGTCGCCGGAGGCAAGCTGAAGGCAGCAGCACCTGATTGGAATGGTACGGATGACATCGGATTCCGGGTGTTGCAGGCGGGTGGAAGAACGGCAGCTGGAGCGTTCTTCACAACGAATGCGGGTTTCTGGACTTCCACGGTGGACAGCGCAACGCAGTCTGTTCGCGTTTTCTTCTCGGACTCAAGCACAGCTGCAGTAGTGGCAGCCCAGAATAAGAAATTGGGGCTTTCCGTCCGTTGTCTCCAGGATTGAGAACGTAAATCGATTTGATTGAACGGAAAGGAATCGCCGGCCCCGAGGGTCGGCGATTTTTTTTGGTCAGCAGGTCGGCAAGTGGGCAGGAAGGGACGGAACTTTCGGGCATGCCGAGTATTTCTGCCAAAGGGCTTGCGCTGCCCGATAGTCCGATTCGCAAGTTAGCCCCTTATGCAAATGCCGCGAAGGCGGCGGGCAAGCGGGTCATCCACCTGAACATCGGTCAACCGGACATCGCAACTCCGGACACCGCTCTCGATGCCGTGCGTGGCCTGGACCGAAAGGTGCTGGAGTACAGCCCGAGCGAGGGCTATGCATCCTATCGGGAAGGTTTAGCGCGGTACTACGCTTCGGTCGGGGTCGAGGTGGCCCCCGACGAAATCATGGTGACGACGGGGGGCTCGGAGGCCCTCCAATTCGTGTTCACGTGCGGGATGAATCCGGGCGACGAAGTAATTATTCCCGAGCCGTTCTACGCGAACTATGCGAGCTTCGCCATGCTCGCAGGGGCGCGGGTCGCGCCGGTAACGGCGCGGATTGAGGATGGGTTCGCTCTGCCGCCGATGGAGGCCTTTGCTGCGGCGATTTCGGAACGCACGCGGGCCATCTTGATCTGCAATCCGGGGAATCCGACGGGAACGGTGTATTCGGAGGCTGAGCTTGCGGTGTTGGCGGATTTGGCGCGGCAGCACGACCTCTATCTCATTGTGGATGAGGTCTATCGCGAGTTCACGTACGATGGAACCATGCCGCGCAGCATCCTGTCGTTCCCAGGACTCGAGGCCCACGCGGTGGTGATCGATAGCGTTTCCAAGCGCTACAGCATGTGCGGCGCGCGCGTCGGGGCCCTGGTCACCCGCAACGCCGAGTTGCGCCGGGCTGCCATGAAAATGGCGATGGCCCGCCTGAGTCCCCCGACGCTCGGCCAAATCGCGTCCGAAGCCGCCCTCCACACCCCCGCCTCCTACTTCGATGCGGTCCGCTCCGAATACCGCCGCCGCCGCGACGCCCTCGTCGACGGCCTCTCCTCTATTGACGGCGTGCTGTGTCCCCGCCCTGGCGGCGCCTTTTACGCCGTCGCCCGCCTTCCGATCGACAACGCGGACGCCTTTTGCCGGTGGATGCTCGAGTCCTTCGACCACCACGGCGCCACGGTCATGATGGCCCCGAACAGCGGATTTTATGCCACCCCGGGCGCCGGGCTTCAGGAAGTTCGTCTGGCCTATGTGCTGGAAATCCCGCGGATCGAAGAGGCGGTGGAGTGCGTGCGGGAGGCGCTGCGGGTGAGGGGTTGAGGACGGGTGCGGCTGCGCCGCACAGGACGAGGACGAGGTTGAGATCGAGGACGAGGTTGAGATCGAGGACGAGGTTGAGATCGAGGACGAGGACGAGGTTGAGGTTGAGGTTGAGGTTGAGGTTGAGGTTGAGGTTGAGGTTGAGGTTGAGGTTGAGGTTGAGGTTGAGGTTGAGGTTGAGGTTGAGGTTGAGGTTGAGGTTGAGGTTGAGGTTGAGGACGGGTGCGGCTGCGCCGCACAGGACGGGAGCGAGGTTGAGAGCGAGGACGAGGTTGAGGTTGAGGTGGGTGCGGGATTCAGTCGAACAAGTGCGGGTTGTGCGTTAAGGCTGCAATGGAGTTCGCGCCATGGCAGGATTTTGGGCGGTACGGAGATAGAAAAGTGTGCAGTTCGTTTCTGAACGAACGCTAGCGATGAAGCGATGTGATGAACTTGCTCTGAAGAAATTAAATACTTGTTTGTTTAGATGATTTTCGGTGTTTGCCGGCTGAATTATAGCGATTTTTTGGTGGTTGAATAAAAAACAGTCGATTAAGTAAACATTTTGGTCGTATATTTATGCCTACTTAACCAATTACCTACGTCATGAAGCGTTTTAGCATTGCGCTGTGTATTGTCGCTCTTTGGGCGAGTCAGTCGGGATTTGCTCAAAGCGATCCGACGAAGACCTATGACATGTGTAAGCACTGGGAGCTTATCGAGCAGATTCGTGCTTACGAGGACTCCTTGGCATTCGCGGCTTCTTTGCCGGATACGCTTCGTGGGGAGTATGGTCTTCCGGTGACCGATGCGGGAGTCAGTTCCAAGGTGTATCGTCTCTACTGGTGCGCCGCATTGCAAGACACGTTGGACCGTTTCCGGGACAGCCTGACTTTCGCTCGGACGTCTCCTCCTACCGTGTTTCGAGACAGCATTACCGGAGTGACTGGGACCGCGGCAACGTTCTGGGGGAAATGGACAAACGATGGAGACACGACCATTACTGCGCTTTGGTTTGCATACGGAACGTCGCAAGGGGCACTCACGGATACGGTGCATGTCTTGACCATTCCGCCGACGGCGAATACCGCTTTTTCAGCGAGTGTGAGCACATTGACGGCGGGCACCACGTATTATGTTGCTGCTTTCGCGCGGAATGCGAAGGGGACGGCGTCTAGTGATACGCTCAGTTTCTCGACCTTCCAGTGTGGAATGTCAGTGAATTACCAATCGTACGCCTACACCACGGTGCCAATCGGCACCCAATGCTGGTTCCAAGAGAACTTGCGTGCAAGCAACTACAAGGACGGCACCACCATTCCGAGTGGACTTGATGCGACGGCCTGGTCCACTGCGACCACAGGCGCGGTGACCACGTACGGAGAAGGTAGCGGAACTGAATCGGGGAACTTGAGCACCTATGGCCGGCTGTACAACTGGTATGCAATTACGGATTCTCGTGGACTGTGTCCAGCAGGATGGCACGTTCCGGATTCTACGGAATGGATGACCCTGTTCGTAGATCAAGGTGGATTAAGTCTTGCAGGCGGGAAACTGAAGGCGGCATCCCCGACTTGGGATGGCACAAATGACAGCGGATTTACAGCGTTAGATGGCGGGCTTAGGAGGCCCGCAGGAAACCACGATCAATTAGGTTACCTCGGCGCATTTTGGAGCACGACAAGTTCTGGGACGAACGCACGGTATTTTTACTTGACGGACGGGTCAAATGGAGTTGCTCCTTATCCCGATCTAAAAACCCATGGTCTTTCCGTGAGGTGCTTGAAAGACTGACGAATCTCACTGATATTTAGAAATGAACCGCCCATGAAAGTGGGCGGTTCTTTTTTGCCCCGTCAATCTTGTGTGCATCTAGGCCCTTTTCAAGGGGAGC
The DNA here is from genome assembly GCA_044341475.1 of Flavobacteriales bacterium. Classification (GTDB taxonomy): domain Bacteria; phylum Bacteroidota; class Bacteroidia; order Flavobacteriales_D; family Sanyastnellaceae; genus CAMCYM01. Next base: position 678 of record JBIIRP010000042.1, on the reverse strand, counting down.
ATGGCATTCAAGCGCGCTACCTTTCAGCCATGCCGCGCATTTCTGAGAAAGGGCTGAACCTGCCCGACAGTCCGATCCGCAAGCTTGCACCCTACGCGATTGCTGCGAAAGCGGCCGGAAAAAAAGTTCTCCACCTCAACATCGGCCAGCCAGACATCGCCTCGCCGGACATGGCCCTCGATGCGGTGCGGAATCTCGACCGGAAGGTGCTGGAATAAGGCCCCAGCGAGGGGAACGCATCGTACCGCGAGGGGCTCGCGGCCTACACGCATCGGTTGGAGTGGATCTTTCGCCCGGCGAAATCCTCGTAACGACCGGCGGCAGCGAGGCGCTGCACTTCGTGTTTCTTTGCGGCTTCAATCCGGGCGACGAAGTGGTGGTGCCGGAGCCGTTCTATGCAAACTACGCCAGCTTCGTGATGTGGGCAGGCGTGCAAGTAGTGCCCGTGCAGGCGACCATCGAAAACGGGTTCGCGCTGCCGTCGATGGAGGTGTTTGCGCAGGCCATAACACCCCGGACGTGTGCCATCCTCATCTGCAATCCGGGGAATCCGACGGGAACGGTGTATTCGGAGGCGGAGCTTGCGGTGTTGGCGGATTTGGCGCGGCAGCACGACCTCTATCTCATTGTGGATGAGGTCTATCGCGAGTTCACGTACGATGGAACCATGCCGCGCAG
>JBIIRP010000229.1:0-2853 GCA_044341475.1 Flavobacteriales bacterium | reverse complement strand
CTTCTCCCCCATCAGCGCGTACGCCAGCCGTTTGGCAACGAACGTCTTACCCGTCCCCGGAGGCCCCTGCAGGATGATGTTCTTCTTGCCCCGCAGCGCCGTGAGCATGGGCCGCAGGGTCGCCTCGGGAAGAAAACTATCGGCCAGAAAATCACCCACCGGACCCAGCGGTGTGCTGTCCGCAGCCAAGTTGTTGAAGATTCGCTTCAAGATGCGGCGGGGCCAAAACTTTACTTCCTCCGTATCGTACTGCTTGATGTCCAGCAGCGTTTTCAACGCCAAAGAATCCCCCGTCCGCCATTTCCCTGCACGCACCCAATCCACCCCCACGCGGTGGGGCAGTTCGTTACCGGGAACAAATTCATAACTCCGGGTAACGATGCCCACACCGAGGTACTCTCTGCGGCCGGAAGCAGCGATCACGATGTCCCCCACCTTGATGTCACGGCTGAATTGCCACAACGCCAGGGTGTGGTTGTAGTTCTTTCCCTTCCACTCGGGCTCCCTCGCAGGAATGTCAGCGTAGATGGCATCTCGGCTCTCGTACTGCATCAAATCCGGCCAATTCTCATACCCCATCCCCCCGATTCCCTCCTGCCGGAACAGCTCCCAAAACCTCCCTTGTTCGCCCACTTTCAGTATCCAATACCCGCCGGTGAAGCGTTCGGGATCGAACGGCTCGCCGTTGTACAGGAATTCCTCGGGCTCGGGATTGCTTGATTCTGAATCCATTTCTTTTTTGTACGTGGACGGTAGGTAGTCAAAAACAGTATGCAGGATGGCCGCAGCGCAGTGAAGGTGCTCAGGATCCGACACATCCTCCTCGCTCCCCAACGCAGCGGCGTGTGCCGCGCGCAGCGCTTCATCCGGCGCCACCCAACGCTCAGCAAACTCCCGCAAAAGCTCGAGGTAGTGCGTGTACCGACGCCGCACCGGCGCCGCCGCAATCCCTGCCCGCCGGCAATAAGCGAGGTAAACCCCCGGAACGAAATGCTCCTCTCCCGGTAGCTGCCCACGGATGGGAATTTCCCTCCCAGTCCTGGAGTCCAGCACGCGGGTGTAGGTGGCGGTGAGTTGGTGGCCGAGTGGGGCGCGGACGAAGGCGATGAACTCGCGCTCGGCGGCTGGCGAGAGGAAGGCGCTCTGGAGGGTGGGGACGTTGAGGCCGAGGTACTGGGACCGGGTGACGCGGGAAAGCTCTTCGCGGGCCACCTCCGCGGTCGCGCGCATCCAGGTGTCGGGGTGGAGGAGTTCGGTAGCGGTCACCATTTGGCCTACGCCCACAGCCGGCTGAAAACCCGCATGGCGGACCATCCCGGGCAGCAACTCCGCATCTTGCGGTACCTGGAACCGGAAGCGCGTCTGGCCCGCGTCAACCAGGTACTCCAACGAAAACAGCATCTGACCGCCGACGAGGATGGCCACCCGCGGGGCCCGCTCCTCGTTGCGCGCGCTCACCGCCCAACGCGCATCCGGCGCCTCGATTCCCGTCAGCTCGAGCAACCGCCGCCCCGCCGCAAACGCCGCGTGCCACGTCTCCTCCTCCACCCGCGCCAGCCAGGGGTAGCCGAGCGCAGGATGCAGCAGATCAAGTGCCGAGAAGGGGTCGGAGGCGGTGGTGTCCATTGCAATTCAGGATGCCGTGAAAGAAATGGCAATATATTTCGGAATGAAACACACCGGAATAGACGCTGGAACGGGCAGACAATGAAAGAACGGAGAATTCATGAATTCCTCACCAAGCCACCAGAAGCGTCCTTGCTGATTTTGCGACGCAGTGCCAGCACAGGTCCGGTAGGTTTAGCCCCGCGATGTCCAGCGTGTTCGAATCGTTTTCAAACTCGAGAAAGGAGTATCTCCGCTGGGCATCTTTGGACTTGAGCACGCTCATCAGATCGAACGAATACACCGAGTTAACTTCGTTTCGCCTGGAACGCATGGAGCATTTTTCACCTCGGAGGGTTAGAATTTCGACGCTTATGAAAGCTATACGCTCATGCCCAAAGTGATTTGGTACTTTCGGAAACAACGCGTCCTCGGTAATTTCAGCATCGAGAATTCGTTCCGTGAGCTATTGCCGTATTTCAAGGATACCTCATGGGAAGTGGAATGGCGAGAAGCAAGCTGGTTTAGTCAAGGACTGTTGAATCGAATCCGCATTGCCTGGGAAGCAAGGAATCTGCAAGCGGACATCATCCATATCACCGGTGACATCCACTTTGCTGCTTTGTTACTTGGACAAAGAAGGGCATTACTCACCATTCACGACAACGGATACCTCAATGAGCACAGAGGCGTGAAGCGTTGGGTGATGAAGATGCTTTGGTTAACGTACCCGCTGCGTCAGTGCACGCGTGTCGTAGCCGTTTCTCAGGCGACAAAAGCAGATATCCTCAAGCACACGAATTATCCCCCATCCCAAATCGAAGTCATTCCAACCTGCATTCCCTCCCATTTCCGACCCCGAACGACTTTGCCACAAAATCCGAAGCCCGTCCTTTTGCACATCGGTCTGGCGGCGAACAAAAACCTCCGGGGACATGCATTGGCCATCAAAGGCATGAATGTGCGATTGCGGATTATCGGTGAGCCTTCTGCAGCTGACCATGCCATGCTTCGTGAACTCCACCTGGATTATGAGTGGCTTACCCGCCTTACCGACGAGCAAATGCAGGAAGCCTATGCTGATGCAGACGTGCTTCTCTTTTGTTCCACTGCAGAAGGATTCGGCATGCCCATCCTCGAGGCGAAGTCCGTGGGTCTGCCTGTCATTACAAGCAACATCGAGCCCATGAATGACGTCGGAGCGGGTTATGCGCACCTCGTTGACCCGAATAACCCTTCAGAAATCCG
>JBIIRP010000228.1:0-2855 GCA_044341475.1 Flavobacteriales bacterium | reverse complement strand
GGGGCGAATCCCTCATCGATATGCTGCGGTGGCTGACGCAGCAGGGGCATTGCGAGGTGGTGGCGGTGGCGGACGTCGATGCGGCGAAGGCGGCGAAAGCGGCGGAGCAGGTCCGGGCTTTTCAGGGAGTGGCGCCGGCGACGTTCAGTGGGACGACGGAGGTGTGGAAGGAGGCGGTGCGGGCGGAGGTGGCTGATTTGGCCCTCATCTGCACGCCTTGGGAGCTGCATCCGACCATGGCGCTGCATGCCATGCGCGCGGGGGTGCACGCCGCTTCCGAGGTGCCGCTGGCCTACCGCGTCGAGGATTGCCTCGAGCTCGTGCGCACGTGCGAGGAGACGCGTCGGCACTGCATCATGCTGGAGAACTGCTGCTACAACGAGGAGGAACTGTGGGTGTTGCGCATGATCGAGGAAGGGGTGTTCGGCACGGTGACCCATGCGGAATGCGCGTATATCCACGACCTGCGGGTGATGCTGCTCGACCCGACGTACTACGCTGAGCGCTGGCGGCTGATGCATCACCTCAAGCGCAACGGCAATCCGTACACGACGCACGGGCTGGGACCGGTGTGCATGTACATGGACATTTTGCGCGGCGACACGCTGACCCACCTCGTTTCGATGGGATCGAAGGAAGCTGCGCTGAGCGAGGCGCTGGCGGCCAGTGGCGACGATACCCTCGTGCCGCTCGCCAAACAGGTACGTATGGCCGACGTGAATTCCACGCTCATCGGCACCGCTTCCGGCCGGTCAATTTTGCTGCAGCACGACTCGCATTCCGGCCGGCCGTACACCCGCCTGAACAAGGTAGTCGGCTCAAAAGCAGTGCATTACGGCTATCCCTCGCGGCTGTACATCGATGAAGGTCCGACGTGGCAGCACGATTGGCTGCCGGATCTGGTGGCCGCCGAGTATGTCAGCCAGTACGAGCATCCGGTTTGGACGAAGCTGCGCCAAAACGCGACCGAGCACGAACACGGCCACGGCGGAATGGACTTCGTCATGATGTACCGGCTCATCCGGTCCCTCAACCTCGGCCTTCCGCTCGACCTCAACGTCTACGATGGCGCTTTGCAGTCCCTCGTCGGCGCCCTGACCGAGGTCTCTGTCGCCGCCGGATCTGCGCGCGTCGACATCCCCGACCTCACCGCCGGGCGGTGGCGCGAGCGACGCACCCACGGCATTTCCCTGCGCAGCGCGATTTAATCTCCGAACCTCAACCTCAACCTCCCCCTCAACCTCAACCCCAACCTCAACCTCAACCTCAACCTCCCCCATGCCCCACCGCATCTTCCTCACCGCGTGCCTCGCACTTTGCGCCGCCGCCCTCACGGCCCAAACCACCCTCTCTCCCCGCGCGCTCGACGCCGCCATCCGCAAACTCGACACGCGGTTTGCCGCGTCGGTCGCGGACTTCAACCTCCCCTCCCTCTCCGTGGCCATCGTGCACGACGGACGGGTGGTATTCGCGAAAGGGTACGGGGTCCGCAGCACCGCCGGAGAGACCTTGCCCGCTGACGGACAGACCCTGTATGCCGTTGCGAGCAACACGAAGGCCTTCACTGCGGCGGCCCTTGCGCGCCAAGTGGACGCCGGGAAGCTCGCCTGGAACGACCGTGTGCGCGAGCTGCTGCCGTGGTTCGAACTGTACGATCCGTGGGTGACGGATGCCCTGACCGTCAAGGATTTGGTCACGCATCGGATGGGATTAGCGACGTTCAGCGGCGACCTGCTGTGGTACGGGTCGGACCTGACGCGCGAGGAGGTGCTGCGGGGTGCGCGCCACCTCGAGCCGACGAGCGGATTTCGCACGGATTTCGGGTACTCGAACCTGGGCTTCATGGCCGCCGGCGAGGTGCTCGAGGAGGTGGCGGGAAAACCGTGGGAGGTCATTGTGCGTGAGGAACTTTTGCGGCCGGCCGGCATGTCATCCGCGTGCCTTTCCGTGAATGAACTGGCCGGTCGCACGAACGTCGCCCTGCCCCACAACGAAGTGGACGGCCGCCAAACCCCGATCGACTGGGTCAACTGGGACAACATGGCCCCCGCCGGATCGCTGCTGGCCAGTGCCGAAGACATGGCGCGCTGGATGATCCTACAACTCGACAGCGGCCGGGTGCGCGGGGGTATGGAACGCGTTTGGGACGCGAAGCGGACCCGCGAAATGTGGACCCTGACGACCCCCCAACCGGTCGGCGATTTCTACCGCAAACACCTGCCTTCCATGCACTTCCGCGGCTACGGCATGGGCTGGGAACTCTACGACCTGCACGGCCGGCTGGTCGTCGCCCACAGCGGCGGCTACGATGGCATGATCAGCCGCCAAGTCCTGGTCCCCGAGGAAAAGCTGGGCATCTTCATCGTCACGAACACGAATACGAGCGTCCCGTGGGGCTGGGGCCACGACGCCCTCGGCACCCTCCTCGGCGCCCCGGACGCCTCGAACCTGCTCGCCTACCTCCTCGACGAACGCCGCAAAGAACCCGAAGAAAAGCGCGCCGCCGAGGCCGAATTCGTCGCCGCCCGCATCCCCGACGCCCCACCCTCCCTTCCGCTCTCAGGATATGCAGGCACCTACACCGACCCGGCGTACGGCGACATTTTCGTCGACGAGGTCGACGGCAAACTGACCTTCCGCTTCTCCCAGACGCCGCTCTTCCACGGCCGCCTCGAGCCGTGGCATTTCGACACCTTCCGCTTGTTTTGGGGCACCCAAATGATGCTCCCTCCCGGCCTGGTCACCTTTACGCTCGACGCCACCGGCGCCGTCGACCGCATGGAAATCGTTGTCGAAAACCCCGACTTCGACTTTACGGAGCTGAAGCTCGAGAAGAAGTAGGTGGCGGTTAGGGA
>JBIIRP010000227.1:0-2867 GCA_044341475.1 Flavobacteriales bacterium | reverse complement strand
GCGGGATTGCTTGATTTCCAGGATGGCCAAACCACCCGCCCCCGCCCCGGCATCCCCCGTCCGTGCATCCGCGAAGCGGAGGTCGACGTCGAGCGTGATGCGCTCCCCCCGCGCTGTGGATACGAGGGTGGCCCGGGTGAAGTCACACCGCAGCGAGGGCGACCAGGGTCCGACGCCGGGAAGTTTGGCTTGCAGAACCTCTTCCTCCTCCTCAGTTAACCGGGCATCCCAGGGCCTGTTTCCGTCGCGCAACCAGCGCTCCTTTAGCGTCGTCCCGCCCGGGGTTTTGTGCTTGATTTCGAAAAAAGTCGCGCCGCCCTCGCCGTAGTTGCGGATGCGAACCTTAAACCTACGGCCTCGGCCCCGCACGTGGTCCGTCCAACAGCGCCGGTCTGGGGTGTCGTAGAACAACGTGCGGTATGAGGCGGCACGAATTCCACTGACTTCGAGCACCCTGTGGGTAGGCGCACACGCGTCCACTACCCCGGGAATCCAGGAGTTCATCACCGGAAACTTCGTGTCTCGGCGGTTCATGAGTTCGGCACCTTGGAGGTCGGTTAATCCGATGGCCTCCAATCGGCCTAAGCAATCCGGCAGGTTCAATGCCCCCGAAAGTACGAACCACACCCCTGTTCCCGCATGCCATGTCCAGAGTACACACCCGAGTCGCAGCAGAGCCTCAGCCGGGCAGTGAACCGCGTTCAGCACCTTTTCCGGGGTTATATTTGCAGTCAACCCGATGGAAACCATGGCCACCCCCACCCGTTCGGCCCGCACCGCGAAACCCGCTGCAGCGGCCGCACCTTCTGCGAAAAAGACAACCCGTCCTGCGGCTGCGGAGACGCAGCACGGCAAAGCGACCTACATGCGCTGGTTTGAAGAGATGTACCTCATGCGCCGGTTCGAAGAGCGCTGTGGCCAGCTCTACATCCAGCAAAAATTTGGCGGATTTTGCCACCTGTACATCGGACAAGAGGCCATCCTTTCTGGGATGCGTGAAGCCATCCGTCCGACGGATCGGGTGATCACCGCCTACCGCGACCATGCGCATCCGCTTGTGCTGGGAACCGATCCGAAATTCGTCATGGCGGAGCTCTTCGGCCGGTCTACGGGTCTCAGCAAGGGAAAGGGAGGTTCGATGCACATGTTTGACAAAGAGCGCAATCTCTTCGGAGGACATGGGATTGTAGGGGGCCAAATCGGCCTCGGCGCCGGGATCGCCTTCGCCGACAAATACCGGAACGAAGACCACGTCACGGTCTGCTTCATGGGCGACGGCGCAGCGCGTCAAGGCATGCTCCACGAGACCTTTAATATGGCCATGACCTGGAAGCTCCCGGTGATTTTCATCATCGAGAACAACAAGTACGCCATGGGCACGTCGGTCGAGCGCACCTCGAACGTTGTCGACCTCGAGCTCCTCGGGGCCAGCTACAAAATGCCGTCGTTCACCGTCGACGGGATGCGGCCTGAAACCGTTTGCGAGGCCATTGCACGGGCCGCTGCTGCGGCGCGGGCGGGTGAGGGTCCGACCCTTTTGGACATCCAAACCTACCGCTACAAGGGCCACAGCATGTCCGATCCCCAGAAGTACCGGACGAAGGATGAGGTGACCGCCTACCTCGAGCAGGACCCCATCGAGCACGTGCGCAAGACCCTCATCGACGCGAAATGGGCCACCGCCGAGGCACTCGAGGCCATCGAGGAGCGCATCAAGGCCCAGGTCGAAGAGGCCATCGCCTTCGCCGAGGCGAGTCCACTTCCGGATGCATCGGAACTTTACAACGACGTCTATTCCGATCCGGGATATCCGTTCGTGAACGATTGATTTCGTGAAGTTTCGTTCATTTTTGCGACCCTACCCGAAGCACATCCTCCATCTTCCCGCACACCATGGCTGAAATCGTCCGCATGCCCAAACTCAGCGATACCATGACCGAAGGGGTCGTGGCCAGCTGGTTGAAAAAGGTCGGAGACCGCGTGAAAAGCGGCGAAATCCTCGCTGAAATCGAGACCGACAAGGCGACCATGGAATTCGAGTCATTCTTCGACGGTGTGCTCCTCCACATCGGGGTCCCCACCGGCTCGACGGCTCCGGTCGACAGCCTCCTTGCCATCCTCGGCAAGGAAGGCGAAGACATCTCGGCCCTGCTCGCAGCCGAGGGCTCGGGCATCCCGATTTCGTTGCCGACCGCCGCTGCGCCTGCTCCCGCTGCCCCGGTTGCGCCTGCTCCCGCTGCTCCGGTCCCTGTCGCCACTCCGGCGCCGACTCCGGTCCCCGTCGCTTCAGCTCCGACCCCTGTCACCACCCCGACCCCCCAACCTCCCACCTCAACCTCAACCTCAACCTCGTCCTCAACCTCGTCCTCAACCTCGCCCTCATCCCCCATCTCCCCCCTCGCCCGCCGGCTTGCCGAAGAGCGTGGAATCGATGTGATGAAGGTGCGCGGAACTGGGGAAGGCGGACGGATTGTGCGTCGTGATATCGAGGCGTACCGCGAGGTTCCGGTCGCGACGGGAGGAAGCAGCTTCGGAGCTGCCGAGTACTTCGAGGAGGTGGCGGTGACCCAAATGCGGAAAACCATCGCCCGTCGCCTTGCCGAAAGCAAGTTCACGGCACCCCATTTCTACCTCACGGTATCGGTGGACATGGATGCCGCGATGGAAGCGCGGGCCGTGATCAATGCTTCGGGAGCGGTGAAGGTGAGCGTGAACGACCTGGTCGTGAAGGCCGCGGCCCACGCGTTGAAGAAACACCCTGCGGTGAACAGCAGCTGGTTAGGCGACCGGATTCGCACAAACTACCACGTGCACATCGGCGTTGCAGTGGCGGTAGAGGACGGATTGCTTGTGCCGGTGGTGCGCCA
>JBIIRP010000226.1:0-2871 GCA_044341475.1 Flavobacteriales bacterium | reverse complement strand
CGGTGGTGGATGCGGGCTGGCGGCCCGTGCTGCACGAGCGGGCGCCGTGGGCGGTGAGCCACGTGGCGGTCGAGGAACTGCAGAAGCGCGATGCGGCGGTCGATGTGCCCTTCGTGCTGCGGTTCGCGCCGTCCGTCGTGGTGACCTCGGATGCCGGGACGGGCATCGGGTACACCGGGCTTCGGGTGCGCGGGTCGGACGCCACGCGGGTGCAGGTGACGCTGAATGGAGTGCCGGTGAACGATGCGGAGTCGCACCAGGTGTATTGGGTGAACATGCCGGATCTGGTGGGCAGTACCGATGGTGTCCAAATTGTCCGCGGCGCCGGATCGGGGGCCTACGGACCGGGGGCCTTCGGAGCCACCGTGTCCCTCGGGACCACGGCGCTCGCTGAAGAGCCCGGCGGACGTGCCGTCCTCGGCGGAGGCTCCTTCGGAACGTGGCGCGGGACGGTGCAGGCGTCCACAGGCCGGCTCGGTGCCGGTTGGTACGGGGAGTTCCGGGCTTCGCATGTGCGGTCCGAGGGCTGGGTCGACCGGGCGAGTGCGCGCCTGTGGGGTGCGCACCTGTCGGCTGCCCGGGTCGGCGACCGGGGCCGCGTGGTCTACACCGCGCTGCTCGGCCACGAACGCACCTACCAAAGCTGGTTCGGCGTCCCCCGCATCGCCCTCGACGGCACGGAGGCGGAGATCGCGGTTTGGGCGGCGGGCTCGTACGAGTACGGTTACGGAACGGACGTCGCCCGGATTGCCGATCTCATCGCCCGCCGCAGCAGGCACAACTACTACAGCTATCCGGACGAGGTGGACGACTACCGCCAGGACCACCACCAGCTTCTCGGCGAATGGCAGGCCGGTCCGTGGGCGCTGCGTGGCACGCTGAACGCGACCTTCGGCAGCGGCTACTACGAGCAGTATCGGGCGCCGGGCGAGGTGCGCCAGCGGTGGTTGTCAAACCGGCTCGGTGGAGCGGTGGTCTCGGCGGAGCGGCCTCTGGGGTGGGGCACCATCGAGGCGGGGCTGGCCGGCTTCGGCTACACCGGCGACCACTTCGGCCGCCAGCTCGCGACCCCGGAAGAGGGCGAACTCGACGCCCCGCGCGAGGTGTACCGCGGGACGGGGAAGAAGCGGGAGGGAAGTGGCTATGTGCGGGCGGTGGTGACGGCGGTGCCCGGTTGGGCCTTCCACGGGGAGCTCGCGGGCCGCGGCCTGACCTATGGGGTCGACGGAACGGACAACAATGCGCGGGTCCTCGGCGTGGATGAACAGCTTACCTTCTTCAACCCGAAGGCCGGCGCGGACTTCACGCGGGGTCCGTGGAGGGCGTTCGGGAGTGTGGCGGTGGCCCACAGGGAGCCGTCGCGCTCGGACTACGTGGACCGGCCGGTGGGCGCTGAGCTGCCGCGGCCGGAGCGGCTCGTCGACACGGAATGCGGGATGCGCCTGGTTCACGGGGGGTGGACGGTGGAAGCGGTCGCGTTCCGGATGGACTACCGGGACCAGCTCGTGCTGTCCGGTGCGTTGAACGACGTGGGTGTGCCGCTGCGCATCAACGTGGACCGGAGCTGGAGGCAAGGGGTGGAATGGAGTGCCGCGGGCTCGATCACCTCTCGATTCCGCATCGCTCCGACGGTGACGTGGTCGGCAAACCGCATCGAGAACTTCAACGAGGTGCTGTACGACTACGGCATCGCCGTTTCCGAAGTCGTGGTGCCCCGGGGCAGGACGGACATCGCGTTTTCACCCGCCCTGACCGGGGCGGTGGTGGCGACGTTTGAGGTGACGGATGCGCTGAGCTGCGAGTGGGCGGTGCGGCACGTGGGCCGGATGCACCTCGACAACAGCGGCGTGGAAGACCGCACGCTGCCGGCGTACACGGTGCACGATGCCCGCCTGCGGTACGGCCGGGAGAAGTGGTCGCTGAGTGCCTTCGTGGTGAACGTCCTCAACACGGCTTACTCCTCGAACGGGTGGACCTACAGCTACCGTTCGGCCGGGGCTGAGGTGACGGAAGTGTTTGTGTACCCGCAAGCCGGGGTCCACGGGTTCGTCACGTTAGACGTTCGCTTCTAAGCGCTGGGGGAGGCGGTCCAGCACCCGCGAGTCTGACTCCACGGCGGTGCCGAGCACGGCGCAGTCGGCGCCCGCGGCCCACGCCCGTTCCACCGCCTCGCCATCCCGCAGGCCGCCGCCGACGATGAGCGGCACGGCCGTCGCTTCCCGCACGGCGGCGACGGTGGCTAGGGGCACGGGCCGGCCGGCGCCCGACCCCGCATCGAGGTAGAGCATCCGCAGCCCGAGCAATTCGCCGGCCACGGCTGTCGCGACGGCGAGTCCCGGCCGGCCCTCCGGCAGCGGGGCGGTCCCGCTGACGTAGGCCGCCGCCGAAAGCGGTCCGTCCCCGACGAGCAGGTAGCCCGTCGGCACCGTCGGCAGCGCTTCCCGCCGAATCCGCAGGGCGGCCTCCACGTGCCGGCCGATGAGCAGGTCGGGATTGCGTCCGGAGATCAGGCTGAGCAGCAGCACGGCGTCGGCCCCGGGAATGGCTTGGTCGGGGCTCCCCGGAAACAGGACCACCGGCCCGGACCACGCGCCGTGAACCGTGCCGAGCACGTCGTCCACCCGGCCCGACTCGAGCAAGCTCCCCCCGATGAACACGTCCGTGGCCGCGGAGGCCGCGATGCGCTCGACGAGGTCGGTGCCGGCGCGGCCGGCGGGAAAGCGGTCGGGATCGAGGAGGATGGCTAGGCGCTTGCGGCCCGCCTTCCGGTCCGACTCCATGCCGTCGAGCCAGGTGTTCATTGCGGGAAGATACGCTGCACCACGTGGGCAAGGACGTCGGGCCGGAGCATGACGTGGCCGGAAGGAACTG
>JBIIRP010000225.1:0-2893 GCA_044341475.1 Flavobacteriales bacterium | reverse complement strand
GTTTGCAGTTGACAGTTTTCAGTTTACAGTTTAGGGGAGGAGGCGGTTGAGGAGGCGTTCGGAGGCCGGGATGGCGCCGAGGAAGAGCAAAACGCCGCAGAGGTTGAATACCACGTGAGCAAGGGCGATGTGGTGGGAGGCGGCCTCGGGGATGTGAAGGTAGGTGGCGAGGGAGGCGGTGAGTTGGACGAACGGCTTGAAGAACAGCAGTCCCAGCGCGATGGAGACGAGGTTGAAGGTGATGTGAAAGATGCTGGTTTTCAAGGCGTCGCGGCCAGTTCCGACCGTGGCGAGCAAGGTGTCTGCGCAGGTGCCTAGTTCTGCACCCATCATGACTGCAATGCCGCCGGGGGAGGAGATGAGGTGGTGTTTGGCCAGAACAATCACCATCCCGACGGTCGCGGACGACGACTGCAAAATGGCCGTGATTGCCGCCCCCCAGCCCACTCCGGTCAGCGGAGCGTCCGTGCGGGCGAGTGCCGCGAGGAAGGCCGGGTGACCATGCAGCGGCAGGACCGCCTGCTCCATCGTCCAAAGCCCGAAGAACAGCAGCCCGAGGTGGAACGCGATGTTTGCACCCGTCCCGCGTGTGCGCTGGAGGCGCGTGAGCACGAATCCGAAAGCTAGGAGCAGGGGAGACCAGGCGAGGATATCGAAGGCAATGATTTGGCTGCCAAACGTTGTACCCAAGTTCGCCCCAAGCACGGTCCCGAGTGCATTTCGAAGCGGGAGGGCACCTGCATGGACGAGGACGATGGCCAGAATAATCACTGCAGAAGATGAATCCAGCACCGCAGACGCCGCGCACCCCACCGCCACACTCCCGAGGGTGTGGCGCCCAGCACGCGCCAGCCAACGATTCACCCGATCCCCCACCGCCGTCCGCAGGTCCTCCGACAACTGCCTCACGCTGAACAGAAAAAGCGCCAAACCCGCGATGAGCTGCAGCCCCACCTGCACGAGTCCCGGCGTATCCTCCATTCCCATGGCCGGAAGGTAGGTGCGAAGTGCGTCGTGCGCCGCGGTGAGCAAGTCGTTGAAAAGTTGTTCATGACAATAATGTGGTTCGTAGCTCATTTTTTGTCGCTGATGATAGCTTCGCTGCATGTTTGCCTTTTTATCATCTTGCTCCGGCCGGCGGCAGTTCGGTCGGATTGCGCTTGCGGTAGGATTGGGGTTAGGGTTTGCTGCGCCCGGCGCAGCCCAAACCCCGAAAGACTACACTTCCTGTGATTTCAATACCCTCCTGGCCACGCTTCGGGCCTACGAAGACACGCTGGCTGCTGAGCAAGGAGTTACCGTGGTACGGCAAGACTACCGCGTCGAGGTTACGGATGTCGGAATCGTCGACAAGACCTACTGGATTTTCCGCTGCCAGGCCCTGCTCGACTCCATCGCTGCGCTCCAGGCAGACGTGGCGACTGCGCGGCTCAATCCGCCCACGATGGACACGGACAGCATCTCAGGCATTTCTGCCACGGGGGCGACGTTCCACGGGAAGTACACCGCTGACGGCGGCTCACCTGTGACTCACCTGTGGTTCCGCTATGGCACCTCGGCGGCGGCGTTGACCGACTCCCTGCCGGTGACCGGCACCAGCTCGCCCTTCACCGCGGCGGCCACGACTTTGACGGGTGGCACGCTGTATTATGTGGCCGTCTTCGGGAAAAATGCTGCCGGCACGGCTTCCGGCGACACCCTGAGCTTCACGGCAGCCACGCCCTTCACGTGCGGCAGCACGGTGACGTACGACAGTTACGCGTACTCTACCGCCACCATTGCTGGGGAATGCTGGTTTACGGAAAACCTTCAGACGACGAAGTTGAACGACGGCACGGCCATTGTGGGTGAAGGGGTATCTAACGCGGTGTGGGCAGCCTACACCACTCCGGCCCAGTGCATTTACGACAACAACGTCGCAAACATCGGATACGGTCGCTTGTACAACTACCTCGCTGTCCAAACGAACAAGTTGTGTCCCTCCGGTTGGCATGTCAGTGCCCAAGCGGACTGGGAGGCTCTCCTTGCGGCGTACAACCCCACAGCAGGAACGGAGTTGAAGGCATCAAGTGGTTGGAACGGGACGAATTCGAGCGGTTTCTCGGCCCTGCCTTCTGGAACGCGCCACGACTTCGACGGCAGCTATGCTAACCTGACCATGGGAGCCTCCTTCTGGGCCGTGCCTACTACGGGCTCGAATGCGCGAGCCTATGATATGTGGACTGCATCAGCTACAGTAGGCTCCGCAAACTACATCTCGTCCGCATTCCAGTACGGAAATGCGGTGCGCTGTGTGCAGGACTGAGTTTTAGTTTGAGTTTGAGGTGGGGCGGTCCGGGAGCGGGTCGCCCCGCTTCGTTTCGGGGGTGGGAAGTGGGGGAGGGAGGTGTATTTTGGCCCGACAACTGGAAACTCTATCGCTATGACGCCGACACGCCTGTTTGACTTTCCGCGGTACCAGCTCGAACGCCGGCCGCAGACGGTGATGATGACCTCGCCTAACGCGGGCAACCGGTTGACCTACAGCACAGCCGAGTTCGTCGCGGAAATGGACCGGGCCTCTGCGGGCCTGGTGGCGCTCGGGATGCAGCCCGGTGACCGGGTGGCCCTGATTTCGCACAACAACCGGTGCGAGTGGAATGTGATGGACTGCGGAATCGTGCAGGCCGGGGGGATCGATGTGCCCATCTACCCGACCATGACCGCGGAGGATTATGTGTACATCCTGAACCACAGCGAGGCCCGGTGGTGTTTCGTGTCAAACGCCGAGTTGTGGGAGAAGGTGCAGTCCATCCGGGAGCGGGTGCCGCGGCTCGAGGGGGTGTATACGTTCGAGGTGGTGGAGGGAGCGCCGAGTTGGCGGGAGGTGCTGGTGCGTGGAGGGGCGGCGGAG
>JBIIRP010000224.1:0-2909 GCA_044341475.1 Flavobacteriales bacterium | reverse complement strand
TCGTATCGGAAGTTAGAGTTGATTTAAATAGGATATTCAGTTCAATTTATCGTAAGCCACCGGTGACGGGCGTCTTGCAGTTCTGCCTCGGATGGCGTATTCCGCCCTTATTCCACGCCTTCCGCGGATCCCCCGAGGACATCGTCCAGGAAGTACTCCTCAGACAGCCCCTCGTATCGGTCGACCGCCAGCGTCCAATTCGACGGGAACAGTTCCGGGTACTGTGAGGGTTTGGTGCCGGGGAGCCGAACCAGGACATCGGCCAGCCATTCGGAGGGGTTGACGCCATGGATTTTGCAGGCGGCCATGAACGAGTAGAGCTGAGCGATGATTTCGGCCGACTCGTGTGATCCCGCGAACAGGTAGTTTTTGCGCCCCACGGCCACCGGGCGGATGGTGTTTTCGATCGCGTTGTTGTCGATGTCGAGTTCGGGGCGCTCGGTGTATAGCAGGAGTTTGTCCCAGCGCTTGAGTGTGTAGTCGAGGGCTTGTCGGAGGGGCTTCTTGGGCCGGAGATCCATGAGCAAGGCCTCGAGCTTGGGGCGAGCCCGGTTCAGCAGGGTGCGGGCTCGAGCGCGAAGGCGAACCACTTCCTCGGGCGAGGCTTCTGTTTGGCGGATGTGCTTCTCGATGGCGTAGAGCAGGCCGATGCCGCGCAAAATGACCGCCGCGGCCTTCGGGTCGGACGACTCCGCCTCGACGAACTTCCGACGGGCATGCGCCCAACAGCCCGCCAGCTCAATGCGGCCGCCGGCTTCCCGGGCCACGCCATCGTAAGCTGGGTAGCCATCGGTTTGCAGGACGCCCGCAAATTCGCGCAGCACCGCCTTGGGACATTCCTGCCCCCGACCGGGTTGGTAATCAAAAATGGGCAAGTTGAGCGCGGGCGACCGGTACACCCAGAAGTAGCCGAGGTGTGTTCCGGACTTCATGTTCTTCTTGTCCTTGCCCTTTTCAGGCAAGACACGGATGGTGGTCTCGTCGGCTTGCAAATAGAACTGAGCAAGCACGGTGGACTTCATGGCCAAGTAGAGGGGGGCCAACCGGTTGCCCGCCTCCAGGATCCACTGGTTCAGGGTGCTTTCCGAGAGGTTGTACCCTTCTCTTGCAAACATCTGCACCTGGCGGTAGGTCGGCAGGTGGTCGCAGTACTTCGCGGTGATGACTTGGGCCACAACGGACTCTCCCGCTTGGCTGCGGTTCATCCAACGGTCGGGCATCTCCGCCGTGGCGAGGGTCCCGTCGGCCAACCGGTACGTGGGCCGAACGATGCGCCGCACCCAAAACTTCGCAGGCGCGTACTCAAGCACCTCGGTGATCTTCTCGCCGATACGTTCTGCATCCGCAGGCAGGCCCGCGGGTTCGATGACTTGTTTGCGGCGGGGCTGGTGGCGCGCAAGTTCTTTGCGCACAGGGGGCATCTTAGGCTCCACGGCCTTCTTGCGCTGGAGGACCACTTCCTCCGTCTCCACGGCCTGCTCCTGCTCGGAGGCCGGAACATCGAACAGCGTCGGATGGTCGGGATACAGGGTGCGCGACTTCTCGCTCCGCGCCCCGAAGATCATCTTCTGGAGCTGCGAGAGCTGGTGCTGGAGGGACTCGATCTTGTCGGCCTGGGACTCGATCTTTCGATCCTTCTCCTGGACGCTGCTGACTGCGGAAAGGAACGCTTGCACGAGCTCCTCGCGCGTGGCTTTTTCCAGTTGTTCGGCGGCCGTTCCCATGCCATCAAAGATGGCGTAAAGCCCTTGGTTTTCGTAGGGTTATGGGGACGAGTTGTCCACGGAGGATGGGGGTAGTAGTGGCGATTTTGTTTGGTTTTCTCAAAATCCAAACCCTCAATCAGCATGGCCAATTGCGCGTAGTTTATGGTCACCTTGCGGTGCTCGGTCCGCTGGCGATTCGGGATGCGGAAGCGGCCGGTTTCCAACAACTTGCAGTACATCACATAGCCGCCCGGCTCCCAGCGCAGCAGCTTGATGCGGTCACCTTTGCGGTTGAGAAAGACGTACACCGCACCGTTCATCGGGACTTCTCCCATGTCTTGCTGGACCAACGCCTCGAGGCCATGGAACCCCTTGCGCATGTCGCACGGGGGCACGTGAAGCCGGAAGCGCATGTCGCTGGTCAGCCCCAGCATCTCAGCGCACGAGTTGGCGAACGATCTCCAGGGCGGTCGCAGGAAGTTTTACCACGACCCCGGAAGGAAAGTGCAGTTCGAGCATGGCAACCGACTGGGCCACGGGCAACAAATCGATAAAGGTGGAGCCTGGGGCGGCGGCGTGCGCGGCGCGGAACTTCCGAACCCAGTACTGAAACTTGGCCAGGTGCAATCCGTGCAAATCACACCAGTAACGCTGGCTCTCCCCGCTGTGCTGCCACTGCTCCACAAGGGAAAACATCTCCTGACGACGGGCCTCCCGCTTCGACCGAGGCTCCCACTGAATGGCTGAATAAGTCATGAAGTTGAATTGAGGCCACAAACCTCAATCCGCAAAGTCATCCCCACAAGACGCCCGTCACCGGTGGGTTACGCCTTTTGAGGGCTGAGCCGGTTGTGCGGGAACGGATAGGATTTCGTTGCTCCATTTCACGGCCGACAAGCCCACTTCAGGATTGTACTCGTCAAACAGCTGCTGAATTTGTCCATTCGCAAACTTGTCGTAGGCTTCTTGCATGGTGCCTGACTTGGCAAAATAATGATCGGTAAGAGGATAGGTCATCAACGTTGCGTTGCCCGGATGAAAGTGATTTACCGTGTTTACAATTTGCTGGTGATCGGGTCTTGAAAATGCTTGAAAATCTGATTCTCCGAATTGCACCAACACTTTCGCTGTGGTGTTTTTCCAATTTTCTAAATGCGGGTAGTCCTGAATTTGACGCCAGTATTCTGCATTCCTCGAGTATAT
>JBIIRP010000223.1:0-2913 GCA_044341475.1 Flavobacteriales bacterium | reverse complement strand
CGGGTTTTCGCGGCCTCGTCGGGCAACCGGCGCTTGCTTTCGACCTACCTGCTGGGCGGGCTCGCCGGGTTTCTGGTCTACGCGGTGATGTCGAACCTTTTTCCGGGCCTGCGCAGCGGGAGCACCTTCGCCTACGGAGCGAGTGCCGCTGTGATGGCGGTGTTTGCGGCGGCGGCGACGCGCGAACCGGACCGTCCGGTGGGCATCATCTTCCTGGGCCAGGTGCCGCTGAAGTGGGTGGCGCTGGCGTATGTGGCGTTGGACTACTTCGGGTTGAGCTCCGGGGGAGCCCAAACAGGAGGCCACCTCGCCCACCTCGGCGGAGCCGTGTATGGATTTTTACTAGTCCGCGCATGGAATCGCGGTTACGATCCTGCGCGGTGGTTTGAGGTGCTCCTCGACCGGCTTGCGGTGTGGGCACCCCGCGGTGGTGCAGGGGGAACGCGGATGAAGATGGTGCAGCGCCGCAGAAAGGCTGAACCGAACCGGCGGACCTTCAGCGACGAAGACTTCAACGCGTCGAAAAAGGAGAAGGCGGAGCGTCTCGACCACATCCTTGATAAGATTTCGAGGCAGGGATACGACAGCCTCTCGGCGGACGAGAAGCGCTTCCTCTTCGAACAGTCCCACCGATGAAGAAGCAGAAGCGGGCGTGGGGGTCCGGCGTGCTCGTTTGGCCCGGTGCCGCGGCGGTGCTCGCGGCCGAAGCGGCCGTGCGGGTGAGTCCGGAAACGTTCGCCTTGCTTGCGCCGTTCGGACTCATCTATCCTTGGACGCTGCTGGTGCTGGCTGCGGGCGCAGTGTGGCGGCTGGTGACCGGCGACCTCAAGGGACTCATCGTTCCTGCGGTGGTGCTCGTGGTGTCGTGGACCCATGCGGTGGAAACGTGGGGCGGATGGTGGAGTCCGGCCGCGGATGTGCGGGTGAATCCGGGAAATGAGCTGGAGCTGCTCTCGTGGAACGTGCGCCTGTTCGACCGCTACAACCAGCTCGGCGGGGAGCCGATCCGGGACAGCATCCTGGCCGTCATCGACCGGGAAGGAGCGGATGTCGTGTGCCTGCAGGAATGCTACATCGATGAAGGCAAGGAGGCCTGGATGCGGCGGGAGAAGCTCGAGGGGCGGGCGGGGACAGGGTTTTGGCATGCCGACTTTTCCCATGAAATCGACAGCCAGACCCACTTCGGCCTGGTGACCCTGTCCAAACACCCCATTGTCCGTTCGGAGGTGATTCGGTTCGACAACGATGCGAACAACAGCTGCATCGTCACGGACATCGCGGTGGCGGGCGACACGCTGCGCATCTTCAATGCCCACCTGAGCTCCATCCGGTTTGACCGCGACGACTACGAGGCGGTACGCACCGGGCCGGATCCGGAAGAACGAGCGAAGCTGTGGGCCCGGATGCGTCGGGCCTGGATCAAGCGGGCTTCCCAGGCACGCGAGGTGGCGGAAGCTGTCGCCGCGAGTCCGTATCCGGTCATCCTAGCAGGGGACTTCAACGACTCGCCGGTGTCGTATGCCCTACACCGGTTCGACCTGCTCGAGGACGCGTTTGCGGCCGGTGGAGAGGGGCTGGGCGGGACCTACATCGGGGATTTGCCGCCGTTGCGCATCGACTACATCCTGCACTCGCCGTCGCTCACGGCCCGCAGCTTCGTCACGCTCGATGAAGAACTCAGCGACCACAGGCCGCTGCGCGCACGCTTCACAATCTCTGCTCAGTAGGGCGCAGTCCGGCGGCTGAAGCGCTCGTACAGGGCCACGTTGAGTCCGATGAGGAGGAATCCGTAGATCAGGTCGTCCACCGGCATGGAGAAGATGCGCCAACCGGTCGTGTGCGGGTTTGCGTACCACACGATGTGGTCCACCACCTGTTCCGGGGCATGGTGCAGCAGGGGATATTCCCAAAACGTAACCCCGGTCAGCACCCCGTTCGTCAGCACGAAGGGCACGAGGAGCACGAAGTAGGTGAACCACAGGCGGCCCATGAAGGACGTTTGGGCCAGCAGCGCCCAGCCGAGGAATGCAGCGGTGAGTGACGCTGCCGAGACGGTATACCACCTGCCCGGATGGGCGATGGCGACGGCCAGGCACACCGCTGCTGCGACAAGCGACACCGACGCATGACCCCACCGCAGCGGATCCTTCGGTACATAGGCCTTCAAAACGGCATAGGTGAAGACCGAGGCGTATGGAATGCAGAGGAAGAAGAGGATTTCTTCGAGCGGCAGTCCGCCGAGCTTCAGGCCCACGAGGTAGTCCGGATTGAATCCCCAAATCCCGCGCGCCGTGAACCACACATCCCACGCGACGAAGGCCGCGGCGACGACGAGGTTTGCCGGGAGAAAGGCCTTCCAGGTCGAGGCAAAGTTCACCTTCCGGTCGAAGCTCATGAGCAACGGCGGCAGAAGCACGGCGGCATTCACCGCAAGGTAGAGGCCCTTCATGCCTCCGAATGCTTCCGCGTGGCGAGTGTAGCCCGGGCCTCGCGGAGGTACTTCCGCGGGACGAAAAGCATGCCGAAGCACTCGCCGTCTTCCTTCGTCAGGTGCTTGTGGTGCACCTTGTGTGCCCGACGGATGGCGAGCATGTAGGCACTTTCCGAAGTTCTAAACCACTTGAAACGCTGGTGTATAAACACATCGTGTACAAGGAAATAAGCAACTCCGTATAACGCAATTCCTGAACCTACCCAGATGCGGAAATCGCCACCGGCCATCGCTCCCGTGATGAAGCACAGCGCGCTCGGAATCGCGAAAATCAAGAAGAAGGCATCGTTCTTTTCGAAGAAGCCCGGACCGTGGGTGTGGTGGTCTTCGTGGAAGTACCACATGGCACCGTGCATGAGGTACTTGTGGGCGAGCCAAGCGACGCCCTCCATCGCAAAGAACGTAGCGACCACGATAAGAGT
>JBIIRP010000222.1:0-2919 GCA_044341475.1 Flavobacteriales bacterium | reverse complement strand
GGAGGCGACGATGCAGCTGTTCCTCGACGCGTACGGCGGTTTGCAGGCCATGGTGGCGGACGGCGATGAAGGCCAAGCGTTCAGCGATGTGTTGCTCGATGCACTTCAGGCGGACGACGACGATGCAGACATCTCAAACGGCACGCCGAACGGCGGAGCCATCGTCGAGGGCTTTGCCATTCACGGAATTACGCTCTTCAGCTACGCGGAGCTCGACCACGCACCGGTCGAGTTTGCACCGGCTGCCACCGGGTTAGAGATTGAAGGCGACGTGAACATCGTGTTCCCGGCCTCGCTCTACCTCGACGGGGTGTACCTGTGGTATGCCACAGAGCATGGCGGCCCGTGGACGGAAACACCGATGACCGCAGCAGGGGGCGATTCCTACGTCGCGACCATCCCGGCCCAGGACGCTTCTACGGTCGTGGCCTACTACATGGGGGTCCGGGAC
Organism: Flavobacteriales bacterium; assembly: GCA_044341475.1. Classification (GTDB taxonomy): domain Bacteria; phylum Bacteroidota; class Bacteroidia; order Flavobacteriales_D; family Sanyastnellaceae; genus CAMCYM01. Next base: position 2,468 of record JBIIRP010000222.1, on the reverse strand, counting down.
GACTTCGGATACGTAAGTGCTGTTTCTCCGGAATCTGCAAACAATCCGGACTATCCGAATCTCCCGCACTTCACCCTGATCGGCGTGGAGCAGGTGGAAGCGCACGACGGCGATGAGTTCTCGGACTTCGGAACGTTCCAAGAAGGGGTGGCCGGCGACGGTGCCACGACCGGGCAATGGGAGGAGGTGATTCCCGTCGGTTCCTACGCGACGCCGGGCGATGCATCGACCATCGTTGCGCCCTCCATGGACCACACGGACGGCATCGCCGGCTTCTGCTTCGTCACCGGCCAAAGCCCCGGCGCAGACGCAGGCATCGGCGCGAACGACGTCGACGCTGGCCACACCACGCTCCGCTCGCCCACCATCGACCTCTCGTCGTACACCGACCCGGTCCTTGCGTACTGGCGTTGGTTTGCGAATGCCCCGGCGTCAGGCGCGAACCCGGCCTCGGATTGGTGGCAAGTGCAGGTCTCGAACAACGGTGGCGCGACGTGGACCTACCTCGAAAACACCCTGCAGCAGGACATTTCGTGGCGCCGGATGGCCTTCCGCGTGGCCGATGTGATCGAGCCCACCTCGCAATTCCGCATCCAATTCATCGCTTCCGACTCCACGACCGTCGGGGAGTACCTCGATGGAGGCTCCTTGATCGAAGCCGCGGTGGACGACATCATCGTCTACGACATCGCCGGGACCAGCGGTGTCGCCACCACAGAACTGCTGACCGCGCCGTCCGGCTTCCCAAATCCCGCACGCACCCACCTCCAACTCACCGGCTGGCACCCCGTTTCGACGCTCCGCATCCTTAGCGCGACGGGCGCCCTCGTCCACGAGGTGCGCACAAACGCTTCCGGCGAAGCCACCCTCAACGTTGCTCACCTCGCTCCAGGCACCTACATCGCCCAAGGCCTCAATGCGGCAGCCCAGTCGGCGGTTTGGCGGTTCGGGGTGGAATGAAGTTTTAGTTTGAGTTTGAGTTTGAGTTTGAGTTTGAGTTTGAGGTGCGCGGCTGCGCCGCGAGTTTGCAGTTGAGAGTTTGAGTTTTCAGTTTGAGTTTGAGTTGTAGTTTGAGTTTGAGTTTTTTGGCGGGACGTAGATCTCGTCTTCAACCTCCTTCTCGATCTCGTTCTCGCCCTCAACCTCGCTCTCGATCTCGCTCTGTGCGGCACAGCCGCACCCGTTCTCGTTCTGTGCGGCGCAGCCGCACCCGTTCTCGTTCTGCGGCGCGCAGCGACGCCCGCGCCCGCTCAGATTTCGGCGCAGTCGCCGGCGGGAATCCAGCCGACGTTTCCGTTTGCGAGCTGGATTTCGGCCCAGCCTTCGCGCCGTTGCAGGACCGTGACGCGGGTGCCTTCGTGGAGGAGGAAGAGGGCGGTGCTGCCGGAGGTTTGGGGTGCGTTGCGGACCTCGGCGGAGGGGACGATGAGGATGGCTTCCTTGCTGGATTCGAGGCGGATGGACGAGGAACGGGCGAGGAGCGCAACGCACACGGATACCCCGACAAGGATGCCCCCGATGGTCCCGAGCGCCCGGCGAATGGGCAGATCGGTGACGAAGAGGCGTGCGGCGAAGGCTGCGCATGCGGAGGTCCAAACCGCGAGCAACAGCCACGACCACGTGCGGAACAGGCCACTGGCCGTGAGCCGCGTCCACAAATCCGTCAGGCCGAGCGACGGGAGTTTTTCGATGCGGTCGACTTTGCGCGATTCGGCCAGCGCGAGATTTGCCTCGCAGTCGGCATCGCCCGGTTTTAGGTCGAGCGCCCGCTCCCAATGCAAAATCGCCAGCCCGAGCTCGCCCTGCCGGAAGTGGGCGTTGCCGAGGTTGTATTCGCTTTCAAAGTGCAGATATTCAGCGGTTATGCTGTCGTACAACGCTATGGCCTTCGGGTAATCGCCGGCGGTGTAGGCTGCATTTGCAGCGGCAAAGGTGGTCGCCAAACCCCGCTGCGCGCGGCCTTTGGGCGCTTCAGGGGTTGCCGTTCCGTCCTGGCTCGGAGGTGCATCCTGGCTCGGATGTGCGTCCTGGCTCGGAGGTGCATCTTGTGCGAACGAGATTGTGCCGGCGACCGCAATCAAGGCGGCTGCCGCAACGATTGCGGCGTGCCGGCGGAACCAGCGGGGGGAGCAGGTCAGGATTTCCATGCCTGTTCGGTTTCGTGGATGAGGGTGGTGGCGCGCTCGAGCATCGCCTCTGGGGCGTCGACGGAGCCCGGGGCGAACCGGGCGCGGTCGGCTTCTTCGAGGGCGGCGTCCCAACGCGCCGCCAGGTGGGGGGCGCGGGCCGCGAGCGCGGCGGTGACGTCCGCCCGCGGGAAGCGGCTGGGGGGGATGCGGAGGTTGGCGCCGAGGTAGTGTTCCAGGCAGGGGCCGAGGGCGGCGTGGAATGCCGGGGGGTCCTGGAGCTGCAGGCGGGCGAGCCGGAGGGCCCGGGCGGCGGTGCGGCCCGCCTGTCGGCTGCGGTAC
>JBIIRP010000041.1:0-10797 GCA_044341475.1 Flavobacteriales bacterium | reverse complement strand
TGCGGAGAGGTTTTGGAGCATTTTCAGACGGCCTGTCGCGCAGAACGCGCAGGCCAAACTGCATCCGACCTGCGAACTGATGCAGGCCGTCATCCGCTCCGTCGTGGGAATCAGCACCCCTTCCACCACCCGTCCCGGCGCCACCTCAAAGGCACATTTGATGGTCCGATCCACACTCACCTGCTTCTCCACGAGCCGAATGCGCTCGAGTGCAAACCGTTCCGCAAGCGCCTCCCGAAAGCTGCGCGGCAGGTTCGACATCTCCTCAAACGACCCAGCCGCGCGCGTCCACAGCCACTCCTCGAGCTGCTTCGCCCGGAAGGAAGGCTCCCCGAGTTCTGCTACAGCGGCCTGCAGTCCTTCCTTTCCCAAACTCCGGATGTCCGTGCGCATTCCGCGAAGATACGCGGTCACCCGACGGGCTCCGGCCCGGACTCTGCCGCCTGCGTCCACGCCGTCGCCTCGGGATCCGCACCCACCATCAGCGCCGCCAGCCGCCGACGCACTTCGTCCCGCTTGCGCACCGCAAACGGGACCTGGCGGCCACCACGCAGGGTAAGCGTCCCCGCGCGGACATTGAGGCTCTCGACGTGCGACATCCGCACGAGTTGGCTGTTGTGGACCCGGAAGAACTGGTCGTCCGCGAGCAGCTCCTCGACCTTGCGCAGGTTCTTCGACACCGTGATGCGGCGCCCGGAAAGAAGGTAAAACGTAGCGTAGCTGCCCGAGGCCTCAACGGAGAGGATGTCTGCATGCCGGACAAAAAACCGATGACCCGAGGTCTGCAGCTCGATTTTGCGCGAGGTCTCGGGATCGCCGTGGATGCGCTGCACCATGCGGTGGACACAGGCCTTGAGTTCTTCCGGATCGACGGGTTTGAGGAGGTAATCGAAGGCCTCCCTCCGCAGTGCATCGACTGCATACTCGTGGTAGGTCGTGCAGAACACCACATGGAACGACCGCTGCGGAAAGCGGTCGAGCAATTGCAACCCCGTCTCGTGGGGCATGCGGACGTCGAGGAACACCACATCCGGGGCGAGCGACTCGATCAGGTGGGCCGCTTCGGGTGCGGAGGCGGCGGTTTGGACCACGTGCAGGGCGGGGCAATGGCGCTCGATTTGCCGGCACAGCGCTTGCCGCGCGTGCTGCTCATCGTCCACGACGAGGCAGGTCAGAACAGGAGACGTGTTGTCATTCATGGGGAACCGTTTGGTTCTGCCAAAACAAGCAACCCCAAGATAATCGTCGCTGAGCGTTTTACGTGCGCGCTGTTTGAATTTGTATTCGTATCACACCCCAGCACCACCGACGATGGCCTTCGCCCGGTCGATGCTGCGGTTCACTTCCAGCGGGATGTGGTTCTCCTTCGCCGGATCGACCTCGTAGCCCGTCCGCACGATGACGAGCTCGCGCGCAGGGACGATGATGATGTACTGGCCACGGTGGCCTTGCATAACAGCAAAGGCGTCGCCGGCACCGTCGGTGCCGAGCCAAATTTGGTAGCCGTAATGCCGCACATCGCTTTCCCGCGTCCGCTCGGCAATGGGCGACAGCAACCGCTGCACGTAGTCCTCCCCGACGAGCGTCACCCCACGCCAACGGCCGGTATCGAGCAGCAATTGGCCGAACCGCGCATAGTCCCGCGAAGTCGCATAGAACTGGGCAAAGCTGCGTTCCACCCCGCCCTCGGCCTCGGGGGCATCGAGCCCCCAGTAGGCATCCGACTCTGCCCCCATCCGGTGCCACAGTTCCGTCTCGACCCAGCGGCCCACGGGGACGTCGGTGGCTTCGAGAACAATTTCTTCCAGCAGCATCGTGTTGCCGCCCTGGTATTCCCATTCGGTGCCCGGATCCGATGCTGGTCGGTACGGGGCGATGAGACCCCGGATGTCCCCGCGGTAGTAGGCACGGGCCATAAAGCCGAGGGGGTTCTTGTAGTCCTCGCCTAAGGGGATGTGGGAACGCATTTGGAGCACCTCCTCCACGGTCAATCCTCGGCCTGCCTCTCCGGAAAAGCGAGGGAGGTGCTTGCCCACCTCATCGCCAGTCCGCACGAGACCGCGGTCCTCCGCAAGGCCCAGCGCCAGCGCCGTAATCGTCTTCGCCATGGAAAACGAATTCGTCACGGTCGTCCGGTCGTGTCCCTGAGCGTAGCGCTCGTACCGCAGCGTATCGGCTTGGATGACGAGAAAACTCGCCGCCCCGCTGGCATCCAGTGCCGCGAGCTCCTCCGCAGAGAGCGCACTTTCCGGCAGCAGCGCCTCGGGCCACGGCTGCGGAACAGGCGCCTTCGTCAGCGTCCGCACCTCCCGGAACTCCAAATCGTCGATGTTCGCATTCTTCCACCCCCGCAGGTAGGTCTCCCGCATGCCCCCCCACACATAGCCGTACCCGGTGGCGAACGAAATGCCCACGAGCAAGACCACCACCGCCGCGAAGATTTTCAGAAACTTCTTCATTCCGAGAAAGGTAATTCGTTCAACTGCAAATCCCACCCAAACAGCTCCGTCAGGTGGGCTCGAACCGCAGGAGCCACATCCGTGACCGCCACAGGCCGCCCCAGCTCCCGCGCAAGCGACGTCACCCCCCGGTCCACGATGCCGCAGGGCACGATGAGCCCGAAGTAGCTCAGGTCCGGATCGACATTGAAGGCAAAGCCGTGCATCGTCACCCACCGCGAGCTTTTGACGCCGAGGGCGGCGATTTTGCGCGCGGTCGGACGGTCTGGCTCCACCCACACACCGGTCAGGCCAGCGATGCGGCCGGTTTCGACCCCGAGGTCGCTGCACGTGCGGATGATGGCCTCCTCGAGCGTGCGCATGTAGCGCCCGATGTCCGTGAAAAACTGCTCAAGATCGAGCAAGGGGTAGCCGACGAGTTGGCCTGGGCCGTGGTAGGTGATGTCTCCGCCGCGGTTGATGGGAACCACTTCTGCCCCGCGGGCGGCCAGCTCATCCGGCTGCGCGAGCACATTTCCCGCATCGCCGCTCTTGCCCAGGGTGAACACGTGGGCGTGCTCCACGAAAAAGAGGTGGCTGTCCGGCGGGGCCAAACCCGGTTCCGACCGCCGCGCCGACTTCCGCGCGAGCATCTCAGCAAACACCCGCTCCTGCTCGTCCCACACCGGCCGGTAGTCGGCCTTTCCGAAGTCCCGGAAATGCACCCGTGGCTTCATTCCCCGTCCCGAACTTCTGCGAGGGTCCGTTTCAGCAAGTCGATGTTGCGGATGTCGATCGGATCCACACCCGCCCGCTCAGCGAGGAGCAAACTGAGCCAATCGCCCACGTGTACAAGGTCGAACACCCGCTCGAGCGGATCGTCGCCGTCCGCCTCCACCAGGACCACATCCGCTCCCGTCTCGGTCATCAGCTCGGCGCAGGCCTCCATCCGGATCCGTGTCCGGGGATGGTCGTCGGGCGAGGTGAGGATGAGGGCCACGTCGTTTTCGCCCCCGCTTTCCCAGCCCACGAGCTCGTTGTGGTTCATCTCTGGAAACACATGGTGGCAGACGAGGAGCTTGCTGTTTTCGTTGAGCTGTTGGCGCAGGCGGATGGCCACGGCCTCGAGCGGGGTGTCGGAGTAGAGCCAGATTTGGCGGTCCTCGACGGCGTCGGCGATTTCCTCCGCGCGGGCGATGATTTCTTCGGAGCGCGAGGCCAGGATGTCGCCGATGTCGCCCAGGCGGGCGTGCAGGGACGCCGGGGCCAGGCCGACCGCATGGAGGTGGTGGAGGATGCCGGTGACGGCGTAGCCGAACTGGGAGCGGGGCGGGTGGCCGCCGGGGAGGGCGAAGGTGGGCCAGCCGTGGGCGGCGGCGAGACGGCCGAGCTCTCCACCGGACGTGATGCAGCCGATGCGGGCACCCGCGGCGTGGGCCGCCCGGACGGCGGCGAGCGTCTCTTCCGTGCTGCCGCTGTAGCTGCAGGCCAGCACAAAGGTGGACGGGCCGACCCAACGGGGCAGCGCGTAGTCGCTCGACGTCAGGACGGGCACGGAGCAGGTAGGGGCGAGCAAGCGGGAGGAGATGGCACCGCCGATTCCGCTCCCGCCCATGCCGAGGATGAGTGCTGCGCTCGGTGTGAAATCGCCGTAGGACAGGGGGGTGCTTTCGGCGAGCCGCCACGCGGCGCGCATTTGGTCCGGAAAATCGGAAATCAACTGACGCATCTGCTCCATGGCCCGAAGGTACGGCCCGGTGCGAGCGACTGCGTGTGCAGGCCTACCTTTGCTCCATGGAATGGACGGAACAGGAGCGCGTCCGGCGCGAATCGCTTGCCCGGCTGCGCGAACTCGGCATCGACCCCTACCCCGCCCCGGCCTTCCCGGTGACCCACCGGGCCCAGGAGCTCACGGAAGCCTTCAGCGACGGAGTCGAGGTGCGTTTGGCGGGTCGGTTGATGAGCCGCCGCATCATGGGCAAGGCGTCGTTTGCTGAAATTCAGGACGGTGCGGGCACGTTTCAACTCTACGTGAACCGCGACGAGCTGTGCCCCGACGAGGACAAAACCGCCTACAACGAGGTCTTCAAGCGCCTGCTCGACCGCGGGGATTTCATCGGCATCTCGGGCACCACCTTCACGACCCAAACCGGAGAACCCAGCGTCAACGTTCGGGAGCTCACGGTGCTGTCTAAAAGTTTGCGCCCGCTGCCCGCCGTCAAAACGGACGAACACGGCGTGGTGCACGATGCCTTTTCCGATCCCGAACTCCGGTACCGGATGCGCTACGTCGACCTCGTGGTGAACCGCGACGTGCGCCGGACGTTTGAGGCCCGGTCCCAGGTCATCCGGGCCATGCGCGATGCCTTCGACCGCAACGGGTGGCTCGAGGTCGATACGCCCGTGCTGCAGGCCATCCCAGGAGGCGCCGCCGCCCGGCCGTTCGTCACCCACCACAACGCCCTCGACATCCCGCTCTACCTGCGCATCGCAAACGAACTGTACCTCAAGCGGCTCATCGTGGGTGGCTTCGAAGGGGTGTACGAGTTCAGCCGCAACTTCCGCAACGAGGGCATGGACCGGACCCACAATCCGGAATTCACGGTGCTCGAACTCTACGTCGCCTACAAGGACTACCTGTGGATGATGGAGACCATGGAGCAGCTGTTTGCCGAGGTGTGCACCGCGGTGCACGGCACCACCTCCTGCATGCTGAACGGCACCCGCATCGACTTCACCCCGCCATTCCGTCGGGTCACGATGCGCGATGCCATCCTCGACCACACCGGGGTCGACATCGATGGCCTCGACGAGGCGGGCCTGCGCGCGGCCTGTGCGGCATGCGGTGTCCACACGGATGCGAGCATGGGCCGGGGGAAGCTGATTGATGCGCTGTTTGGCGCGAAATGCGAGGGGCATTTCGTGCAGCCCACCTTCATCACCGACTACCCGGTCGAGATGTCGCCGCTCACGAAGGCCCACCGGTCGAAACCCGGCTACACCGAGCGCTTCGAGCTCATGGTCAACGGCACGGAAATCGCGAATGCCTACAGCGAGCTGAACGACCCGGACGACCAGCGCGCCCGGTTCGAGGACCAGCTGCAGCTCAGCGCGCGAGGCGATGACGAGGCGATGTTCATCGACCAGGATTTCCTGCGGGCACTCGAGTACGGCATGCCGCCGACCAGCGGGGTGGGCATCGGAATCGACCGGCTCGTCATGCTCTTGACGGATGCGCAATCCATTCAGGACGTGTTGCTTTTTCCCCAAATGCGCCCCGAAACCACCCACGCCCCGGCATGAGCCTCCCGACCCAGCAGGACGTCATCGCCGTGCTCAAGACGATTTACGACCCGGAAATTCCGGTCGACATCTACGAACTCGGCCTCATCTACGAAGTGCGCATCGCGGCAAATGGCCACATCGACGTGCAGATGACCCTCACGTCGCCGAATTGCCCGGTCGCTGAATCCCTGCCGGTTGAGGTCGAGCAAAAGGTCGCTAGCGTGACCGGGGCGACGTCTGCCCACGTGGAAGTCGTCTTCGATCCGCCGTGGTCGCATGATTTGATGAGTGAGGAGGCCAAACTTGAACTCGGATTTCTATGACACGCGGCATCGCTATCCTCGGCTCCACCGGCTCCATCGGCACCCAGGCCCTTGAGGTCATCCGCAGCGCACCCGACCGCCTCCACGTCGAGGTGCTCTCTGCCCACGCGAATGCGGACTTGCTCATCGCACAGGCCCTTGAATTCCGGCCCAACGCCGTGGTCATCGGCGATTCTGCCGCCCACGGACGGGTCCGCGACGCCCTGTTCGACGCAGGCATCAAGGTGTACAGCGGCGCCGATGCACTCGAACAAATCGTCGAATCGGACGGCATCCACACCGTCCTGACCGCCCTCGTCGGCGCGGCCGGACTGCGGCCCACCCTGCGCGCCATCCGCGCCGGCAAGCAGATCGCCCTGGCGAACAAAGAAACCCTCGTGGTCGCCGGCGCGCTGGTCACCGCTGAGGCACGGGCGGCGGGCGTGGACATCCACCCCGTCGATTCGGAACACAGCGCGATCTACCAGTGTTTGGCTGGCGAGTGGCATAACCCCATCGAGAAGTTGCTCCTGACGGCCTCGGGCGGTCCGTTCCGCGGAAGGAGTCGGGACGAGCTCGCCGGCGTCACAAAAGCCCAGGCCCTCCGGCACCCGAATTGGTCCATGGGCGCGAAAATCACCATCGACAGCGCCAGCCTGATGAACAAGGGTCTGGAGGTCATCGAGGCCCACTGGCTCTTCGGCGTCGCCTACGAGGCCATCGAGGTGGTCGTCCATCCCCAAAGCATCGTCCACAGCTGCGTTCAGTTCCGCGACGGCTCCATCAAGGCCCAGCTCGGCCTGCCTGACATGAAGCTCCCCATCGCCTATGCGCTGGGCTACCCGGAACGCGTGGTCAGTCCGTTCGAGCGGTTTGACTTCCTGGCCTATCCTCAGCTGACCTTCGAGCAGCCCGACCTGACGACGTTCCGCAACCTTGCGCTGGCCTTCGAGGCGGGCAAGCAGGGTGGAACAGCCCCCGCGGTACTGAATGCCGCGAACGAGGTCGCCGTCGCGCGGTTCCTGCGGGACGAAATCGAGTTCCTCGAGCTGACGGACCTCGTCGAGGATGCGCTGGCCCACGTGGAATTCGAGCTTGCGCCGGATTTGGACGGCTTGCTCGAGGCAGACGCGGCGGCCCGGCGGCGTGCAGCGGCCTGGAAGCCCGTGGCGGTCAGACCGTCATAACGTCCGACTCCTTCGACGCAATCACCTCGTCCACCTTGCGGATGTAGGCGTCCGTGAGCTCCTGGACCTTCGTTTCACCGTGCTTCACCATGTCCTCGGGCAACCCGTCGGCTTTCGCGTCTTTCAGGAAGTCGTTCGCTTCTTTGCGGGCGTTGCGGATGCCCACCTTCGCGTGCTCGCCGTCTGCCCGGGCGCGCTTCATGAGGTCGCGCCGCCGTTCCTCCGTCAGCGGGGGCACGTTGATCATGATGACTTCCCCGTTGTTCATCGGGTTGAGTCCCAGGTTCGCGTTGATGATGGCCGTGGAGATGCCGTCAAGCAACGGGCGTTCCCACGGCTGGATGACCAACGTGCGCGCGTCGGTCGAGTTGATGTTTGCCACCCGTCCGATGGGCGTAGGGGTGCCGTAGTAGTCCACCTTCACGCTGTCGAGCATGGAAGGGTGGGCCTTTCCTGCTCTGATTTTCAGGAGCTCCGTGTCCAAATGCCGGAGGGCCTTGTCCATGGCTTCCTTTGCGGAATCCAGGGCGAATTGAATTTCTTCGGTCATGCCGTAGCCTGTGCTTCGTCAAACAACACCAGCGTCCCCACTTCTTCGCCGCGGACCACCCGCATGAGGTTGCCGGGAGCGTTCATGTCAAACACGACGATGGGAAGCCGGTTTTCGTTGCAGAGGGTGAAGGCGGTCATGTCCATCACCTGCAGTCCACGCTCGTAGACCTCGGTGAAGGAGATGTGCCGGAACCGCACCGCATCCGGAAACTTCTCCGGATCTGCCGAGTAAATACCGTCCACCCGGGTGCCCTTGAGGATAACCTCGGCTTCGATTTCAATGGCACGCAGCGAGGCCGCCGAGTCCGTCGTGAAAAACGGATTCCCCGTCCCCCCGCCGAAGATGACCACACGTCCTTTTTCGAGGTGACGTACCGCCCGGCGGCGGATAAACGGTTCGGCGATTTGCTTGAGTTCGATGGCCGATTGCAGCCGTGTTTCCAGGCCCAGCGACTCGAGCGCACTCTGCAGCGCCATCGAGTTGATCACCGTGGCGAGCATGCCCATGTAATCGCCCTGTGTCCGCTCCATGCCCCCTTCGGCCGCCTGCACCCCGCGGAAGATGTTGCCTCCGCCGATGACGATGGCCACCTGGACCCCGGCTTGGACGATGGCCTCGATTTCCCGAGCGTACTGCATCAGCCGCCCGTTGTCGATCCCAAACTGCTTGTCCCCCATCAGCGCCTCGCCGCTGAGCTTGAGGAGTACCCGCTTGTACTTCATTGTAGCCGCGAATATCCGAAACTTCCCGCCTCGACCCCGTGCCGTACCGCACGTCTACGAAACACAAAGGGCCCCGCAGTGGGGCCCTTCGTCGAATGCGTATGGGGTGCAATCAATCCAACGCGCTCCGGCAGAACCCAGAGATCGTCGCCGATGCGTTTGCCGACTTCACGTATTCCGCGACCGTCAGCTTGTTGTCCTTGATGAACTGCTGGTGGACCAGGGTTACTTCCTTGAACCACTTCTTGATGCGTCCGTCGGCAATCTTCTCGGCCATGTCGGCAGGCTTGCCTTCTTGCATGGCCAAATCCATCCCGATTTCCTTCTCCTTCGCAATCAGCTCCGGCGCCACACTCGACTCGTCTAGAGCGATCGGAGCCATGGCCGCTGCCTGCATCGCCACATCCCGTCCAGCATCTGCACCGAGCGGAGCCGTGAACGCAACCAGCGTAGCTAACCGATTTCCCGGGTGAATGTACCCGACCACCTGCGCGTCCGACAGCGTCGCGAACGCACCGATTTCGATGCGCTCACCGATTTTGCCCACCTCTTCGGTGATCTTTTCGGCCACAGAGATCGAAGCCCCCGGGTACGTGCGGCCCAGCAAGTCGTCCTTTTCCACGATGCGTTCAGCAATGGCCAAATCCAACAGCGTCTTTGCCACGCCTACGAAGGCTTCGTTTTTCGCCACGAAGTCCGTTTCACAGTTCAGCGAAAGCAGCACACCGAATGTGCCGTCAGCGTTCACTCCGGAGAGGATTGCGCCTTCGCCTGCTTCCCGATCGCTGCGGTTCGCGGCCACTTTTTGGCCCTTCTTCCGCAGAACTTCGACTGCGAGTTCGAAATCGCCGTTCGCCTCCTGCAACGCTTTCTTACAATCCATCATGCCCGCGCCGGTTTGCTGGCGGAGCTTGTTTACGTCTGCTGCGGTAATGGTGCTCATGGAAGTAGTATTGAGTGGGTTCGACTTAGGCCTCCTCTGATCCTTCAGCCGCTTCCTCCGCTGCCGGAGCCTCGACTTCTGCTACCGGGGCTTCTTCTGCTGCCGCAACTGCGGGCTCCTCTGACGCCACAGCTTCCGCTGCATCGTCGTCTGCAACCTCACCTTCCACGTCGGCTTCATCGACAATCAGGCCCTTCTCCTTCTCTGCCTTCCGCTCGTTCAGGCCTTCAGCAACAGCCGTAACGACGGTATCGAGGATGGCCACAATCGAGCTGCTGGCATCGTCGTTTGCAGGAATCGGGAAGTCCACAGGACGCGGATCCGAATTCGTATCGACCATGGCGAAGACCGGAATGCCCAGCTTCTTCGCTTCAGCAAGAGCGATGTGCTCCTTCAGGACGTCCACAATGAAAATGGCTGCCGGGATGCGGCTCAGATCCGAAATCGAGCCGAGGTTCTTCTCCAGCTTTGCACGCTGGCGGCTCACCTGCAGGCGCTCGCGCTTCGACATCGTGGCCAGGGTTCCATCCTGCTCCATCTTATCGATCTGGGACATCTTCCGCACCGCCTTCCGGATGGTAGCGAAGTTCGTGAGCATGCCTCCTGACCACCGCTCCGTGACGTAGGGCATGCCTACCGCCTGGACCCGCTGGGCGACCGCGTCTTTTGCTTGTTTCTTCGTTGCGACGAACAGGATTTTCTTCCCGCTTTTCGCGATTTGCTTCATCGCAGCAGCGGCCTCGTCCAACTTGACGACCGTCTTGTGGAGGTCGATGATGTGGATGCCTTTCTTCTCTGCGAAGATGTACGGCGCCATGTGGGGGTTCCACTTGCGCTTGAGGTGGCCGAAGTGTACTCCGGCCTGGAGCAATTGCTCAAAAGATGTACGTGCCATGGTTTACGTTCCTGGTTTGATGCAACCCACTGGTAGCCAGACGAATGCCTGAGTCCAACGGATTTGGATGCTAAACGCCTTATCAACAAAGCAGGGCCAGACCGTCGTCCGGCCCCCGAAAAATCAACGCTTGGAGAACTGGGAGCGCTTCCGGGCCTTCTTCAGACCGAACTTCTTGCGCTCCACCATCCGCGGGTCGCGGGTCGTGAGGCCTTCCTGCTTCAGGATGGGCTTCCACTCCGGATTCACCTCGACGAGTGCCTTTGCGATCGCAAGGCGCACCGCCTCGGCTTGGCCCGTGATGCCACCGCCGTCGACGTTGATGTTCAGGTCGTACTGGCCGACGGTTTCCGTCAACTGGAACGGCTGCTGCACCTTGTACTTCAGCACGTCCGTGGTGAAGTAGGTATCGATGTCCCGCTTGTTCACGGTCACCTTGCCGCTTCCCGGCTTCATGTAGAGGCGGGCGACA
>JBIIRP010000040.1:0-10799 GCA_044341475.1 Flavobacteriales bacterium | reverse complement strand
CCCGTACGGGCAACCCGAATTCCGTCACCGACGCCGGCGTCGCAGCCCTCGCGCTCCGCGCAGCCGTTCGCGGGGCGGTGCTCAACGTCCGCGTGAATGCGGCCGGACTCGATCCAGTTGCTGCGCGGGACTGGGAAGCGCGTTGTGCCGTCTGCGTCGCCGAGGCCGACCGCCTCGAAGCGGAAGTCCTCGCCACCGTCGATGCGGTACTCGCTCCGGCGGTTTCCTAGGCAAGCGGCACAGCCACAAACAGAAAAGCCGGTCCTCGCGGGCCGGCTTTTCTGTGCGGTCAGGTTCCTCAGTGGGAGACCGGACGGCGCTTCTCCCGAATACGTGCCGCCTTCCCCGTCAGGTTGCGGAGGTAGTAAATCCGCGAGCGGCGGACCTTACCGCGCTTCGTCACGGCGATTTCGTCGATGAACGGCGATGAAATCGGGAACACCCGCTCCACGCCGACCCCGCTGGACATCTTCCGCACGGTGAACGTTGCCGTGTGGCCTTCGCCGCGGCGCTGGATTACCACGCCTTGAAACTTCTGCTGGCGCTCCTTGTTGCCTTCGCGGATTTTGATGGTCACCTCGATGGTGTCACCTGCGCGGAATTCTGGCCACTCCTTCGTTTCGACGAGTTTCGCTGCGAGTGCTTGAATGCGGTCCATGGTACGTCGTGCTTTCCGCCGGAGGGTGCGTCCATCCGGTTTGGGGGTGCAATATTACGAAGAATTCGAACTGCTTCGTCGGCCTCGCCTCGGTTTTTCAACTCCGTCGTGTGGAGGAGTCGTCGAGCAGGTCCGGTCGTCGCGTCCGGGTGTGCTCGAGCGCTTGGTCCTCTTCCCAGGCTTGGATTCGGGCGTGGTCACCGCCGCGCAGCACCTCAGGGACTTCCCAGGTTCCGTAAAGCGCAGGGCGAGTGTAGACCGGCGGAGCGAGCAGTCCGTCCTGGAAGCTGTCCGTCAAGGCACTTTGCTCATCCCCGAGCACGCCGGGAATCAAGCGGACCACCGCGTCGACCACCACGGCAGCAGCCAGTTCCCCGCCACTGAGGACGTAATCTCCGATGGAAATCTCCCGGGTGATGAGGTGGTCGCGCACCCTTTGGTCCACCCCCTTGTAGTGCCCACAGAGAAGAATGAGGTTACCGCCGAGGCTCATGCGGTTCGCCATCTGCTGGTTGAACACCTCGCCGTCTGGACTCAAATACACGACCTCCGCGTAGTCCCGTTCTGCGCGCAATGCCGCAATCGCGTCGGCGATGGGTTGAATGGTCATCACCATGCCCGCGGTCCCACCGAACGGGGCATCGTCCACCTTGCGGTGTTTGTCCGTGCTGAAGTCACGAAGGTTGTGGACATGGATCTCCACGCATCCCTTGTCGCGGGCGCGGCGAACGATGCTCGCGTCGAAAGGGCCTGCAAGCAATTCCGGGACAGCGGTGAGGACGTCAATGCGCATGGTTCTGCGAAGGTAAGGCCGCGCGAACCGCTACCTTCGCACGGCCATGGGAACGGGAGAACGGAAAGATTACGGTGCGCTGGTTTCGGGGCCTTTTCAGGTCTTCAGCGGCATCTTTCTGACCTTGCCGCTGGACGGGATTCGGTCCACGGGATTGCGGGTTCCCGAACTTGCCGCAGCCTGCACCGCTGGCCTAGATGCAGGCCTGACGCCTCCTGAAGTGCTCGAAGCCTTCTTCGCAAGGGAACGGATTGAAGACGTTCAGGAACAGGCTGACTTGCTGTTTCGCATCATCCAGTACATCGAGCGCCAGGTGGTGCTGGTTGATGCGTTAGAAGATGCACGGTATACCGAACTCAACGACGTGCAGGGGCCGGCTTCGTTTGCTGCGCTGCTCGTTCGGGCCCGGAAGTCCCGGTCGGAAGAGGAGGTGCGTCGCTTCGTGTCGGGCATGGGCATCCGGGTGGTGCTGACCGCGCACCCGGCACAGGCCTATCCGGGAAGTGCACTGGACATCGTCGCGGACGTGTCACGGGCGCTGGACCGCGATGATTTGTCTGAGGTTCGCCGGTTTTTGCACCAACTGGGCCTGACCCCACTTGTCCGTTCGGGCACCTTGTCACCGTTAGAAGAGGCTGAGCGGCAGGCGTGGTACCTCGAGCACGTGTTTTATCCTGCGGTGCCGGATCTGATGTTGCGCATCGGACTCGCCCTGGATGATCCGGGGGCGGTGACGTTGCCGGACGATTTGTTCCAGGTGGGCTTTTGGCCTGGCGGCGACCGTGAGGGCGCGCCGGAGGTGGGAGTGGAGACCACCCTTGCGGTCGCCGACATGCTCCAAAAAACCCTACTCCGCTGCTACCGCTCGGAGTTCGTCAAGCTGCGCCGACGCATCAGCTTCAAAGGATCTGCGGAACTGCTTGCGGCTGTCGAGGCTCGACTGAACGCCCCGCGGTTCGATGCCGAGCGCCTGGCTTCAACCCTGTTCCGCTTGGAGGAAGCGGTTGCTGGGCCAGGCCACGGACTGTACCTAGACCGCGTCCGGAGGTTTCGCGCAGCGGTGCGCCTGTTCGGACGCCACTTTGCCTCGCTTGACATCCGCCAGGACGCGGAAGTGGCGCTGCGAGCGCATCACCTGTCCGTTTCTGGCATTCCGCTCGAGGCGTGGACCCCAGAAACACGGGACGTGGTCGAGGTGCTCCGGGGCATGGCCGTTGTCCACAAGCGCAACGGGGTCCGCGGATGCCACCGGTTTGTGTTGAGCCACTGCACGGGTCCGGAGGCGGTTTGGGCCTTGTGGGATGTGGCCCGCACGTTTGCGGAAGAGACGGTTGCCGGGCTCGACGTCGTTCCCGTGTTCGAGTCGTGGGAGTCGCTGCTCGCCGCGGGGGAGACGTTGAAGGCCCTGCTGTCCCATGCGGCGTACCGCAGCCACGTGGTTGCGCGCGGCGGCCAAACCGTCATGCTCGGCTTCGCCGACGGCACCTTCGATGCGGGCTATTTGGCCGCAAACTGGGCCATCTACCGCGCCAAACGCGACATGACGGCAGAGGCCCGTCGCCACGGCATTGAAGTCATCTTCTTCGACGGCCGCGGTGGCCCTCCGGCCCGCGGAGGCGTCAACACCCACCGGTACTATGCCGCGCTCGGGCCTGAAATCTCCCACCGGGCGATCCAAACCAACCTGCAGGGACAGACCATCAGCTCGAACTTCGGTGTCCCTGAATCCGCCGCCTTCAACCTCGAGGCCATGCTCACAGCTGGAGCCTCATGCAGTCTGCTCGCCGCGTCTGCGGGCGAGGAGGAGCGCGAGGCGGAGCGTGTTCTCGAATCCATGGCCGAACGCTCACGCGAGGTGTTTCTTGCCTTGCTGGCGATGCCCGGATGCGGAGCCTACCTCAAAGCCTTCGGGGCCGCAGAGTTCCTCGAGGGGTCGGTGCATGGTCTGCGCGGCATCGCCTTTACCGGGGCGTGGTCACTTGCCCGAACCCACGTGCCTGGGTTCTTCGGGCTGGGAACGGCCCTTGAGGAGCTGATCGCCTCGGAAGGTTTGGCGACAGCAACCCGACTGTACACCCACCATGCGCTGTTCCGAACCCTCGTCGACAACAGCATGCAGAGCATGGCCAAATGCGATTTTCGGCTGACCCTGCACGCCGAGCACGACCCCCGATTCGCGGCCATCCGCGCCACCCTGCAGGAGGAGTTTCACCGCACCGAGCGCAACGTGCTGGCCATCAGCGGGCAGCAGCGGCTCCTCGAACACAGTCCGTTGCTGCGCGACTCCATCGCCCTCCGCAACGCCATCATCCTCCCGCTGCTCGTCATCCTGCAGGCCTCGCTGGCGCGCTTGCGGGAAGCGGACGGTGCTTCCGAGACGGCAGACCTGCACCGCCGCTTGGCCGCGCGCTCCATGTTCGGCATTGTCAACGCCAGCCGCAACGCGGGCTGAAGGTGCTGAAAACAGAACGGCCGTCCTCCGAAGAGAACGGCCGCTCGTCGTTGTTCAGAACGAAACCTCAGTTCCGCAAGTTCACGAAGTCCATCTCGTCGATGAGGTTCGATGCGCCAGCAAGTTTGTCAAGGACCCACATGACGTACCGGATATCCACAGAGATCGTCCGTTGGAGCTCTGGCTCGAACGCGATATCTCCGCTCATCGCCTCCCAGTTGCCATCGAACGCGCACCCGATCAGGTGGCCGTTCGCGTCGAGCACGGGGCTTCCCGAGTTGCCTCCGGTGATGTCCGTGCCGTGAATGAAGCAGACATGTAGGGTGCCGTCGGCGTCCGCCCACCGTCCGAAGTCGCCGCTGCGCAGCTTTGCCTCAAGGTTTGCAGGAACCACGAATTCTGGATTCGAGTTGTCCATTTTCTCCAAAATACCGGCGTGCGTCGTGAAGTGGTCGTAGTGCACGGCATCCATCGGGTCGTACGCGGCCACTTTACCGAAGGTCAAGCGCATCGTCGAGTTCGCGTCCGGTGCGAAGGTTTCGCCCGACTTCATCTCACGTAAGCCCTTCACAAAGAGGCGGTATCCCCGGTCGAAGTCGGCCTGGGCCGGATTCGCCATCGTGGCCAAATACGTCTCGAGGACGCTCGTCGCGGCCGCTACAGCCAAATCCTTCGCAAGGGCCTTCTCGGACGGTTTGGCCAGGAAGGCCATGAACTTGTCCTTGCTCACCAGGAAGCTCTTGCTGTACATCTCCGCGGCATAGGCGCCGAAATCGCCCTTGTACTTCGAGGCCACGGTTGCAAAGAAGGAGGGATGCTGTTCTGCTGGGATGTCGTTGTAGAATTTGGTCATCAGGCGCACGAACAGGTCCCGGTCGGTGGCCTGATCGTATTCCTTGAAGTGCTTTTCTGCGAGTTCCGTCAAGCGCGTGCGTGCGGCTTGTGCTTCCTCGGGATTTTCGCTGAAAAGTCCGGGGGCCGAGCGGCTCACCCGCACCGCAAACAACGTGATGTCCGAGCCGGTCAAGCCTGCTTCAAGCGCATACACGTCGCCGCGCACCCGCGCATCGGTTTCATCGTAGTACCGGTTGATCATTGCGAGGGCCTCACCGTACTGGGCACGGCGGGCATCGGAGGCATTCACCCACGCAGTAAACTCCGCCTCAAGTGCTGCTTTTTCGTCTGCAATGCCGAGCCGGCGCAGGCCCTTGGATTGACCGATGTAGTACTTCCAGTAGTTCGCCGTTTGGGCATACTTCGCAGCGTACTGGATGCGCACCGCCTTGTCTGCATCCATGTGTTCCTTCATCGTGCGCAGTTTCAAATCCCGGACTTCGACCACGGAGGGGTTGTAGGCGTCCAGTGCCTGGCGCACCCCGCGGGAGCTCAAGAAACGGTCCGTGCTGCCCGGGTACCCCATGACCATGGTGAAATCACCCGGCTGAACGCCACCCGCGTTGATCTTCAGGTGGCGACGGGGAGCAAACGGAATGTTGTCCTTGCTGTAGTCGGCCGGTTGGTTGTCCGGGCCTGCGTAGATGCGCAACATGGAGAAGTCGCCTGTGTGGCGTGGCCACATCCAGTTGTCCGTGTCTCCGCCATATTTCCCGACACTCTCTGGCGGTGCGGCGACCAAACGGATGTCGCGGTAGGTCTTGTACTCGAAGAGGTAGTACTCGTTGCCATAAAAGAAGCTCTTCACATCGAGTTCCAGCTTCTTGTCCGGGTTCCGGGTTTCGAGCAACTTCTTGCGGTTCGCAGCGATGGCCTCCTCGCGAGCTGCTTCATCCATTTCGGGAGTCACACCCGCAAGCATGTCCGCCGTTACGTCGTCCACGCGAACGAGGAAACTGATAACGAAGTCCTCGATGTGCATTTCTTCGCCCAGGGATTTGGCGTAGAACCCGTCGGTGAGGTAATCGTGCTCGACGGAACTGAAGCCCTGGATGGCATCGTACGCACAGTGGTGGTTTGTGAGCACGAGGCCTTGGCCGGAAATGACTTCGCCGGTGCACATGCCGCCGTTCAGTCGGACGATGGCATCCTTGATGGAAGCGTTGTTGATGTCGTAGATGTCTGCCGCCGTCAACCGGAAACCGGCACGCTGGAGGTCAGCTTGATTCAACTTTTGGAGCATATGCACCATCCACATGCCTTCGTCGGCACGGGCAGATCCCCAAGCCACGAGCAGGGCCAAGGGCAAAGCGAAAAAACGAATAAGACGCATGGTAGAAAAGGAATTGAGTTAGTTCTGAGGGGAGGTTCCGGTGAAGTCTTCTTGCCAATCAGCAGCCTCGAGGACCCGGTATATGGCAGACTTGAGGATGGACAGGTCGGGGCCGCCGTACCGTTGTTCTACCGAGGTGGCTCCGACGGTGTAGCGTGTGGATGGCAAGTCCATGATCCGTGGATTGTCGTAGAGCGGGAGTAAGCTGGTGAAATCCACAGCTTCCGCGGCATCTAACACGGAAAGGTGGGCAGCCATGGGAAGTTCAGCTCGGTACGTCCCCGGACCGAACGAGGCTAACGGTCCTTCAAGGAAAGGCTTTCGTACCGTCCACACCGCCGCTCCACTTGACTCGACCTCGAGCACGAACACCGCGCACGGCCCAAAGCAGGGCGTCTGTTCGAACCGCACGTACGGGAGGGAGGTCTGGTCCATCGCTCCGCGCGATGCACATCCCATACAGGCAGCCGCAGCGAAGGAGAGGAGAAGGGGTACGCGGTTCATCGGCGGCTTTTCCGTTGGTCGCGCGCCTCCCGGATTTCTTTCGTCTTGCGCTGCTGTTCTTGCTGCATCCGTTCGAGACGCTCGGCAAAGGCAGACTTCTTCTTCGGCGCAGCTTTGTTCTCATCGATGCGCTGGCGGAGCTTCTGTTCGTCGATGAACCACGCTTTGATGGCATACATCTGACCGATGCTGATGACGTTCGCGATGAGGTAGTACAAACTCAAACCGGAGGCGTAGCGGTTGAAGAAAAACAGCATCATCACGGGGAAGATCTGCTGGATGATTTGCATGTTCGGCATGCCCGGTTGCTGCGGCATGGCCGGCTGCGAAGCCATCGTCAACCGCATGTAGCCCCACGTACTTGCCGCCATCAACACCGTGAATCCGCTGATGTGCGCTCCGTAAAAAGGAATCTCAAAGGGCAATGCGACGATGCTGTCGTAGGCGCCCAAATCGTCGGCCCACAAGAACGACTTCCCTCGGAGCTCGATGTTCGCTGGGAAGAAGCGAAACATGGCGTAGAGGATGGGCATTTGAAGCAGCGCCGGAAGGCATCCCGCGAGCGGGTTGACGCCAGTTTCACGGTAGAGCGCCATGGTGGCCTGCTGGCGCGCCATGGCATCCTCTTTGTGCGTTTCGTTGATGGCCTCCATCTCCGGACGCAGGAGCCGCATTTTCGCTGAAGAAACGTAGTTCTTCCAGGTAACGGGCGAAAGGGCCAGTTTGATGATCAAGGTCAATATCAAAATGACCAACCCAGCGCTTGCAATGTGACCGCTCAACCAGCTGTACACCGGAAGAATCCACTCCCGATTCACCCACCCGAAAATCCACCATCCGTAATCGATGATGCGCTCTACTTCGCTGAGGCCGGTTTCCTCAAGTGCAGTAAGGTCGTTCGGTCCGAAATAGAAATCGAGTGCATAGGTGGCCTTTCCCGGCTCGGGTGCAAGGGGCACCTGGGTCTGGAAACGCATCGTCGCTGTCGAGTCGTCGCCCAGCGGTGCTTGAGCTAGAACGGCTCCAGCCGGAAACCCCGAGGGGGTCGAGACGAGCGCGCTGAAGAAATTCTGCTTCAGGGCGAGCCACTCGAGAGGTGCCTCCGTAACGGCATCGTCTTCTCCGCCGTCCGACAGGTAGTCCCGGCTCAGGCCTTGCTCTTTGTAGTAGATCGCGCTGTGTTGGCGTTCCCAATCGATGCCCTTTTCGTTTGCCTCGCCGACGGCGTCCCACACAAGCAGGGCCGAATCGGGCATGGCTGAGGCGAAGGTGACCCGGGTGGACATTTGGTAGCCACGCAAGGCATGGCGCACGGCGATGGAACCGGCGGAGCCGACCGCCGTGAATGTCACAGCGCTATCGCCTTCTGACACAGGAGTGAAGTGCAGATCGGCCAAATCCACCGGCGGATGCCCCGCGCCGGCGATGCGCAAGGAAAGGGTGGAGCGGACCGGGTCCCACAGCCGGATGGGGGCGCCGTCGCTGTAGCGGGTATAGCCGTCGCGCAGTTCGGCTGACGTCGGCAGGGCTCCCCGGCTGGCGAGGGTGATGGCGACGCGGTCGTTCGCCAGCGTTACGGCGGTGTCACGTCCGGGTACGGCTGCGGCCCAGCTTCCCCATTTGGCCGCCCAGTCCGCTGGGATGGTGTCCGGAACGGCTTCAACTTGAAGCACTTGCGCTTCCACCTGGGCGGTGGCTGCGGCTGCCACCGCCAAACTATCCGCCCGAGCCGCTTCTGCGAGCTCCGCCGCTTCTGCGGCCGCAATCTCCTCTTCGGAAGGCTGGATATACCAAGCGTATCCCAGGAAAAGCAGGGCCATCAGGCCTATTCCGATCCAGTTGTTCCGATCCATGAGCGGCGCGAAGGTACTCAACCCACCTGCCAAATGCCCCGCGCCCGCAACGCCGACTCCAACACCTCACGGACATAGCCTTCTCCACCAGCCATGGTGCCCACAGCGTGAACAGCTTGCTTGATTTCTTCGACGGCGTCTGCCGGACAGGAGGACCAACCAGCAGCTTGCACCGCGGGGAGGTCGGGAAGATCGTCTCCGCAGTAGGCGATTTGGCTCCAACTCAATCCCGCTTCGGTCCGCAATCGATCGAGCGCAGATGCCTTGTCCTTCACTCCGAGGTGCACGGCCGTCACTCCGAGGCGAAGCATTCGGTCACGCACTCCTTCGTCGCTTCCTCCGCTGATGATCGCCACGTGAAGACCCGCTTCGATAGCGCGGACCACCGCATAGCCGTCGCGGATGTGGGCGGAACGCGCCTCGATTCCACCGGGCAACAGCCACACCCGGCCGTCGGTGAACACGCCGTCGTAATCGAAGGCAAACAGGACCAAATCAGCGGGTGGGTTCATCGGAGGAATTCGGTGTTAAATCCGCTGCGCATGCGGAATACAGAGCGTGCAGAGCGGGCTGGTCGAGGAGCAGGTCGAGGTGCAGACGCAAGGTGGGGGTGTCACCGCGGTGGGCGGGGCCCGTTTGGTGCGCGGCGGATGCGCCTGCAGCCGCGTGCGCGCACACCGAGCCCACAAGCGGCGCAAAAGCAGACCAGGGCACACCCGATTGCGCTGCAAGCCCTTGCGCGTGGGCGAACATGCGGTTCGTGTAGTTCGACGCAAACACGGCTGCAATGTGCGCCCGCCACCGCTGTTCCTGCTTGACCACCGTCGCAGAAGCGGCAAACTGCCGTGTCCAGTCTGCTGCTGCCTCTGCCCATGCACCGTCCGCAGAACTCACAACCGCATGAATTTCAGACCAGTTCCGAATTTGACCCTTCGGGAAGCTCTGCACCGGCCAAACTGCTGCCGTCGCTCCACCGGGCAGTGTGTCCGGACCAGAACCTGCAAAATGTATGCGCGGGATGCTGGAGGGCAGGAGGGATGCAACCGATTCCAGGGCCTTATCCGGAACGGCGAGGAGGTAGGCATCGACGTTCTGTGGCGCTTCGCTGAGATCGGTCACATGATGTGGCTTCGGCCGCCCCCCCGCTGTCCAGGCCGAGGACCATGCCTGCAACGCGCTCTCTGAGCGGCCCGCGAGCGCAACCACCTCGCATCCCGCGGTGTACAGGGCTGGAATAAGACCTGTTCCTAAACCACCGGCGCCGACGAGCACGACGCGCTCCAGCGGTTTCATGGCACCCGTTCCCGCTTCCATCGCGCCCAAACCGCAAGCCCCGTGCCCAGCGCCATCAACACGCACCCGAGCCACAGGATGTTGATGTGTGGAAACACCACCGCCTGCATGACGATGAAATCGCGGCGAACGGACTCATGCTCCCACAGCGAAAGGGTTACCGCTTCCGTGGCGGGATCAAATCCATCGATGCGCAAGCGGATTCCCCAACCTTCGGGCTCGTGCAAATCGGGGATGACGAGGCTATCGCGCACGATGTACAGCGGTTCAGCGGTGCCTTCCTTATCGCGATCGCGCAGGCTGAAGCAGGCGACGAGGGCAATGTCGCGGTCGAGCAGTCCCCGATCGGGTCGTTCGTCTTCCCGAATCGGGCGCAAGCTATCGAGGACGAGCAGGATGCGACCGGCCAAAATGCTGTCGCCCGGCACCACTACCTCCGATCCGCCCCCCATCCATCCGTCTGCATCGGTTTCTGGCGGGGTAACCCGTCCCCATTTGATGTGGGTATACAGGTCCTTGAAGGCCGAATGACGCGTATCCGGTTCAGGAGCATTGCCCATCTGCTCATTCAACTGGATCCGGGGCTCGAGCGTAAAGAGGAAGGGCCCGGGAGCGCCGGCGGTCCAGCGCACCGCATCGCGCGCTTGGCGTGCATTCGGGAAAGGCACGAAGGTCCAAAAGCGCTCCATGTCGTTTTCGAAATCGTCCGAAGCGGTGTGCTCTTCCTTCGCTTCGAACACCATGCCTTCGTAGTACGTGACTTCTCCTGGCTTCCAAACCCTCGGGACGCGATCGAAGTAGTCCACCTGAAACCGTACATGAATCCCTTCCGTGACTTTCTCGCGGTAGCTCGCGAAGTAGGGACCGATGGGCAGGGTATCTCCCTGCATCATGAGCATGTCCTCTCGGTTGTTCAGCTCCTCGCTGAGTGACGTCAGGTCGCCTATGGCATTGCGGGAAATGATTTCCTTTCGGCTGGTGGAGTACACTGCTCCGAAGATGACGAGGGCAAATCCCAG
>JBIIRP010000221.1:0-2961 GCA_044341475.1 Flavobacteriales bacterium | reverse complement strand
AATGTCGATGTCGCCGAGGTTGCGGTAGGCATCTACCACGCCCTGGGCCACCCGGTCGCAGCGGACGATGCCGCCGAAGATGTTCACCAGGATGGCTTTCACGCGGGGGTCGCGCAAAATGATGCGGAAGGCCTTCTCCACCCGTGCAGCATCTGCCGTGCCGCCGACGTCGAGGAAGTTTGCCGGTTCGCCGCCGCTGAGCTTGATGATGTCCATGGTGGCCATTGCGAGTCCGGCACCGTTCACCATGCAGCCGACGTTGCCGTCGAGTTTCACGTAGTTCAACCCGGCCTCCCCTGCTTCGACCTCGATGGGATCCTCTTCCGAGGTGTCCCGCATCGCGGCGTAGTCTGGGTGGCGAAACAGGCCGTTGCCATCGAGGGTGACCTTCGCGTCCACTGCGATGACCCGGTCGTCCGAAGTTTTCAGCACCGGATTGATTTCGAACATGGTCGCGTCGCTTCCGACATAGGCGGCATAGAGTGCCGTCGTGAAGCGCGCCATTTCCCGCGATGCCTTGCCGGTCAGGCCCAGGTTGAAGGCGATGCGGCGCGTTTGGAAGGCCTGCAGGCCGACGGCAGGATCCACCTCCTCCCGGAAAATCAGCTCGGGCGTATCGTGGGCCACGGCCTCGATGTCCATGCCACCTTGCGGGCTGTACACGATGACGTTGCGGCCACGCGCGCGGTCCAGCAACACACTCATATAGATCTCCTTCGGCTCACTTTCGCCGGGCGCGTAGACGTCCTCCGCGATGAGCACCTTGTGGACCTGCTTGCCTTGGGCGTTCGTTTGGGCCGTCACCAAATGCCCGCCGAGAATCCCCGCAGCCTTCTCCCGCACCTCGTCCAGTCCTTTCGCCAGCACGACCCCGCGCGAGCCCGTTTCCGTCACGGTCCCTTTCCCCCGGCCGCCCGCATGGATCTGCGCCTTGACCACGAACCACTTGGTTCCCGTGGCAGCGGCAAGTTCAACGGCGGCATTGTGGGCGGCGTCCGGCGATTCGGCCACGCGGCCTTCCTGGACGGCGACTCCGAAGGACTTCAGGATCTGTTTTCCCTGGTACTCGTGGATGTTCATGGCGGCGCGAAGTTAGGCATCCGCCGTAGCTTTCGGGCATGGAAGATGTGGTCATCTCTGCCCGCGGGCTCGTCCGCCGCTACGGCTCCCTCGAGGTCCTCCGCGGCATCGACCTCGACATTCCCGCGGGCCAAATCACCGCCATCGTCGGCCCCTCCGGCGCAGGAAAAACCACGCTCCTCCACCTCCTCGGCACCCTCGACCGACCCGACGCCGGCACCCTCACGGTCCACGGCACCCGCGTCGACTCCCTCCCCCCCCGCGATCTCGCCGCTTTCCGCAACGCCCACATCGGCTTCATCTTCCAGTTCCACCGCCTCCTCGCGGAGTTTTCCGCCCTCGAAAACGTGCTCCTCCCCGCTTGGGTGGCGGGCCGCGACGACCGAACCACCCGCGACCGGGCCGAGCGCCTCCTGCGCGACCTCGGCCTCGGCGACCGCCTCACCCACCGGCCCGCGGCCCTCAGCGGCGGCGAACAGCAGCGCGTCGCTGCCGCCCGGGCCCTCATGAATGCCCCGGCCGTCATCCTCGCCGACGAGCCCACCGGCAACCTCGACACCGACAACGCCGAGGCCCTTTTCGACCTCTTCCGCGAACTCCGCGACCGCGAGGGCGCCACCTTCGCCGTCGTCACCCACAACGACGCCCTCGCCGCCACCGCGGACAGGATCGTCCGGATGCGGGATGGGAGGATTGAGGGGGGAGGTTGAGGGGGAGAACGAGGTTGAGAACGAGGGCGAGGGCGAGGCGGTGATCAAGCGAGGCGCAGCTCCTCAGCTCTAAGTTGTGAGGAGGACCGATTTAATATGTATAAGACCGGGAAGAGATTGCGGAAATCCGTCCGGGGCGGCGCGCAGGGAACTCGGTTAGAGGAGGAGAAGCAGGGCGGCGGCGGCGATTGTCATTTGGCCGCACCCGTTGCCGTACCCGACCGGCGTGCCACCTGAACTGTACTTTCCGGCGTACACCCGGCTCCCCTCGATGTAGCCGACAGGTGCGCCGCCCGCCGAGTACTTTCCCGCGTAAATCCGGTTTCCTGCGATGTAGCCCACCGGTGTTCCCCCCGCGCTGTATTTGCCGGCATACACGCGGTTCCCGTCGATGTAGCCCGTGGGCGTGCCCCCCGCGCTGTACTTTCCCGCATACACGCGGTTCCCGTCGACGTACCCGACTGGACTGCCGCCGGCGCTGTATTTTCCTGAATACACGCGGCATTGTGCACTCGCTGCGCTCGCCAAACCCACGAACAACAGCCACAGAATCACGTGTTTCATCCCTCCAAGTTACTTACTCCGAGATCGATTTGGTCACAGGAAAATGGCGCACTGGAAAGTTCACCGAATTCGCAATGAAGCAATGCTCATGTGCTTTCATATGCAGTTCGATCGCCTGATCCAGCATCCAACGTTCCGACACGGTCACCACAGGGTGCAAGCTCACCTCGACAAACTGCCCGCCTCCCGTTTCATGCTCTTCCATTGCACCCACGGCTTCATCCACGTAGGATGTCACCACGACATCGGCCTCCGCACAGAGATGCAAAAACCAAAGCATGTGACACGCGGACAGCGACGCAATCAGCAGTTCTTCCGGGTTGTGTCGCGTGGCGTCGCCTCGAAAGGCGGCGTCTGATGAGCCCAAAATGTCCGGCTTGTGGTCAATGGACACCCTATACTCTCTTCCATACGCCGTGTAACCGATGGTTCCCGCACCGCGGTTTCCTGTCCAAGTGACCTTCGCGTCGTATCGGTGGGTGTGTGCAGGGGCGGATGGCATGCTTACTTGTTTGGCGCGAATGAGTTACCTGCCGAATTTACACCCAACCTCAACCTCAACCTCAACCTCGTTCTCGCCCTCATCCTGTGCAGCAAAACCGCACCC
>JBIIRP010000039.1:0-10840 GCA_044341475.1 Flavobacteriales bacterium | reverse complement strand
CTGTCCGACCGCACGGTTGTACTGGCCGATGAGGCCGAAGCCTGCGTGCGTGCGCAACACGAGGGTGCGCGGATTTTCGCCCCCGCTGGACGTCAGCGGCGTAAACCACTCGACCTTCACTTTCCACTTGTGGTACTCGACCCACTTGAACCGTTCCTGTTCCGTCATGGCGGCGTAGTCCACGCCTGGGCCGCGGAACATGCTGTACGGCGGCGTGGCCCGCACGGACAGGTTGACATTTGAGCCCCACGTCGGGAAAATGGGGTCGGAAATGGAGTTCCGACCGATGCTCAGGTTGAGGGCGAGGTTGTTTGATCGGCCGTTTGAGAAGCTGAAGAATACCCCGTAATCGTCGAGCAAGAAGTTTTGGTACGACAGGGCCGCCTGCATGACGAACCAGTCGTCTGGTTTGCGCCACCGCTGCCCGAAGCCCACCTGAAGGCCCATGATTTCCATGGATTGGCGCCCTTCGTTGATGACCCCGTCGATTTTGCGGGCTTGACCGTTCGACTGGATGGACCTCCATGCCGAAAAGCTCAGGGCGTTCGGCTTGCGCCCGCCGAGCCACGGCTCCGTAAAGCTCAGGTTGTAGCTCTGGAAGTAGAGCCCGTTCGACTGGGCCCGAATGCTCAGGCGCTGGCCATCTCCCGTCGGAATGGGAGCCCACGCGCCCCGCCGGAACATGTTGCGCGCCGAGAAGTTGTTGAACGAAATCCCGAGGGTGCCGACCACGCGGCCCGCCCCGAACCCGCCGCTGAGTTCGATTTGGTCCGACGGCTTCTCTTCCACGGTGTAGGCGATGTCCACTGTTCCCGTCTCCGGATGCTGGGTCGGGACGATGCCGAAGGCCTCCGGATTGAAGTAGTTCAGCGTCGCGAGTTCGCGCTGGGTGCGGATGATGTTCGTCCGGCTGAACAGATCACCGGGCCGGGTGCGGATTTCGCGGTGGATGACGTGGTCGTTCGTCTTCGTGTTGCCGTCCACCGTCACCTTGCCGATGCGGAATTGCTTGCCTTCGAACATCCGGACCTCGATGTCGATGGTGTCGTTTTCGATGCGGATTTCCACCGGCATGGCCTGGAAGGTCAGGTAGCCGTCGTCCTGGTAGAGCGAGCTGAGGTCCCCGCCCTTCGGGTCCATAAAGACCCGTTCTTCGAGGCGTTGCAGATCGTACACTTCGCCTTCGCGGATGCCCACCAGGCTGTCGAGCTGGCCGGAGCGGTACTTTGTGTTGCCTGTGAACGTGATGTCCCCGAAGTGGAACCGGGAGCCTTCGTCGATTTGGAGGGCTAGGCCGATGCGCCCGTCCGGCGTGCGCCAAACCGAATCCCGAACCACCCGCGCGTTCCGAAAGCCCTCGGCATTGTACAACGCCACGACCTGTTCACGTGAGGTCTCGAATGCTCCTTCCTCGAACTTCGACGCCTTGAACAACCGGTACCACCGTGCCTCCTTCGTGTCCTTCATGGCCCGGCGCACCCGGTCGGGGTCGATTTGGCTCACCCCCTGCAACGCAATCTCGCCGATGCGGACCTTCTCGCCCTTGTCGATGACGATAACCAGCCGCGCGCCGTTCGCGAACCCCTCATCCGCCTCCTGCCGGATGTCGATGCGCGCGTCCCAAAATCCCTTCTCGACATAGTGATCCCGCAGCCGCTTGCGCGCCGTCGCAATCACGTTTTCGTTCACGATGCGGCCCGTCAACAGTTCGATTTTTCCCCGAAGCGTCTCCTGTTCCGACCGGCTTACTCCCTCGAAAGTGTAGCGGGTCAGCCGCGGCAACTCCTGCACCCGGATGACCAAATACACCTCCTCACCGCGCCGTTCTGCCACCTCGATGGACACATCGCCGAAGAGGTCCTGGTCCCAGAGGTTGTGGATGGCTTGGGAGATTTTGATCCCAGGAACTTCAATCGAGCTTCCCACCTCAAGCGCGCTGAACAACTTAATTGCCTGGACATCGGTGTGCTCTGCCCCGACTACCGCAAGCCCGGCCAACGTATACCGCTGAGGAGTCGATTGGCCCCAACCGGTTCCCACAAGGGCTGCGGTGAATAGCAGGGCGATTGCCTTCCTGATCATGGGTGGGTCGTCGTGCTGTGGTTCGTGTCGAGCAACCCGCCGAACCGCCGCTCGCGGTGCTGGAAATCCCGGATGGCCGCTTGGAAATGTTCTTTTCGGAAATCCGGCCACAACACCGGGGTGAAGTGGAATTCGGCATACGCAAGCTGCCACAGCAGAAAATTGCTGATCCGGTGCTCACCGCTGGTCCGGATCATCAGTTCAGGGTCAGGGATGCCCGCTGTCGACAAGTGGCGGTCCACCGCACCTGCATCGATGTCTTCCGGCCGGACGCCTTCGCGCACCAGGGCCCGAATGGCCTCGACAAGTTCCCATTTCCCGCTGTAGCTCAAGGCAAGTACGAGGTCCAGTCCGTCGAGATGCTGGGTCCTGCTCTCGGCTTCCCGCAACTGCGTCCTGCACCGTTCCGGCAGCGCATCGAGGTCCCCGATGGTGCGGAGCCGCACGCCTTTTCCCGCCAAATCATCCACTTCCCGTACCAACGTATCCACGAGCAAATCCATCAGGGCATCCACCTCGTCCTGGGGCCTGTTCCAGTTCTCCGTGCTAAAGGCATAAAGGGTCAAATACCGAACCCCAGTCTCTAACGCCGTTTCGACGGCCGCACGGACGGATTCGACCCCGTGCAGGTGCCCGTGAACCCGTTCCTTTCCACGCAAGTGCGCCCAGCGGCCATTTCCATCCATGATAATCGCCACGTGCTGTGGAACCCGGTTCGGGTCGATGCCTACCGCCTGCAACCGAACTGCCCGCTCGTCCACTGTACCTGCCTGGTTTGTCATCGGTAGGCGCATGTCGTGGGCTTCTTGCTCACCCGGAAGCACAACGAAGCCGTTACAAATCCATACGCATCGTCTTTTCCGGGATCTCCCCGCTGCAGGCCCGCCACCTGTTCCCGGCCATCTGGCAGCGCGATCAGGCGCTCAGCAAAAGTCGCTGCAAGGTCTCCTTTCTCGGCACGCAGAACCCGCACATCCGCGTAGGTCGTGCTCACGTCATCGAGGTAGTCGTTCCACGTTTTGCGCACGCCCCACTCGACGTTGAAGGCAATGGCAGGTCCCACGTTTACCTTGAAGCCGAAGCCGATGGGCAGCGACATTCCCGCCGTGGTGTAGGGCCGCAGGCCCCGCGCCTCGCCCCAGGTCGTTCCTTGGCCTTCAGTGCCCAAGGGCTGCAAGGCATACCACGTGCCGTCAATTTCCGCTTCCGGCATGTGGGCATACACCGCCAACCCAGTGAACAAATACGCTCCGATCCGGTCTTCCGGGTTGCCGAGCCGGTGGTCCAAATAATTCAACTCCACCAGCGCCCCGTACTCCGTGATGCGGTTCCGGAAATGCAGGTTCCGGTTCACCTGCCAGGAATCGTCGCTGTCCGCATCCCAGGCCTCAACCGTTCCGCGAACCACATTCGCCCGCACAGAAATGCGCGGCGTGATGTTGTACCTGAAGAAGCCTCCGGCCGACGCGTGCAAGCGCCCTCCGAAGTGGCGGTAGGGGTTGATGTCTCCCAAATAATAGCCGGTCCCCACGGCCATGCCGATTTCTTTCGACTCGTTGAACTGCCTCTGCGCCTGAAGTTTGGGTGCGAAGCACACGGCCCACAAGACCAGCATAACCCCCGCACCTCCCTTCCAAACACGCGCCCGCACCCCTCCTTCACAAAGGGCCACCATGCTCCGGTTCTCCTGCTGCACTGCGTTCACGTGGGACATGTAACGCGCGAAAGTACATGTTTTGCATGCACCGGAATCACCGGTCCCGTGGATCGACCCCCCAATGGAGCTTCATCCGCACCGTCGAGAAAAACTCCTGGTGCTCGAGGTTGACCAGCCGGAACCGGAAAGGCGCCTGCCGAATGTGCACCTCTGTGCCAGCCCCGATGACGTGAATGCGCGCATCGAGCGTCAGCAAAAACTGAGGCTCGCGGCCGTCGGGCACCAACACGATTTCTCCGTCGAGGGGCACCACCAGCGGGCGGTCGTTCAAGTTGTGCGGCGCCACCGGCGTCAGGCAGGCGACTGCAGATCCTGGCATCACGATGGGCCCACCGGCGCTGAGCGAATAGGCCGTCGATCCGGTCGGAGTTGCCACAATCAGTCCGTCTGCCCAGTAGGTGTTGACCTGCCGTCCATTTCGCCGGACACCGATGGTCATCATGCTCGACGTGTCGCGTTTGACCACCGTGACTTCGTTGAGGGCGTAGGGGAACTCTCCCAAATCGACCCCCTCCACCTCCACGGCCAGCAGCGCCCGTTCGTCGTACACCACCCGCCCGGCCGCGAGCGCATCCACCGCGAGATCGATCTCGCCCGTGCCCACGTTGGACAAAAAGCCCAGCCGCCCGGTGTTGACCCCCAGCACCGGAATCCCCGTGTCACGCACCCAGCGCGCAGCATCGAGGACCGAACCGTCCCCACCGATGACCACGGCCAAATCGCACGAGCCCAGTTCGTCGGGCGAATTCACGGTGGACAGGCCGTGGGGCAGGGCCATTTGGGAAGAAAGCTCTTCGAGAAAAGGAGTCGCCACGCGCAACGTAGCGTCCAAATCCAACAGCCGACGCAGCACATGCTTTACCGCATCGTTGTGCACTGGCGCCACCTGCTTCCCGAGAACGACGATGCGCATCACGTGCCGAGGTAGCGCATGAACGCCTCGTACCGCTCGCGCATTTGCTCCTCCACCCCGGGGGCGTTGAACAGGGTGCGTATGCCGTATCCGAAGCGTTGGAATGTGGCCAGCACGGGCGCAACATCTGCCGTATTCAATCGGATGGACACCTCCACCACATCTGAACCCGGTGTCCGGTCGATGGCCAAGGCCAGCACGCGGACGCCGTTGCCCTCCACCAGCCGGGCTAACTCCGCCACCGACAAATCCGTCTCTGGAATTTCGAGCACCACAAGCCCGCCTTCCGCCGCCCAGCCCGCCCTTTCGGCCAAAAACCGCACCACGTCAATCGGCTGAATGGCCCCCAGGTACCGCCCATCGCGCACGACGGGGACCAAATCCACCTCGGCAGCAAGGAACCTGGACACCACGTCCATGGCGTCGCTTTCCGGATCGACCGCAACCGGCTTCAACGGAAGCCGAACTACCGGGGTGTCTCCGTCGACCTGCAGCGCATCCCCTTCGGAGAGGATGCCTAAAAACTGGTCGCCGTCGAGTACCGGCAGAGCCCGGACCTTGAAGGTATCCATCACATCGAGGGCCCGCTCGGCGGAATCCTCTTTTCGGGCCGGCGGCACCTCGGCGCGCATCAATCGCTGGGCATCCATGCTGTATTTTTGGCGCGGCCGCAGCAGGCGGTCGCAACCCCCCGAAAGGTACGGATGACAAGGCTCAGCGTCAACGTGAACAAAATCGCCACGCTGCGCAATGCCCGCGGCGGCAACGTGCCGGATGTCCTACTCGCCGCACGGCGTCTGCAGGACTTCGGCGCACACGGCATCACCGTGCATCCTCGGCCCGACGCACGGCACATTACGTACGCCGATGTGCAGGCCCTGCGGCCCGTCGTCCCGACGGAATTCAACGTGGAGGGCTACCCGTCTGCGGACTTTCTCGACCTGGTCTGCACGGTCCGCCCGGACCAGGTGACCCTCGTGCCCGACCCGCCGGATGCGCTGACCAGCAATGCCGGTTGGGACACGGTCGCCCAAGCGGCCGCTTTGCGCCCGGTGGTGGCCCGGTTGCACGATGCCGGTATCCGGGTGAGCGTGTTTCTCGCACCCGACCTCGACCATATCGCGGCTGCAGCGGATGTGGGGGTCGACCGGATTGAACTGTACACCGGCCCCTATGCCCACGCCCACGGCGAGCTCGGAGCCGAGGCCGCCCTGCCGTTTGCCCGTGCCGCTGCCTATGCCCACGGGGTGGGCCTCGGAGTGAATGCGGGTCACGACCTCAACCTGCAAAATCTGAGGGACTTCGCGTCGCATGTGCCCCACTTAGCCGAGGTCAGCATCGGCCATGCGTTGGTGGCGGATGCGCTCTATGTGGGCCTGTCGAATGCGGTGGCGGCGTATTTGGCGTGTCTCCGGCCCTCAACCCCTTGACCGTGGAACCTGTTGCTTTGCATGCCCGGGTGCTTGGGCCTGAAAACGCCCCCCACCTCATCGTGTTGCACGGCCTCCTCGGGACCTCCGACAACTGGCAAACCCTTGCCCGCATCTGGGCCGAGCGCTTCCGTGTCTGGCTTCCCGATGCGCGCAACCACGGCCGCAGTCCCCACCACCCCGAGCATTCGTATCCCGCGATGGCGGCCGACCTGCTCGCATTCATGGACGCCCACCACATCCCGAAGGCCACCCTCCTCGGCCACAGCATGGGCGGCAAAAGCGCACTCGCCTTCGCCCTGGCACATCCCGACCGGGTAGAGCGTCTGATCGTAGCCGACATGGCCGCGCGGGCTTACCCCATTCACCACGACCACATCCTCGATGCCCTGCGCGAAGCTCCCGTCGCCACTGCGAAGGAACGCGCTGAAATCGAAGCCTTCCTCCTCGAACGGCTTGCCGATCCGACCGTGGTCGCGTTTCTGATGAAGGGCCTTTCCCGCCGGCCGGAGGGTGGATTTGTTTGGAAGTCAAACCTCCCTGTGCTTCAGGCCCACCTTGCCGACATCGTTGCAGGTGTTCCGCTCGCTTTCAACACGTTGCCCACGCTGCTCATCTACGGCGGTCAGTCCACCTATGTAGGGCACGACGACGTGAAGGACTTCGAGCACCATTTCATGCAGCTCGAAACGCACTGCATCGAGCGCGCTGGCCACTGGCTCCACGCCGAATTCCCCGAGGAATTCGCTTCCACCGTCTCCGCCTTCCTCTCCTAACCTCAACCTCAACCTCAACCTCAACCTCAACCTCAACCTCAACCTCAACCTTCAACCTCAACCTCGCCCTCAACCTCGCTCTCGCCCTTACTGCGCAAACACGCTGCCCCGGATGACGTGGGTTTGGATGGGATTGATGACGAGCACCGGGATTTCCGATTCGTTCGTGATGATGCGCTGGGCATAGCTCGGCCCGAGAATTCCCATCAAGCTCTTTTCGTGCAGGTTCATGATGCTGATCAGATCCGCGTTGATTTCGCTGGCATACCGCATGACATCCTTGATAAACGCCGTGCCGTGCTCTTCCGAGATGCGCGTGGTAGAAGGGATGCCCCGTTCGGCGAAGTACGCTTCGGCATACTCGACGTTGCGCAGCAACTGGTTGCGCAGGAAGTCGTCCGACTCAGCAGGTGAGATGATGTGGGCCCGGCCGTTGAAATGCTTCACCATTTCCGCAACGATGCTGAGTTTTTGCTTCGTGTCCTGGTGCAAGTCCAGGGGAACCACGATGTCATCGTAGCCCGTAGGTCCGCAGGGCTTCTCCTGCGTAATCACCACAGGGACAGTGCATTCGGTGACAATTTTCAGTGCGCGCCCTCCCGTGATAAACTGCATGCCCTTGACCCCGTGGGTGCCCATGACCACCAGTTGGGCGTCGAGTTCCACGGCCATGTCGTCGATGTCTTCGAAGATGGAACCGATGCGCAGGACGCCTTGAACTTTTTGGTAATCAGCAGTAACTGTATCGAGAAGAGCCTGCATGCGCAACCGAGCTTCCGGAATTTCCTTTTTTTCGGCCACGATGTGGGCCAAAACTAGCTCACTCCCGAGTGCCGTCCCCAGCACCTTCGCATGCTGCAGGGCAATGTCACTGACACGGGTGAAGTCGAACGGAACGAGAATGCGGTGCGCAGACATGGTGGATGTGGTTTCGAGGGCAAGGTACGAACTTGGTCCCATGCGAAACCTGACGCAGTGGGTGGTTTCAGAACGGTCCGATCTGGTTTGGGCGGCGGCCATCGGCGCCGCGGCCGGTGGCATCGCAGCTGCCCTGAAAGGCAGTGTTGCCGGGATCCGCGCTGGATTCGCCTGGGCCGTGGAGAGTGCCGGATACGACTGGTTCGTAGGCCTCGGGCCGCTGCTGGGCTTGATCACCTGCGCCTGGGCGATTCGCACCCTCTGTGCCGGCGAACACCCAGGGCCCGGCATCCCCGCCACACTGCATGCCCTCGGAAAGCGCCGGGGCCGGATGAAACGGCTCTGGATCTATTCACCGCTGCTGACCAGCGCGCTGACCGTCGGATTCGGTGGATCTGGGGGACTCGAGGCTCCGGCCTTGCAGTCCGGCGCCGCCCTCGGAGCTGAAGCTGCACGGGCCACCCGCCGCACCTTCCGGCGGCGCCTCCTTTTCATCGGGTGTGCCGCCTCGGCATCGCTTGCCGCCATGTTCAAGGCCCCCGTCGCGGCGATCGTCTTCGCGGTGGAGGTCATCATGCTCGACCTGACTGCAGCCAGCCTAGTACCCCTGCTGATCGCCTCGGTGTCCGCATTGCTCGTGGCCTGGTTCCTCGTCCCAGGCACCGAATTGCTCGCCGTTCCTGAATTGCCCGGATTTACGTTGTCCGAATTGCCGTGGTTCATCCTGCTCGGCGGGGTGGCCGGAGCCGCTTCCATCGGATTTGCCCAGCTTTATTTGCTTTCGAACAAACTGATTCGCAAAGGGTTGGCCAAACGGGTCCGCATCCCCATCGCCGGCTTGCTCGTCGGAGCGGCGGTCGTGGCCTTTCCCGGCCTGTACGGCGAAGGCTACGGGGCCGTAAACGCCCTCTTCAGCGGCGACTTCCAGCGGGAATGGGCCG
Organism: Flavobacteriales bacterium; assembly: GCA_044341475.1. GTDB lineage: Bacteria > Bacteroidota > Bacteroidia > Flavobacteriales_D > Sanyastnellaceae > CAMCYM01. The sequence continues at coordinate 2,063 of JBIIRP010000039.1, read as the reverse complement.
TGCTCCTCGGACTCGCCGGGATGTGGGTGCTCAAACCCGTGCTCACCGGGGTGACCGTAGGGGCGGGGGGAGTGGCGGGCATCTTCGCTCCGGCGCTGTACGGCGGTGCGGTGCTGGGCGCGTGCTTCGCCGGGGCCACCGCGCTGGCATCGGGGACGGAGGTCCTTCCCGTGGGCAGCGCGGTGCTGGCGGGTTTGGCCGGCATGCTTGCCGGCATCCTCCACGCACCGCTCACCGCCATCTTCCTGGCTACCGAATTGAGCGGCGGCTACGGCCTGTTCGTGCCCGTCATGCTCACCTCCGCGGCGGCGTTTGTGGTGGCCAAACGGGGCATGCCCCATTCCATTTACACCCGCGAACTCGCCGAGCGCGGCGAGCTGCTGACCCACGACAAAGACTCTTCGGTGCTGACTCTCATGTCGTTGCGCGAGGAAGTCGAACGCGATTTCCTGCCCGTCCGACCTGAAGCGACCCTCGGCGAACTCACGGACGTCATCGCCCGGTCGCGCCGCAACCTGCACCCCGTGGTCAGCCCAGACGGTCGACTCGTGGGCATCGTGGACCTCCAAGATGTCCGGGAAGTCATGTTCGACCGCGACCGCTACGCCGACGTTTGCGTCCGGGATCTGATGGCCGTTCCTGCCCAAACGGTCGACGTGAGCGACCACATGGAAGATGTCATGGCCGCGTTCGAGGCAAGCGGCGCCTGGAACCTGCCCGTGCTCGAAAACGGCCGCTACCTGGGCTTCGTTTCGCGCTCGCGACTTTTCAACGCCTACCGAAAATGGCTCCGGGAGGTCAGTGGTGAAGAGGATCCTGCACCGGGCTCGACGTGATCACCACCTAAATCCGCACGGCGACCACGAGCACATCGTCGACCTGCTCTTCCGCACCGCGCCACCGGTCAAATGCAGCTGAAAGTCGTCCCTCCACCTCTTCCATAGGCGCGTCAGCGACTTCGACGAACAGCTCCCGGAGCCGGTGCCGCATGAACTTTTTGCCTTCTGGCCCTCCGAATTGGTCCGCGAACCCATCTGTCGCTGCAAAGATGACGTCCCCCGACTGCACCGGAATTTCGTGGAGGGTGTATGACCTCCCGCTCGTGAAGGAGGCGATGGAAAACTTGTCCGGGGTTAACGTGTGCGCCATCGCCCCGCCGCGCACGACATACAGCGGACAGTGGGCGCCACTGTACTGCAGCACCATCCGCTCCATGTCCACCGAAACGACGGCCAAATCCATTCCATCCTGTACCGTCTCGAGCCCACCGTTCTCGATCCGCAGCGCTGCCGCCACCTTTCGATTCAGGGAATCGAGAATGCGGTCGGGCTGAACGTACACCTTCGTGACATGTTCGAGCGCATCGTGGCCGATGAGGCTCATGAAGGCACCCGGAACCCCGTGTCCCGTGCAATCCACCACGGCAAAAATCCTGTGTCTGCTGACGTTGTGGAACCAATAAAAATCCCCTGACACGACATTGCGCGGGCGGAAGAACACCGCCGATTGCCCGAACACGGCGGCGCGTTCCGACGGGGTAGGCAGCATGGTGTTTTGGATGCGCTCGGCATACCGGATGCTGCCCTGGAGGTCGTTGAGGATGGTTTCGTTCGTGGCCTTCGCTTGCTGCAGTTCGCGGGTGCGCAGTTCCACCTTGCCCTCGAGGTCGCGCTCGTTGACCGCCAGGGCATCGCGCATGGAAAGGAGTGTATGGCCCAGCGCGTCGTCCGGGCCGAGTGGCTCGTAGGGCGCTTCGAACTGGCCTTGTCCCACGGCGATGGAGAACTCACGGGTGCGCTGGAGGCCATCCGCTAACCGATTCACGGCATCTGCCATTTCCCCCACCTCGTCGCGGCCCACGGGGACCGCAGCGGACGGAGGCACCCCCCTCCCGAGTTGCAGGAGCACCCGCTTAAGCAGGCGCACCGGCCGGACGATGGACCGGGTCACGGCCCAGGCGATGGCGATCCCGAGCACGAGAACGCCGAGCGCGACCTGGCCGGCGTAGAGACGAAGGCGGTCGCCGAGCTGCTCGAGGCGCACGGCGGAGGCGGCGAGGGACT
>JBIIRP010000220.1:0-2976 GCA_044341475.1 Flavobacteriales bacterium | reverse complement strand
GGCAACGGATGATTCAGACCATTATGCTCCGAACGGCACCTACTACTACCACGTGATCATGTACAACCTGAGCAGCCCGGGACAGCGGCGCGAATTCACAGGATTCGTCACCGTCATCCGGTAACTAGCGGTTTACGGCATGTTCAGCTTCGGGTCGAGCGTTCCGGTCGCGACACTGTGGTAGCCCGGTCGGGCTTTGAGGTAGAAGGTTCGGGCCAACTCCAATTGACCGGATTCCACCAGTTCGTCGTACAAGGGAACGATGAACTTCCGTCTTCCGACCTCGATGAGGAAGCGTTCTAACCGAGGATATGCCGGGGAATACGTGAACGCGATGGCGCGCTTCAGCCAGGCAAAAAGGACTTCGTTGTTTCCGACCCCGGTGATGTTCCACGCCGTATCGAGCTCCTCCAAATGGGAAGCGGGCATGGATTCGGGCAAGGTGGTCAGGAAGCGATAACGTTCTTGGTAGGTCCATGCGTCCCACGGAAGTTGGGACGCGGAGAGCTGTCCAGAAGCGAAGGACACCACGGTTTGGTCCACGGCCGTGATGCGTGGGCTCATCACCCGAGGACACGACTCGGGCAATCCCGGAGCATAAATCCACGCCGCAACATCTGCCTGCGCAGCGAGCTCGGGAGTGTTCAGCAGTTCTGTGTGGAGGTAGGCCACAAACCGCTCCGTATCCATGGACGTAAAGGCGTGCCGCGCAAAGTAGTTCCGCAAAAAGGCATCGAACGCTGGACGGCCCACCACCTGCTCGATGTGACGCAGCAGGAAATAGCCCTTGTCGTAGGCGATGGCGTTCATGCCGTCGTCTGGATCGCGCCCGGTGAGATGCAGCTTGAGGTGGGTATCCGCTGGCCGGTCTACCGACATGCCCTCAATCTCTTCCACGAGGCCCTGTCGGGTGAGTGCCACCAGCATCTCGCTGAGGTCCTGGCCGTAGACGGCTTCCATGATGCGGTATTCAAAGTACACCGTGAAGCCTTCGTTGAGCCAAAAATCGTCCCATGTAGCATTCGTGACGAGGTTTCCGCTCCAGCTGTGGGCCAGCTCATGGGCCACGAGCGAGACAAGGCTTCGGTCGCCGGCAAGAATGGTCGGCGTGCAAAACGTCAAGCGCGGATTTTCCATCCCGCCAAACGGGAAAGCCGCGGGCAACATCAGCAGGTCGTACCTGCCCCATGCATAGGGCCCATACAGGCCTTCAGCTGCTTCCACGAGCTGCTCGAGGTCCGCAAATTCATAGGCCGAGGCCTCCAGGAGTTCAGGCGGGGCATACACTCCGGTCCGGGGCCCGAGCGGGCGAAATTCCACATCGCCGACTGCGAGGGCCAGCAAGTAGGAAGGGATGGCCTGCTCCATTCGGAAGGTGTACCGTCCCGCCGGATTTCGCACGGTAGGATTCTCGGCACTCATCAGGGCGAGCACGTGGGGGGGTACGACGACCTCGGCGTCGTAGGTGAACCGCACGCCGGGGCTGTCTTGGCAGGGAATCCAGGTGCGGGCGAGGATGGCTTGGCTTTGGGAGAAGAGGAAGGGCCGGTCGCCGTCGACCCAAAGTAGTGCTGCCGCGTCCGGGGAAGTGGTGTAGCGAATGTGAACGGTGTGGCGGCCCGGGGATACGGGAATGCGCAACGGTGAACCGATGAACGGTGCGGCTTCCCCGACCGAAAAGGCCACCGGGGCGCCGTCAACGGAGACCGATGCGATCGCCAGTTCCCGCACATCAAATACGACCTCTTGCGCGCCAGGTGCGGCATCCACTGTCCAAGCGGCTGTCGCAGCCAGAGTATGTGTTGCAAAATTCACCTCGGCTGACCACGACAAATGGGTGACTACCGCCTCGTTCGGGCGGGCGAAGGAGTGGTGGTCAGAAACACGCTTGAATTCCATGGTAGGGTTCTGTGGAGTTTGAGCAGATAGGGGGGAAGAACTTCCAAAAAGCAGGACAAGGCCCGTGGCGATGTCCGTTCGGGCGGAGAACCGGTCAACGACCGCAACACAGGCGCCCGCTGCGACGGATTTTAGGCCCAGGCCGGGCAAAAGGTGGATCCACGCCGTGGCGTCCGACGTGCCAGAGATGGAGTTGAACCAGAGGATGCCGAGTGCCGCGGCAAGGGTTTGGCCTGCGGCAGCGAGCAGGGTAGCGGCCAGCAGCATGCGGGTCATGCGGTAAGGGGCATCTGGGCGCACGACCAGGAGGGCTTCAGCCGCGAGGCCCACACACCCTGCCGCCAAAGGAAAAGCCATCAAGAATCCTCCGGTTGCCCCGAAAAACCGCTCCCAACCGGACGTGCCCAGCGCAAAAACGGGCAAACCCATGCCGCCGAGAGCGAGGTACGTGCACACCGCGGCCAGCCCGATGCGGCTGCCGAAGAGCAGCGGAACCAGGACGACTCCGAACGATTGCAACGTCAGCGGAATGCCTGTTGCATCGTACAACCGAATCGGTCCGAGCAGACACAGGAATACCGTGGCAACTGGCCACGAAATCCACCACGCCCACCGCCCGGAAATCATGATTTCTTTCGCTTTTTGCGGGATTTCGGCTCCGCGTCAACCTTCGGCCACGCGTTGTTCTCGCGCGCAACGTCCGCCCACCACCGGTCTGGATCGACCACCACACCGGCTGGCCATGCAGGAGCCGGCAGTACGAGGGAGTACGTGGTATGCGGCCAAACCCAGTCCGCAGCCAGCCGCTCGCCCGCCGCAAGCGGTCGATGGCCGTACTGCAAATCGATGGGAATGTGGATGCGCTGCACGCTGCTATCCGCAGCGATGATGGCGAGATCCAGCGGAACCGGTATTTCTCCGATGCGGCGCAAGGTCACCCGGACAGAGTCGTTCGACCACTTCACCTCGTCAACTGCAACATCCACTTTTTCAGTTGTTTGGACAAAATACTTGAAGTACCAGTCCAGCTCTTGGCCGGATGTGCGCTCACAGGTGCGAGCGAAATCGTCCGGCCCG
>JBIIRP010000219.1:0-2980 GCA_044341475.1 Flavobacteriales bacterium | reverse complement strand
CCGAGGCGCGCCTGGATGAAGGAGGTCGGGTTGCGGGTTTGGTCCGAGACGGCGGTCGAGAGGGAGGAGGTGATGCCCACGGTCGGCAAAGCGCCGGCAGCGCCCCACACGTTGTTGAGGTCGGCGGATTCGGCCTGCAGCCGGGAGATGCGCACGCCGAGGTTGTTTGCGAGGGCGCGCTCGATGGCCTGGCCGCGCGTGAGCGGGGTTTGGGCCGCGGCAGCGGACGCCCCCAGAACTGCGAGGAGAAAGAGGAAGTTCCTGTACATCAGTCGTTCTGCATCGCTTGAATTTCCACGTCTTCTCGGACAGCGGGTTCCGCAGCTTCCCGCTGCGGCCAAATTCCCCCGATGACCCACTGCCACCAACCATGCAACGGGTTGATCCACAGCAGGAAAACCGGCAACAGCACGAGCGTCAACACCGTCAAAAAGGCCAGTCCGAACGCCACCGAAATGGCCATGGGCACCAGGAACTGGGCCTGGAACGACGTGTTCAGCATCAGGGGCCCCAGGCCTGCAACCGTCGTGGCGGTCGTGAGGAAAATGGGGCGAAGCCGCGTCATGGCTGACTCCCGGATGGCATCGTGCATCGTCATGCCTTCCTTGAGGTAGCCGTTGTAGGCGGCCACGAAGACGAGGGCGTCGTTTACGAGAATGCCGAGCAGGGCCACCATGCCCAGCATGGAGAACATCGAGATTTGGGCTCCCAGCAGCCAGTGGCCGCCGACCACGCCGATGAGGGCAAACGGAATCAGGGCAAAGACCGCCGCGGCCTGCAGAGGCGACCTGAAAGTCAGCACCGTAATGAAATACATCACGAGCAGCACGATGGGCAGCACCCGCTCTATGCTCTTTTGGGACTTGATGGTTTCGCGGTTTTGGCCTTCGTAACTGGCGGATACCGTGGGGTACTTGTCCAGAATTGCCGGAATGGTCGTGGCTTGCAACTCGCCGTTGATGTCCGTCGCGCTTGCTTTCGCAAACGCCAAATCCGCCCCCACCTGGATCTCCCTCCGCCCCTGCAATCGGTTGATGGCCGTCACTCCGCGGGTCACTGCGACATCCGCCACCTCGTGCAGGGCCACGAGGGTCCCGGCCGGGGTGCGAACGCGCAAGTCTTCGAGCCGGCCGATGTTCGCGCGGTCCTCCGCGGCAAGGCGCACCCAGACGCGGACTTCATCGCGGCCGCGCTGCAGGCGTTGGACCTCCTGGCCGAAGTAGGCCTGCCGGATTTGGCCGATCACATCGGCCGCCGTCAGTCCCCAGGCAAATCCGCGGGGCGTCAGCCGCACCTCGATTTCCTCCAGACCCTCTTCGTAGTTGTCCGTGACGTCCTTCACGTCATCGCGCTGCTGCAGTGCGGCCTTTAGCTCCTCCGTGGCCGCCCGCAGTTCCGTGAGATCCGCGCCCAGCAACGACACCGCCACTGGCCGACCAAACGGCGAAAATGCCTGGAAGCTGAGGTTTTCCGCCCCGTAGATGGGCCCAACCTCCGTACGGATGAGGTTGCCCAGCTGAACGGACTGCATGTTCCGTGTCTCGCCGTCGAGGAGTTGGATGTTCAAAGCGCCGCTCCAGGGGGCGGGGCCGATCCGTTTGTCCACCGCGAGCACGACATCTTTCCCGTCTTCCCGGGTCGCTTTGATGGAATCGTTCATCGCCCATACCACCTGCTCGATGCGGTCTAACTCGGACAGCGTGAGGTCCTCACGGGTCCCGGGCTCCATGGTCAACGTGACCGAGATGTTGTCTCCTTCGATGAAGGGGAAGAACGTGGTCTTCACAAAGCCTCCGCCGATCAGCCCCGGGACGACAACGAGGAAGAGCGCCACCACCGAGCTGAACACCAGCCACGGACGACGCAACGCCAGGTTCAACACAGGCGCATACACCCGGGCTTTGAACCACTCGAGCGAATGGCCTACTCCCCGATCGAACCGGCTCGGAACCCCCTCCCGCTTCAGCGCCTTCGAGTGTGCTACGTGGGCAGGCAGAATGAGCGCGCCTTCCACCAGCGAGATGAGCAACGTGACGATGATAACCACGGCCATGTCGCCGAAGACATCGCCGAGGCGGCCTTCGATGAAGAAGAACGCTCCGAAGGCCACGACAGTCGTCAACACCGCCGCAGCCACCGCCGGCAACACTTCCAGAGTGCCGTTCAAAGCGGCATCAAACCGCGAGGCACCGCGTTCGTGGTGTTGGAAGATGTTCTCCGCAATGACGATGCCATCGTCCACCAGGATTCCGACCACGATGATCATCCCGAAGAGCGAAATCACGTTGATGGTGATGCCCAGCCAAAGCGCGAGAGCGAACATCCCGGCAAACGAGACCGGAATGGAGATGGCCACCCAAAACGACAGCCGCCAGTTGAGGAAAAGGGCCAGAAACAAGAGGACCAGGAAAAACCCCTGGATGCCATTTTCTGTGAGCAGGTCGATGCGTTGGCGCAACACCACCGACCCATCCCGTACGACATCCAGCCGGGTGCCCGCGGATTCTGTGTTGTACTGCTCGACGAAGTCCCGGCATACCGAGGCGATGTCCAGGATGTCTTCGGAATTCAGATTGTTCACCGTGATGGTGACCGAAGGTTTGCCGTTGTACCAGTTCCGGGTCGGGTCGTCCTCGGCCCACTGGTCCACCACGTCTGCCACGTCCGACAAGCGTACCTGGCGGCCGTCCGGATCTGCGCGCACCACGATGTTGCGGAGCTCTTCAGCTCGGTACTGCCGGTAGCGGCCCCGGACCACGAGCTCCCGCTCACCGGTCCGCACCTTCCCTCCTGTCGCTTCGATGTTCGCGGCACGCACGGCGGCCGCAAGCTGCGGGATGGTCAGTCCACGGGCGAGTAGGTCATCCTCCCGCACCCGGATTTCGATTTCCTCGTCCGGGAATCCACCCAACTCGACCTGGCTGATGCCATCCACCGCCCTCAGGGCTTGCTCGATGCGCCGGGCTTCTTCCTTCAGCTC
>JBIIRP010000006.1:0-35022 GCA_044341475.1 Flavobacteriales bacterium | reverse complement strand
GGATTCAATCCCGATGCGAATGGTGATTTCACCATCGGTTCTGCCGATTTGCTCAGTTTGTTGAGCATGTGGTCAGATGTCGATATCGACCAAGATTGCATTTGGGACAGCGCGGATCCATGCGTGTGCCCGGTGCAGGGGTGTACCGACCCTGCAGCGATCAATTTTGATGCGGATGCGCTGCAGGATGATGGTTCGTGCATGTATGCTCCGGCTGCTTGTGGCGGTTTGGTTACGGCGGTTGTGGATGGACATACCTATGCGCTTGTGGGCATCGGTGGGCAGTGCTGGTTTGGCGAGAACCTGCGAGCCGACACCTACCTCAACGGTGATTCAATCCCCGGCGGGCTCAGCACTGCCGCATGGACGACCACGACGCAAGGGGCATTTGCACTCCCGAACGGCGGGGTAGGAGCGCCTGCAGCATATGGTTTCTTATACAACTGGCACGCGGTGAACGATAGCCGCGGGCTGTGTGCGACCGGATTTCATGTTGCGACGGATTCGGATTGGACAACGCTGGAAGCAGCGCTGGGTGTTTCGGGTGATCCGGGTTTGGCGCTGAAGGCCGCTGCGACGGACACTCCGCCATGGGACGGAACAAATGCCAGCGGCTTCGCGGCTCTGCCGGCAGGGTACCGAGAATACGCAGGGGGGGGATATGCGAATTTCTCGAATTACGGCTTCTGGTGGACCTCGACGGCGAGTGGGTCAGGAGCGTGGGGACGGACGTTGCTTTCCGGGCAGAACGGTGTCTTCCGGGGCGCAAACAATGTCCGCAACGGGTATGCGGTGCGCTGCGTGAAGGATTGAGGTTGAGGGGGTGTACCTTGCGGGGATGCGAGTAGCAGCAGCCATCGGGGTGGGGGTGGGTTTGGTTTGGGGTGCGGTGGGCTGCACCCCTGAGCAACCTGAAGAAAACCACGACGACGTGTATGGAATCCCTTTTGCCGGCGTGCCGGATGCGGCAGATGCCGTTATCTATGAAGTGAATTTGCGGGCGTTCAGCAGTTCGGGGGATTTGGCGGGGGTGACGGCGCGGCTGGACCACCTCGAGGAGCTGGGGGTGAATGTGATTTGGCTGATGCCCATCCATCCGCAAGGGGAGGTAAACAGCGTGAATTCGCCCTATTCCGTGCGGGACTACACGGCGGTGAGCGCGGAGTACGGCACGCTCGAGGACCTGCGAGAGCTGACGGATGCGGCGCATGCGCGAGGCATGGCGGTGCTGATGGACTGGGTCGCGAACCACACGTCGTGGGACCACCCATGGCTGGGAAATCCGGGATGGCACACGACGGATGGGTCGGGCAATGTGGTGCATCCGCCGGGAACGAACTGGCTGGATGTGGCGGATTTGAATTTCGGCAATGCGGCGATGCGGGAGGAGATGCAGGAAGCGATGCGGTACTGGATCGAGCAGGCGAACGTCGATGGGTTTCGGCTGGATTATGCGGACGGGGTGCCGGCGGATTTTTGGGCAGAGACCGTGGCGGAGCTGCGGGCGCTGCCCGGCAGAAAACTCCTCTTCCTGGCGGAAGGCGACCGCGACGATCACTGGGACTCGGGCATGGACCTGATGTTCGGCTGGGATGTGTACGAACGGCTCGGGACGGTGTTCGTCGAGGGCGGCAATGCGGCCTCGCTGTTCTCGACGCATCTCCTTGAATACGCGGGGGTTCCGGCGGGACGCAGGCGTCTGTACTACACGACGAACCACGACATGAGTGCCTGGGAAGAAACGCCGATGCAGCGGTTCGGGAGCGTCGAGGCGTGTCTGGCGGCGAGCGCGGCGACGCTGTTTCTCGGCGGGACGCCGCTGATGTACACAGGCCAAGAGGTCGGACGGGTGGCCCCTGTGCCGTTCTTTTCGAACACGGTGCTGGACTGGGGCGCCCAGCCGGAGATGCTTGCGGCGTACCGGGCGCTGTTTCAGGCGTATCGCGCGTTGCCGGCGGCCCGCCAGGGGGCGTGGGCGCAGCATGCGTCGGCGGATGTGCTGGCCGTGCGCCGGTTCACCGCGGAGCAGGAGGTGCTGGTGCTGGTGAATGTGCGCGGGGAGGGGAAGGAGTGGAGTGTGCCGGCGGCGCTGGCCGGGGCGTGGAGCGATGCGCTGGGGGGTGGGGAGGTGGATTTGGCGGGAACGCTCGCGTTGCCCGCATACACCTACCGCGTGCTCGTCCGGGGATAAGCGTACCTTCGCCGGGCCATGGAATTGAATGCCCTGACGGCCCTTGCTCCGGTGGACGGCCGGTACCGCGCGACGGCCTCGCTGCTTGCGCCCTACCTGTCGGAATGGGGCCTGATCCGCCACCGGGTGGAGGTCGAGGTCGAGTACCTGATCGCCCTCTCGGAGGTGGGGTTGCCCGAGCTTCCGGTCTTCGATCGGCCAAACGACCTCCGCGCGCTCTACCGCAACTTCTCCCTCGACGACGCCCAAGCCATCAAGGCCACGGAGCGGACCACGAACCACGACGTCAAGGCGGTCGAGTACTGGCTCAAGGAGCAGCTGAACGCCATCGGAGCCGGCGCGGCCACGGAGTTTGTGCACTTCGGCCTGACCTCGCAAGACGTGAACAACACCGCCCTGCCGCTGTCCCTCCAGCGGGCCCTGCAGGACGTGGTGCTTCCCATGCTCCACCGCGTGCGCGAGCTCCTCGCGGACCGGGCGCGGCAGTGGAAGGGGGTGCCGATGCTCGCGCGGACCCACGGCCAGCCGGCATCGCCGGTGACCCTCGGCAAGGAATGGGCGGTGTTCGTACTCCGCCTCGATGCGACCCTCGCGGAGCTGGCCCGGATCCGACCGGCCGCCAAATTTGGGGGCGCGACAGGCGGCTTCAATGCCCACCACGTCGCCTACCCGGAGGTCGACTGGCCCGCCTTCGGACGGGCGTTCGTCGAAGATCGCCTGGGCCTGCAGCGCACCCCCATCACGACCCAAATCGAGCCCTACGACACCCTGGCCGCCCAGTGCGACGCCCTGCGCCGCGTGAACACGGTGCTCATCGACTTCGCCCGCGACATCTGGCAGTACATCGCGATGGACTACTATACCCAAACGGTCCGCGCCGGCGAAGTAGGCTCCTCCGCCATGCCCCACAAGGTGAACCCCATCGACTTCGAGAACGCCGAGGGCAACCTCGGTTGGGCAAACGCGCAGCTCGGACACCTCGCCGAGAAGCTGCCCATCAGCCGACTGCAGCGCGACCTCACGGACTCGACGGTCCTCCGCAACCTGGGCGTGCCGCTGGCCCACGTGTGCATCGCAGCCGCCTCCCTCGAAAAGGGGGTGAACAAGCTTGTCCTGAACGAGTCAGCCCTCGCCCGCGACCTCGAAAACAACTGGGCCGTCGTCGCAGAACCCATCCAAACCGTGCTCCGCCGCGCCGGCTACCCGCAGCCCTACGAGGCGCTCAAAGCCCTCACCCGCGGCCAAGCCGGCATCGACGCCGCCGCCATCGCCGAATTCATCGCGTCGCTCGACGTGTCGGAAGCGGTCCGAGCGGAGCTGCGCGCCCTGACTCCGTCCGGCTACACGGGCTACTCGGAACAGCTGGTGGACCTGCTGGGATGAAGCGACTGAAGGAAATGCAGGTGCTGCTGGCCCGGTACCGCGGACCCGTAGCTCTGAACATCGGATTCAACGCGCTGGGCGCGGTGCTTTCGCTCTTCACCTTTCTCAGCGTCGTGCCGTTTCTGCGCATCCTGTTCATGCCCAGCGGACCGGCTGCGGCGGATGCCGGGGAAGCGTCTGGTCTGCTGGACACGATCACGTCGGGCTTCGATGCCCTCGTGGCCACCCACGGGACGGAACGGGCGCTGGTGCTGCTGTGTGTGGCCATCGTGGTGCTGGCGGTGGTGAAGAATGCGGTGCAGTATGCGGCGTTGTTCAGTTTGGCGACCATCCGCACGGGCATCGCCCGCGACCTGCGCACGGCGGTGTACGACAAGCTGCTGGAACTGCCAGTGGGCTGGTTCACGGACGCGCGGCGCGGGGACACGCTCAGCCGCATGACGAATGACGTGAACGAGGTGGAATTCAGCATCATCGGCACCATCGAGGTGCTGTTCAAATCGCCGCTCGTCATCCTCGTTTCGCTCGCCACGCTCTTCGCCATGAGTTGGGAGCTCACGCTGTTTGCGCTGGTGTTTCTGCCCGTCAGCGGGTGGCTCATCAGCCGCATTGCGAAGGCGCTCAAGCATGCGGCGCGGCGCGGCAAAGACAGCCTCGGCGACCTCATGTCGCTCGTCGACGAAACGCTCGGCGGCATCCGCGCGGTGCGCGGGTTCAACGCAGAGCCGGCCTTCCGCGAACGCTTCCGCGCGGTGAATTCCGACTACTTCCGGCTGATGCGGCGCCTCTACAAGCGCGAATACCTCGCGTCGCCGATGTCGGAAACCATTTCGCTCTCGGTTATGGCGGTGTTGCTCGGATTCGGCGGGCTGCTCGTGCTGCGCGGCGAAGGCGGGCTGAGCGGTGAGTGGTTCATCGGCTATTTGGTGGTGTTCTCCCAAATCATTCCCCCCGCCCGCGCCATCTCCGACGGCTGGTTCAAGCTCTCGAAAGGAGCCGCATCGCTCGACCGGCTCGACGCCATCCTCAAAGAACCCTGGCGCATTCCCGACCCGGAGGTACCCGTGACATGTCCGCCCCTGGCCGACCGCCTCCGCTTCGAGGGCGTATCCTTCCGCTACCCCGGTTCCGAGGCCGACGTGCTCACCGACGTCTCCTTCGAGGTGCCCCGGGGCGCGACCGTGGCCCTCGTAGGTCCTTCCGGCTCGGGCAAATCCACACTCGCCCAGTTGGTCGCGCGTTTCGCCGACCCCACCGGGGGCCGCATCCTCATCGACGGCGTCGACCTCCGCGACGTCGCCGCCCACGCCCTGCGCTCCCACATGGGCATCGTCGCCCAAGACCCCCTGCTCTTCAACGGCACCATCGCGGACAACATCGCCCTCGGCGCCCCCCTCGATTCCGATCGCCTCACGGCCGTCGCCGCCGCGGCAAATGCCCTCGAGTTCATCGACCGCCTGCCCGACGGCTTCGCCACCGGCATCGGCGACGGCGGCGGCCGGCTCAGCGGCGGCCAACGTCAACGCCTCGCCATCGCCCGCGCCCTCTACCGCGACCCGCCTCTCCTCCTCCTCGACGAGGCCACCTCCGCCCTCGACACGGAATCGGAGCACCTCGTCCAACAGGCCATCGACCGCACCATGGCGGGCCGCACCTCCATCGTCATCGCCCACCGCCTCAGCACGGTCCGCCGGGCCGACCTCATCGTCGTGCTCGACCGCGGCCGGGTCGTCGCCACCGGTACCCACGAAGACCTGATGTCCGACGCCGCCGGCCTGTACCGCCGCCTCGTCGAGATGCAGGACGTGAAGTGACCTTTCTTCGCGGCGGTGACCCAAGTCCCGTCCGGGGCCGGGCTTTCGACCTACTTTCGCGCCCATGACCCGCGGAATTGCTCGCCTGAAGGCCATCTTAGGCTTCAAATGTCCCCGTTGCGGCGAGGGCAACCTGTTCGTCGGCGCAGCCTACCGCCCTGTGGACACCGCCCGCATGCATACGGAATGCCCGTCGTGCAAGCTCGACCTTGTGCGCGAACCCGGCTTCTACTTCGGCGCGGCCTACGTTTCGTACGCCCTCACCGTGGCCTTGTGGGTGGCGGTGCTCGTCGCCCTCCTGTCGTTCGATGCGTGGGGCTGGATCACGTTCGGCTTTTTTACCCACGTGGGCACCTTTCTCACCACAGGTATCGTCTTGTTGCTCCTGTTGCTGCCGCTGATCTACCGGTTGAGCCGGTCGATTTGGGTGGCGATGTTTACCAAATGAGAGTTTGAGTTTGAGTTTGAGTTTGAGTTTGAGTTTGAGTTGGGGTGGACGAAATTGCACGTCCATGAGAGCAGCGGTCGGATTTTCAATGCTGGTTTTCGCCAGCTCGGCGCTAGGCCAAACCGTGACCAAGCGGGCCTTGTTCCTCGGCAACAGCTACACCGCGTACAACAACCTGCCCCAACTGGTGGCGGATGCCGCTGCATCTGTGGGCGACGTGCTCCTGTTTGGTAGCAACACGCCGGGCGGCTATACGCTGCAAGGGCATTCCACGAACGCGACGTCGCAGGCACTCATGGCCACAGGCACCTGGGATTACGTGGTGCTGCAGGAGCAAAGCCAGGCGCCCTCGTTCCCGCTCAGCCAGGTGGAGGCGCAGGTGTTCCCGTTTGCGGCCTTGTTAGATGACCAAATCCATGCAGCGAACCCCTGCGCAGAGACGGTCTTCTTCATGACGTGGGGACGCAAAAACGGCGACGCCTCGAACTGCGCCACGTGGCCACCCGTCTGCACCTACGCAGGCATGGACAGCCTGCTGAACCTCAGGTACCGGATGATGGCGGAAGCGAACGACGCCATCTTGTCGCCGGTGGGTGCCGTTTGGCGCTACATCCGCACGCATTACCCCACACTCGAGCTGTACCAATCCGACGAGAGCCACCCTTCGGCTGCGGGCTCGTACGCCGCTGCGTGCAGCTTCTACGCCGCGCTTTTCCGCAAAGACCCCACGACCATCGCGTTCAATTCCTCGCTTCCCCCGGCCGATGCGGCCCTGATCCGCGATGCGGCAAAGGCCGTCGTCTTCGACAGCTTGCTGGAATGGCACATCGGCGCATACGACCCGGCGGCAAGCTTTACGTTTTCCATGGCCGCAGACCCCCAGGTGGCGTTCGCGAACACCTCTGCGTTCGCCTCGTCGTTCGTTTGGGACTTCGGGGACGGCGAAACTTCCACGGAAATCAGCCCCGTCCACACCTACATCAATCCCGGAACCTACACCGTTCAGCTGATTGCCGCCGCCTGCGAACGCGCCGACACTGCGCTGTCGTCCCTCACTGTGCCCGGGTCCATCGGCCTTGTCGAGCACCCTCAGCACCTCGAGCTTGCGGTCTACCCGAACCCGGTCGGATCTATCCTCCACCTCGTGTACCTTCCTTTCCGCACAGCTGAATACCGCATCGTCAGCGTGACGGGCTCGACGGTCGCAAGTGGAAAATTGCAGCGCGCTTCATCCTCCATCGACGTAGCAGCGGTTCCCGAGGGCACGTACATCTTGCAGTTGCAGGCTCCGAACGGCGTCCGTGCATACACACCGTTCATCAAAGCCCCGAACTGACCCCGCCCCCCTCACCCGCAAACGGTTTCCCCTACCTCAAAAAGAAAGGGGCCCCTCCGTTGAAGGGCCCCTCCTCACCAAATCGCCTGATTCTTGACACTCAATCGAGTGTGGCAAAACCAAAACCTACCCCGTTTAACGGAGGCAGTTCTCTGGGGTTACGTTTTTTCGAAAAAAAATCAGCGGCGCCCGACTTTTCCGCAATCCACTGAAAACGAGGGCTTCAGGAGGGGTCCTCGGACTGCACTCGGATGCTCTCTTCGTGGAGGAGTTCGAGAAAACGGGACATAAACGATACGCCTACCGCGCGATCGCCCGCCCAGCCGGTCCGGGTGCCGAGCACTTCTGCCCAGCGCTCGAGTTGGAGGATGGCGAGTCCGTTTTCCTTTTTGAAGGCGCCGATTTTGCGGGCGATGGCCATGCGGTGGGCCAGGATTTCGACGAGCTGGTCGTCGAGGCTGTCGATTTGGAGCCGGAGGGCGGACAGGCCGTGCAGGTGGTCCGCGTCCGTGCGGCTTGTCCGGGGGTGCAGGCCGGCGAGGAGGGTGGCCAGGCCCTCCGGCGTCACTTGCTGCGCAGCATCGCTCCAGGCCTCATCGGGACGCGGATGCACCTCAATCATGAGGCCGTGCATGCCGATGTCCAGGGCGCGCTGGGCGACCGATGCGATGCGGTTGCGGTCGCCACTGATGTGGCTCGGATCGCAGAGGATGGGCAGTTCGGGACGTTCGGCCCGCAGACCGATGGGAATCTCCCACATGGGGGCGTTGCGGTAGGCCTTGAGTCCGTAGCTGCTGAAGCCGCGGTGGATTGCGGCGACGGGGCCCTTGACGGCCCGTTCGACCCGTTCGATGGCGCCGATCCACAGCTTCAGGTCCGCGTGCATCGGGTTTTTCACCCAAACCGGCAGCGACGTGCCGGATAGCGCGTCGGCGATTTCTTGGACTGCGAAGGGACTCACCGTGGAGCGGGCCCCGATCCACACCCCGTCGAGCCCGTGGGCGAGCGCGGCTTCGACGTGGGCCGCATTTGCGACCTCGACGGTCACCGGCAGGCCTACTTCGTGGCGCACCTCGGCCAGCCACGCGAGCGCTTCGTCCCCACGTCCCTCGAAATCCGCGGGACGGGTCCGCGGCTTCCACACCCCCGCCCGGAACCAATCCACCGCACCGCCGGCCTTCAGTGCCCGGGCCGTTTCGAGCACCTGTTCGCGGGTTTCCGCACTGCAAGGTCCGGCCACGATGAAGGGGCGCGCTGCGTTCGGGGTCGGCAACGGAAGGTGCGGCAGGGGAGAGGGGGTGACCACGGTGCAAAGATACGGCGCATTCGCGCGCTGTGCCTGAAAACACGAAGCCCCGGGATTTCCCCGAGGCTTCCATCGTACCCGGAACTGGACTCGAACCAGCACGCCCGAAGGCACAGCCGCCTGAAGACTGCGCGTCTACCAATTTCGCCACCCGGGTAGGGTGCCGCTCCAGCGCTTCCCGAAGGGAGCGCATTCCGGCATCGCGTTCGATGCCGCTTTCTAGTGCCCAGAGCGGGAATCGAACCCGCACGTCCTTTCGAACACATGCCCCTCAAACATGCCTGTCTACCAATTTCAGCACCTGGGCAGGTACTTTGTGATCCCGCTGGGACTCGAACCCAGGACCCTCTCATTAAAAGTGAGATGCTCTAACCGGCTGAGCTACGAGATCCCTCGTCCCGCGTTCGGGGCGGCAAAGATAGAGGAATTCTAGAATGAGCAAAGGGTGTGCCGAATTTTTCGGGTTTTCCGCCGTTCGCGGTGGAAAGCAACCCTTTCGAGTCGGTTGGCGTCCCATTTGAACTCCTGTATCTTGCGAGCAATGAAACGCACTGCTGTGTTTTTGGGGATGTGGTTTGCATTTGGCGCGCTCTGCGCGGCCCAAACCTCTCCCGCAACGGCCCCCTCCTGGGCCACCTGGAAGCTTGACCCCGCCCGGATGGCCTTCTTTGCCGACCACGGCTGGCACTTCACCGCCGACCCCGGCATGAAACCGCTGCGCCCCGACGGCCACCTCTCCAGCGCCACGCCCCGCCCCCTCGAGCTCGGCCTCGTTCCCGATTCCGAGCGCCACACGGTCTACACGTGCGACGGAGGCGGCTACCTGACCGTGTACAGCCTGCCGCGGCTCGAGCAACTCTACCTCCGTTCGGTCGCAAACCGCCAGCAGCCATGAAGTACTTCGCCTTTGCAGCAGTGGCTGCGCTCTGCGTTCTGATCGGCACCGTGCAGGCCCAGGAAACGCCCATCTCTGCCGGTGGAACCATCACGGACTGCGTCGGCTACCTCGTGGATTCCGGGTTGAGCGCATCGGATTACAACGCAAACGAGAACTTCACCATCACGGTCTGCCCAGAAGCGCCTGAGACGGTGACGACGCTCTACTTCGCGCTCGCAGCGCTCGGTCCTGGCGACGTGATCACGATCTACGACGGCACGAGCACCGCTGCGACCGTTCTCGGGACGTATGCGGAGTACGAGCTGCAGGGCGACGAGGTCTCGGCAAGTCCAGGAAACACCTCGGGGTGCTTGACGGTGCAGTTCACGTCGGATGCGTCTGGGGCGGGGAGCTTCGGCGCGGAGATTAGCTGCGGTTACCCGTGCGAGCGGCCGTTTGCGATCGTGGGGAGTGGTGAGCCCGTACCCCATTTGGCGTGCCCCGGCGACGAGATCACTTTCGATGCATCGGCCTCGACGGTGGCCAGCGGCTTCGAGATTGTGAGCTGGAACTGGGACTTTGACGACGGGAGCACGAGCACCACAGGCCCGGTGGTGACGCACACCTTTCCGAACCCGGGCGCGTACAAGGTGCAGCTCGTGGTGGGCGATAACAACTTCGATGAGGGGCCGGACGGCTGCCAGAACCACAACCTGATCGACCACCTCGTGCTGGTCTCGACCGAGCCGGACTGGACCGGAACGTCGGTCGATGCCACCATCTGTTCTGGCCAAATCTTCCCCCTCGACGGCGCCGTCACGGGCGTCACCTACGACGCCACCCCGGATGCGAACTTCGGCGGAGCACTCTTCATCCCGGACGACCAGAGCCAGTGCTTCCAAACGGAGCTGACCTTCATGGCCTTCAACCCCGGCGCGGTGGTCACGAACGCGGCCGAGGACATCCTGAATGTGTTCATGAACTTCGAGCACAGCTTCATGGGCGATTTGGTCATTACCCTCATTTGCCCGGACGGTTCGAGCATGGCGCTCCACCAGCAGAGCGGCGGGAGCACCTTCCTGGGTGAACCGATCGATGACGACTTTCAGCCAGATGCTGAGGGGGTCGGCTACGACTACTGGTGGTCGCCGACCTCAACGAACGGTACATGGGCGGAGAATGCGGGTGCGACATTGCCTTCGGACACCTACGAGGCCGTACAGCCCTGGAATTTGCTCAACGGATGCCCGTTGAACGGCACGTGGGAACTCGAAATCTGCGACATGTGGGCAAGCGACAACGGCTTCATCTTCGACTGGACGATCGAATTCAACCCGGACCTGTACCCGGACCCCATCGTGTTCACGCCGGTGTTCGGGGCGGGGTGCGACAGCACGTTTTGGTCGGGTCCTTCGATCGTGTCGACGTCGGGCGATTGCGACGGCATCGAGATCCAACCTCCCGTTCCCGGGACGGAAACGTACATCTACACAGGCATCAACGACTTCGGATGCACGTTCGAGCTCCCGGTGGAAATCACGGTGGTGCAGGGCCCTGAAATCGACATTTCAAGTGCACAGTCCTACTGCGGTGCGCCCATCGACCTCGAAGCGACGGTGACGAACCCGCAGCCCGGCTTCACCTACAGCTACCAGTGGTCGCCAGGTGGGTTTATCGTCGGCTCGTCCACCGGTACCAGCGTGACCGTGGATGACGTGGATGCGCTGACGAACTTCTCGTTCACGGTGGACGTGTCGGGTGCCCAAATCGACAACTGTTCCGCCACAGCGACCGTCGCCGTGAATCCCCTCGTTCCCCCGGTGGACTTCGGGCCCATCGACCGGTTGATTTGCATCGGCGAAGGCGTCGCCCTCGTTGTGGGCAACCAGCCCGCCGGACTTGACGAGTACACCTACGTGTGGACCCACACCTACGTGGACAACTTCGGCGTCACACAAACCGAACAAGTCGGCACCACACCAGCCCTCGAAGCCACTGAGGCAGGCACCTACAACGTGGTGATTTCTATGCCTGCTCCCTGCACCTGGACGGCAGAAGGGACGTTCATCGTCGAGACAGAACTCTGCGAGCTGACCATCCCGAATGTCTTTTCGCCGGACAACCTCGGGAAGAACGATGCGTTCCTCATCGATGGACTCGATGCCTATCCACTCAGCACCATGCGCATCTACAACCGGTGGGGGGCTCTCGTGTATTCCCACGACGACTTCGGGAATACGGCCGGGTGGAATCCCGGGCCAGAAGACGCTTCGGAAGGAACCTACTACTTCGTGCTCGGCATCAACCGGACGGCAAGTGAGTTGAATGTGGTGGACGAGACCGGCGCGTACGTCGTCGACGGCGAGGGCATGCATTACATCAGCGGCTCGTTCGCGCTGGTCAGGTGAGCGAAAAGGCTGTTCCGTTGTTCGGAGGGCATCCCGGGGGGGTGCCGACGTACCGCGATGCCGTCGAGGAGCTCGGCGCCGTAGCGGAGTTGCTCGCGATCGAAGCTGCGGAAGAGGCGGAGCGCATGGCTGCGGCCATTACTGGGGCGCCGATGCGGGTGCGTCGAGCGGAAGGTCTGACGTGGTCGCCGGTAGAGGTGGATCCGGGCGAGGGTGCGGTGGGCGGCATGGCGTCTGTGGTGGTGCGGTGGCGGCCGGGTTCGGGCGAGTTGCAGGCCTTCCGTGCCGGTGCTCCGGTGCTGCTTTCGGCGGTGGATGGGTCGGGCGAGCCGCGGCGTGGCATCGTCCGGTCGGCGCGACCGGATGAGCTCCAGGTCCTCCTCGAAGGACCGCCCCCGAGCCGCAATGAGTTGCATGGGAGCTGGACGCTTGACGTCCGCCCGGACGAGCGGTCAGCGAAGACCATGGCCTGGGCGCTTAGCGAATGGCTCAATGCGACCTCGCGCGAGCGGAAGACCTTCCGGGACGGACTACTCGGGTATGCGGACCTGCCAGAACCGCTGGGGCCGGTCGGGGACGGGGTGGAGCTCGGCGAGCTGAACGGACCGCAGCGGGCGGCCGTGGAGGCGGTGCTTGCGAGGCCGCCGCTGGCGCTGCTGCACGGTCCGCCGGGTACGGGCAAGACGACGACGCTGGTGGCCGCAATCCGGGGTCTGGTGGCGGGCGGCGAGCAGGTCCTCGCCACAGCCCCCAGCAACACCGCCGTAGACGTGCTCGCCGCCAAATGCCGCGACGCCGGCCTGCGCGTGGTCCGCATCGGCCACCCGGCCCGCATCGACGAATCGCTGCTCGCCAGCACCGTCGACGCCCTCGTGGAGTCGGATCCCGGCTACCGCCAGGTCCGCGAGCTCCGCCGCCGAGCCACAGACGCCTTCCACAACGCCGACCGCAACCGCCGGTCCTTCGACGCCGGCGACCGACGTGACAAACGCGCCTCGCGCGACGAAGGGCGCGACCTGCTCCGAGAAGCCCGCGCCACTGAGGCCTACCTCGTGGACCGCGTGCTGCGTGAGGCCGACGTGGTGTGCGCGACCCTCATCGGCACGGCAGACCCGCTGCTCGGCAGCCTGCGCTTTCCGGTCGTCGTGATGGACGAGGCCGGCCAAGCGCTGGAACCCGCCGCCTGGGTGGCCTTGCTGCGCGCAGACCGCGCGGTGCTCGCCGGCGATCCCCAGCAGCTTCCGCCCACGGTGCGCAGTCTCGAGGCCGCACGCGGCGGATTTGACATCAGCCTGCTGGAGAAATGCATGGACCGGCACGCGGAGGCATCCGGTCGCTCGTACCTGCTCAGCGTGCAGTACCGCATGCACCGCGCCATCATGCAGCCCCCTTCGGATGCCTTCTACAATGGAGCCCTCGAAGCGGCCCCCGCCATCGCCGAGCGCGGACTGCCCGGTCTCGCCCCGTGGGTCTTCATCGACACAGCGGGGTGTGGGTTCGAGGAGCGCAGGGAGGAAGGAGCGGAGAGCACCTCAAACCCCGAGGAGGCGGCCTTCGTCGTGGCCCGCATTGCAGAACTGCTGGCCGCAGCGCCCGAGGCCTCCATCGGGGTGGTGGCGCCGTACCGGGCCCAGGTGCAGGAACTCAACGCCTGCATCGCGCAAACCGGCTGGTCGTCGGCCGACCGGGCCCGGGTGGAGGTGTCCACGGTGGACAGCTTTCAAGGCCAGGAGCGGGACGCGATGGTGCTGAGTTTGACCCGGAGCAACAGCGACGGCGAAATCGGCTTTCTGACGGAATACCGGCGCACGAATGTGGCGATGACTCGGGCGCGGATGCACCTGCTCATGGTCGGCGACAGTGCGACCCTGGCGGCCGATCCGTTTTTTGCTTGGCTGCTTGACCGCGCGGTGGCCGACGGGGCCCACCGCAGTGCGTGGGACTGGATGTAGTTAGAAGACCTCGCCCGTTTCCTCGTCGACGGACGCCGCGAGGGCCGCGGTGACGGGTGTGGCAGGGCGGCCACCTTCGGTTTCGTCGAGGGGGTAGACTGCGGCGATTTTTTGGTAGCTGATCGAGGGGATGACGTAGCCGATGCCGAGGTTGCGCATGTGTCCGGCGACCTTGTCGTAGGCGTCGCGGACGTCGGCGGCGGAGAGCAGGATGTTTTGGTTCGTCTCTTTTTCCACCCCTTTCTGCTCGTCGAAGGTGGTCAGGGCGACGACCACGCGGAACCAGGTGTCCGCGTCATCGAACCGGATGACTTCGTGGAGGGGCGATTTCGTGATGGAGACGATTTCGAACGGGCGGATGCCTTCCTCCTCACAAATCGTCGCCATCCGGTATTCGGCTTCGGTGTAGGAATACCCGTCGAGCACATAGGCTTCGGTGACCTTGATCTCTGCGCCATCGCTGTCGTGCCGGACGGACTTCACGCGGCAAGTGAACCAATGCTTCGTCATGACGCGAAGGTAGGTGCAGCGATGCTCGCGGTGATGTGGTCTGCCAAACCAAGTGCACGCAAGCCGTCCTCGAGCGCAGCAGGCCGGACGCCCGCAGCAAGCGGCTGTCCCGCTGCCGCAGCCAAGAAGGCCCTCAGCTCCTCCAGCAGGGCGTTCTGCGCCCCGACGGGAAGGTCCACCGGTCCCTCCGGCGTCCACCGAGCTGCCGTCCGCGCCGCGAAGTCCACGTGCACCCCGCCCCCCGTTCCCCAGGCCTCCCACGACCGCACCCGCACGGGACTCACCCGACTGGCGGTCAGCACCGCCCGGCACCCGTCGCTGAACTCGAGCCGCACGTGTGCGACATCGAGGGTGTCGCTCACCACGCGCTCGCCCCACGCTTCCAGGCCTACCACCTCGCGGTCCCGCACCGCGAGCAGGGCATCGAGGTCGTGGATCATCAAGTCGTGCACGACGCTGACTTCTGCCCCGCGCGGCGTGAACGGCGCGAGCCGCTGCGCTGCGATGTGGCGGGCATCGAGGAGGTACGGCAGGGCCGCGGTGTATGCCGGATTGAAGCGCTCGATGTGGCCCACATGCACGGTGGAACCGGCAGCCAGCGCGCGCAATGAGGCACCTTCCGCTGCGGTGGGAGCTACGGGCTTTTCGATGAGCACGTGCTTTCCGCAGGCGAGGGCCTCGCGGGCGCAGTCGACATGGCGCGGCGTTGGCGCGGCGATCACCACGGCGTCGACCGCGTCGAGCAGGTCCGCGTAGCTCGAAAACACCGGGACGTCAGCCGAGGCGGCAGCGGCCGGATCCGGGTCGTACACGCCGACCAGTCCGCCGAGTTCCTTCAGGCAGTTCACGTGGAAACGGCCGAGATGTCCTACGCCACACACTCCAGTTCTGAGCATGGGCGGAAGTTACCGAACGGGCCCTATCTTCCGCAGTGTGACGATACGCGACGACTACCGACACAAGGGTTTGAGGCGCAAGATGTTGGACGAATTGCGTGCACTCGGTGATGTGCGCGAGGACGTCCTCGAGGCCATGGACAAGGTGCCGCGGCATGCGTTTTTGAGCTCCGCCTTCGAGCAATTCGCCTACGCAAACAAGGCGTTTCAAATCGGGGCTGGCCAAACGATTTCCAAGCCCCACACGGTGGCACGGCAAACGACGTTGCTGGGTTTGGCACCCGGCGCGCGGGTGCTGGAAATCGGAACAGGAAGCGGCTACCAGTGCGCCGTCCTGTGCGCCATGGGCTACAAGGTCTACAG
Source organism: Flavobacteriales bacterium (assembly GCA_044341475.1). GTDB lineage: Bacteria > Bacteroidota > Bacteroidia > Flavobacteriales_D > Sanyastnellaceae > CAMCYM01. The sequence continues at coordinate 19,538 of JBIIRP010000006.1, read as the reverse complement.
CATCGAGCGGCAGCGGGAACTCTTCGAAAAGGCCGGCCCCATGCTGTCCGCCCTCGGCTACCGGCCCGAGCTCTTTTACGGCGACGGCTACAAGGGCAAGTCGGTCTTCGCCCCATTCGACGGCATCGTGGTCACCTGCGGCGCCCCAGAAGTTCCCCAGGCCCTCCTCGCCCAACTCGCCATCGGGGGCACCCTGGTCATCCCGGTCGGCGAAGGCGAAACCCAGGTCATGCACACCTTCCTGCGCACCTCGGAATCCGAATTCACCCAACGGGAGCACGGTGTGTTCGCCTTCGTGCCCATGCTCGCCGCGCGAATGCCGCGGGCGCCGAGGACCACTTAAAGCAGTCCTTCGACCGGGCCGAGTCCTTCCCGTACGACTTCGGGGGTCGCTCCGGTGCAGTCGATGACGGTCGAGGCATGGAGGTGTCCGTAGCCGCCGTCGATGACGAACTCCACGCGGTCTCCGTAGCGCTCGTCGATGAGCTCGGGATCCGTCGTGTACTCGAGGACCTCGTCGTCGTCGTGGACGGAGGTCACGACGAGGGGCGCTCCGTGCGCGGCGAGCAAGGCCTGCGCGACGGGATGATCCGGAACACGGATGCCGATCGCCTTCCGGTTCGACGTGAACCATTTGGGCACCTGGCTGCTCGCCTCGAGGATGAACGTGTAGGGACCCGGCAGCGCACGCTTCATCAGCTTGAACACGTCGTTGCCGAGCGGCTTCGTGAACGCGCTGATCATCGACAAATCCGCGCAGAGCAGCGAGAAGTTCGCCTTTTCCGGTCGGATGCCCTTCAGCCGCGCAAGTTGCTCGAGGCCTTTCGACGAGCCGAGCGCGCAGGCGAAAGAATAGACAGTGTCCGTCGGAACGACGAGCACGCCGTCGGATCGCAGGGCCCGCACCGCCTGGTCTAACCGCCGGGCATCGGGGTTGTCGGGGTGGATGCGGAGCAGCACGGACTCAGGCGTTGACGCGGGCGTGGTCCGCGAGGAACTGCTCGAGTCCCTTGTCGGTGAGCGGGTGGCTCAACAGGCCGAGGATGGCGCTGAGCGGCCCGGTCATCACGTCGGCGCCCAGTTCCGCGCAATCGAGGATGTGCATGGGATGGCGCACGCTCGCCGCGAGGATTTCCGTGTCGAAGTCGTAGTTGTCGTAGATGGTCCGAATCTTCTCGATGAGCGACAGACCGTCCGAGCCGATGTCGTCGAGCCGTCCGATGAACGGACTCACGTACGAAGCTCCCGCCTTTGCCGCCACAAGCGCCTGGCCTGCGGAGAAGATGAGCGTGCAGTTCGTTCGGATGCCTTCGTCGGTGAAGGTGCGAATGGCCTTGATGCCGTCGCGGGTGCACGGGACCTTGACAACGATGTTGCTGTGCAGCGAGGCGAGCAGACGCCCTTCAGCGACCATTCCGGCGTAGTCGGTGGCGATTACCTCCGCACTCACATCGCCGTCCACGATGCTGCAGATGGCGCGGTAGTGGTCGTACACGGCATCGTCCCCGCGGATGCCTTCTTTGGCCATCAGGGAAGGATTCGTGGTGACTCCGTCGAGCACGCCGAGGTCGTTCGCTTCGCGGATTTGGGCCAAATTCGCTGTGTCGATAAAGAACTTCATGCCGCGAAGGTACACCACCCCGCAGACCCGGCGCGGATGTTGACAACTTCGTCGAATTGTTAAAAACCCCGCATACTTCGTGTGCAAGTCGTGCGTTTCAGACCCGAACCGCGGAAGGTGAAGGGGTACCTTTGCCGTCCGCTTTCCCAAACGCCTTGCGTCAGCTGCTTTCACCTCGCCTTTGGGTCCTGCCGCTTGCGGCAGTGGCCTGCACGCCCGACCCCGGCGATGTGCCTCATCGACTGCACATTCCGGACTGGACGTTCGCCGTGGAACCTGGCCAAGGGGAGCCCACGGAACGCATCGAAGAGGTCTGGGTCTACACGGAGCGCGGCGTGCTGGGCGCGTTTCCGCTGCCCGCCGACATTTCCCTGCTGCAGGAGGACCTCGGCGAGTCGGAGTCGCTGACGTTGCTGCCCGGCATCCGCGTGAATGGGGTGTCCGCGAGCCGGAAGCCCTATCCGTTTTACCGGACGACGGTGTTGGATTTGGCCGTTACCCCGGGCCAGCAGGACACCCTCATTCCGGCTACCGGCTACGCGGACGGCGTGGAGGTGGTGGTGGCCGAAGATTTCGAAACGGCGAACCGGTTCAGCGAAGCGTCGACCAGCACGGCGGAGGTGGTGCGGACGACGGATCCGGATCTCGTGCTCGACGGCGAAGCCAGCGGCTACATCGTGCTCGGGCCGGATGCGCGGGTGCTCACCGCGACGACGAACGAGCAGCAGTATCCGTTGCCGCCCGACGGGGCGGTTTGGCTCGAAATCGATTACCGCTGCAGCCACGAGTTCGCTGTCGGTTTGCTCGCAGTCAACGGGGTCAACACGACGCGCACCCCCATCCTCGTGCTGCGCGCGACGGAAGGCGAGCGGAAAAAGGTCTACCTCGACCTCGCTCCGGTCGTGCGCTCGCTGCCTGGAACGGACTGGTGGGAGCTGACGCTGGACGCCGCGTGGGACGGAACGACGGAGGGCGCCTATGTGGTAGTGGACAACCTGAAACTCGTCACGTTCGAATGAGAACCCGGACACTGCGTGCCGCCTATGTCGCATCCGACTTGCTTTCGGCAGCCGCATCGTGGACGGTGTTGTACGTGTTTCGCAAGGTGTGGGTCGAGCCGAAGGCGCTCCGGAATCCGGTGGAGTTAGAGTTCAACGAGCGCTATGTGCAGGGCCTTATCGGTGTGGCGGTGTTTTGGGTGGCGCTGTATGCCTTTGCAGGCATGTACTTGAGGCCCATGCGGCGCCACCGCATCCTCGAACTCGGCCAAGTGGCCTGGACGACCCTCGTCGGTTCGCTGGTCCTGTTCCTGGTGCTCATCCTCGACGACACGGTGGCCGGTTACCGGCACTACTACGCCTCCCTCGCCGTGCTAGCGGTGAGCCATTTCGCGTTCACTTTGCTCGGCCGCCTCGTCGTGACGACCCGCACGGTGAAGCGCATCCACCGCGGCGTGTGGGGCTTCCCTACGCTGGTGGTGGGCGGCGACGAACGCGCTCTGCGGATGGTCGAAGAAATTCAGGCGTTGCGGCGCAATCCGGGATTCCGTTTTGTGGGCTTTTTGCAGGCCAACGGAAAGGACACCCACCTTGCGGCCTTGCTTCCCCGGCTCGGCTCCGGCGCGGACCTGCTGGCCACGGTGCGTGCGCACGGCATCGAGGAGGTGATTTTGGCCATCGGCAGCGGCGACCGGCCGGTCCTCGAACGGGTCCTCAACGAACTCGATGGCACGGGGGTCGAGGTGCGCATCCTGCCCGACATGTACGACATCTTGAGCGGCAGTGTGCGGATGTCCAGCATCTACGGTGCGCCGCTGATGGAAATCCACCGGCACATGATGCCCCCGGCCCAGGTGGTCATGAAGCGGGCCATGGACCTCGTGGTCTCGGCCGTGGCGGTGGTGGTGCTGGCGCCGGTGTTCATCGGAATCGCAGCCGCCGTGCGCGGTTCTTCGCCGGGGCCGGTGTTCTTTCTGCAGGAACGCATCGGCCTCCACGGACGGCCGTTCCGCATCATCAAGTTCCGGACCATGCAGGTGGATGCGGAGCGCGGCGGGCCGCAACTCAGCAGCGACGACGATCCGCGGATTACCCGGGTAGGCCGGTTTTTGCGCAAGTCGCGGCTCGATGAACTTCCGCAGTTTTTCAACGTGCTGAAGGGCGACATGTCGCTCGTGGGACCGCGGCCAGAACGGGCCCATTACATCGCGCTGATCCTCGAACGCGCACCCCATTACCGCCACCTCCACCGCGTCCGACCGGGGATAACCTCCTGGGGCCAAGTGAAATACGGCTATGCAACGAATGTGGACCAAATGGTGCAACGGCTTCGGTTCGACGTCATGTACATCGAGAACATGAGTCTCGCGCTGGATTTCAAGATCCTGTTCTACACGGTGTTGACCGTGCTTCGGGGGCGCGGAAAGTAGTTTTTATCGGTTTATAACGCTTTTTGGGCGAAATTTGGGGGATGCGCGGGTTCGCGTTCACCGGTCGCCTGGGGGTGCTCGTCCTGGTCGCACTCGGCGCCGGGCCGGCTGTCCACGCCCAGCCGGAACTGCGCGGCAGCCGCACGGGGACCCTCACCATCAACTACTGGTCCACCGCACCAGACGACCGGGTGCGCCGTGCCCAAGAGGCCATCCTCGACAACATCGAATTGTACCTCGAAGGGGCCGTGGAGGTCCGCGACGGCCAAGTCGCGTGGAAGGTGCCCGAGCGGACGCTCGTCCGCACGATGGAAGAGGTGGTGCGCGAGGTGCTCGCGTGGCAGGGATTGCGCGAGAAGGTGCCGTTTGAGGGGTTTTCGGAGGAGGTGGTGTTGCTGCTGCGGGATGTGGCGGAACTCGACGAACGGGATGTGGTGCGGTCGCGTGCGGGGTCCGGTTCGGCGCTCGGGACCGCCGAGCGGCTGTACTTGCTCATCACGGGACGGATCGGGGAGGTGGTGCTGCAGGCCGGCGCCGAGCTGGGCTACTTCGTCAACCGGGGACTCATCGAGCAGTTGACTGCGACGGAGCAGGTTCCCGCGGAGGACGTGGAGGCCGTGCTGCGGGAATGGGGCAGCTTCGATCCGGAGGCGCCGCTGCGCCCGCTGACCATCGACCTCAGCGCGGACACCCGGGATGCCTTGGGCCGGGGCGATGCTTCTGAGCTGGCGCCTGCTCCGAGCCGGCCGGCGGAGGGGGTGGCGAACGGGGCCTTGCTCGACCGGGTGGTTACGCTGCTTGAACGCCAAGACCAGCGGCTGACGACCCTGGAGCGGGATATGGCGGCGTTGCGGGGGAAACCTGTGGAGGCCGACCCGGAACTGGCGGCGCTGAGGTTGCCGGAGGCCTTCGATGTTCGGTTTGGCAGCGGTTCCGCTGCCCTCGGGCTCAATGCCTCCCTCCAGCTCACGGAGGTGATGGACCTGCTGACGCGCTATCCGCAGCTGCGCGTCGTGCTCACCGGCCATACGGACGCGGACGGCGAGCGGCAGGCGAACCTCGAGCTGTCGCGGCAGCGGGCGGAAGCCGTGCGGCGCTTCCTGCTGACCAGCGGGGTGGACGGTCAGCGTGTGCTCGTGAACTACGTCGGTGAGGAGCAGGCCACCGCGCGCGGCGCCGCGGACCGTCGGGTTGTGGTGTCGTTCTACGCCCGGTAGTTCTGTCCGACCTTCGTGCCATGAAAATCGTGTGCATCGGGCGCAATTATGCCGACCATGCTCGGGAGTTGGGCAATGCGGTCCCTACGGAGCCGCTGTTTTTCCTGAAGCCAGACACGGCGGTGTTGCGGGCCCACCACCCGTTTTACCTGCCGGACTGGACGCAGGAGGTCCACCACGAAATCGAGCTCGTCGTGCGCATCGACAAACTCGGCAAGGCCATCGCACCCGAGTTCTCCCACCGCTACTATTCGCGGGTGACGGTCGGCATCGACTTCACTGCCCGCGACATCCAAGACGCCTGCAAGAAAGCCGGAGCTCCATGGGAGAAAGCGAAGGCCTTCGACGGCTCTGCCGTGGTGGGGTCCACGTGGTGGACGGTTGAGGAACTCGGGGGCAACCTCGGAGACCTGGAGCTGGGATTGCAGCGCAACGGGGCGTGGGTGCAGCGGGGGACGACTCGCGACATGCTCTTCACGGTAGATCAGTTGATTGCCCACGTATCGCGGTTTATGACGCTCAAATCCGGCGACCTCCTGTTCACGGGAACGCCCGCAGGAGTCGGCCCCGTGGCATCCGGAGATGTCCTGGAGGGCTTTCTCTGCGGGCGTTCTGCGTTTTCTGTCGCGGTCCGCTGACCTTACGGATTGAGGTCGAGGCAGACCTCGTCGGCGATCCGTTCCCGGAAAACCACCTCCCCATCGAAGACGTCGAGGACGTTTTCTGCATCCCGGCGGATGCTGCCGGCGAGGATGGCTTTGCTCAGTTTGTTCAGCACTTCCTTCTGGATCAACCGCTTGAGCGGACGGGCCCCCATGTCTGGACTGTAGCCTGTTTCGGTAAGCCAAACCAGCGCCTCCTCCGACACGTGCAAATCGATCCCGGCCTCCTTCAGCCGTCCCCCGAGTCCGCGGAGCTGGAGTTCCGCGATGCGCCGGACGTGGCTCCGCTGGAGCGGGTGGAACACGATGACTTCGTCGATCCGGTTCAGGAATTCGGGGCGCACGAGCTTCTTCAGCGCGAGCTGCGCGATAGCATCCATCTCGGCGATGACGTCGTCGGTGATGCGTCCGCGGGCCCGGTCGAAGCACTCTTGAATGCCCTCGGATCCGGCGTTCGAGGTCATGATAATGATCGTGTTCCGGAAGTTGACCGTTCTTCCTTTGGCGTCCGTCAGGCGCCCGTCATCGAGCACCTGCAGCAGCACGTTGAAGACGTCCGGGTGGGCCTTCTCGATCTCGTCGAGCAGCACGACGGAGTATGGCTTCCGGCGCACCGCTTCGGTGAGCTGGCCGCCCTCGTCGTGGCCGATGTAGCCCGGAGGCGAACCCACTAACCGGCTGACGGTGTGCGATTCTTGGAATTCGCTCATGTCGATGCGCACCATGGCCTGCTCGTCGTTGAACAGCAGGTCGCTCAGCGCCCGAGCGAGCTCGGTCTTCCCGACCCCGGTCGTGCCGAGAAACAGGAAGCTGCCCACGGGACGGGTTGCATCGCTGAGTCCGGCCCGCGACCGGCGGATGGCGTCGGCGACGGCGACGACGGCCGCGTTTTGGCCCACCACCCGCTCGTGCAAGGAATCCTCGAGACGGAGCAGTTTATCTTTCTCACTCTCAAGCATTCGGGCCACCGGAATCCCGGTCCAATGCGCCACCACGGCAGCAACCTCGGCGGCGTCTACTTCCTCCTTAATCAGCTTCATTCCGGACTGCAAGTCAACGAGTTGCGCGCGCCCTGCGGCCACGGCAGCTTCCGCTTCCTGGATGCGTCCGTACCGGATTTCCGCCACCTTGCCGAAGTCCCCTTCGCGTTCGGCGCGTTCGGCTTCGAGCTTGAGGTGCTCGATCTCTGCCTTCCGGGCGGCGATGCCGTCTGCGATGTCTTTCTCGCTGCGCCACTGGGTGTGCAGTCGGTCGCGTTCCTCCTGAAGATGAGCGAGTTGTGCGCCTAACTCGGCGAGTTTCACCGTGTCTTCTTCGCGGCGGATGGCCTCGCGTTCGATTTCGAGCTGCAGGATGCGCCGGTCGAGCTCGTCGAGTTCCTCGGGTTTCGAGTTCATTTCGAGGCGGAGCTTGGACGCGGCCTCGTCGATGAGGTCAATCGCCTTATCGGGCAGGAAGCGGTCGCTGATGTAGCGGGTGGACAGGTCGACCGCCGCAAGGATGGCCTCGTCGCGGATTTGGATGCGGTGGTGTTGTTCGTACTTGTCCTTGATGCCCCGCAGGATGGAGATAGCGTCTTCGCGGTCGGGTTCTTCCACGAGCACCTGCTGGAAGCGCCGCTCGAGGGCCTTGTCTTTCTCGAAGTACTTCCGGTATTCGTTGAGGGTCGTCGCCCCGATGGCCCGCAGCTCGCCACGCGCCAAAGCAGGTTTGAGGATGTTCGCTGCATCCATCGCGCCTTCGCCGCCCCCCGCACCTACGAGGGTATGGATCTCGTCGATGAAGAGGATGATGCGGCCATCGGCATCTTGGACTTCTTTGACCACGGCCTTCAGCCGCTCCTCAAACTCGCCCTTGTATTTCGCGCCGGCCACGAGTGCCCCCATGTCGAGCGAATGGATGACCTTGTCGTGCAGGCTATCTGGCACGTCGCCGGCCACGATGCGGTGGGCGATGCCTTCGGCGATGGCCGTCTTTCCGACGCCCGGCTCCCCGATGAGGAGCGGGTTGTTCTTCGTGCGGCGGCTGAGGATTTGGAGCACGCGGCGGATTTCCTCATCCCGCCCGATGACGGGGTCGAGCCGGCCTTCGGAGGCCAGCGCATTCAGGTTGCGGGCGTACTTGCCGAGCGCCTCGTAGGTGCTCTCGGCACTGGACGAGGTGGTCGATGCCCCTTTGCGGAGCTGGGCGATGGCTTGGCGCACCCCCTCAAGCGTGGCGCCTGCATCCTTGAGCACCTGGGCCGCTGCGTCGTTTTCGCTCAGCAGCGACTCGAGCAGGCGGTCTGAGGCGACATACTCGTCGCCCGCCTTGCGCGCCGCGCCTTGTGCCCGTTGCAGGACCTGCACCGCACCGCGCGACCAACCCGGAGACGCCCCCGCGACACTCGCTTGGCCCGCGACCATGCGGTCGACGGCAGCGACCAGCGCCTTCGTATTGATGTTCAGCCGTCCGAGTAGTCCGGGAACGACGGGGTCCTCCACGTGCAACATGGCGTGGAGCAGGTGCAAGGTGCTGATTTCCGGATGGTTGCCGGTGAGGGCTTCCTGTTGCGCCCGGTTCAGAATCTCCTGGCTTTTCAGGGTGAAATTTCCGATGTCCATGGGGTGTGTTTTTCCTCGATTGCGGCAAAGTGTGCGCCACGTTCGGGGATGCGACAAGTTGTCGTGTTTTTCCCGCTTCGCGTGCCAAATTGACTGAAAGACACTACCTTGCCGGCATGCAAACCGGTCGCCACCTGTGGTTCATCGGCTTCATGGGCGCCGGCAAAACCCACTGGGCCGCCCGGGCCGCCGCCGTTCTCGGCCGGCCCCACCTCGACCTCGATGCCGTGCTGGAGGCGCGGATGGGCCGCACCATTGCAGATGCCTTTGCAGCACTCGGGGAGGACGCGTTCCGTGCCCTCGAGTTTGAGGAGCTGCGCCGCATAGCCGCCCTCGCGGAGCCCCATGTGGTTTCGACCGGCGGCGGAACTCCGGAACTTCCCGGCGCGTGGGCGGTGATGGAGGCTGCGGGCCGCGCGATTTGGCTCGATGTCGCGTGGCCAGATCTCGCAGCACGGCTCCGCCAAGAACGCGACCAGCGGCCCCTGCTTTCGGGCGACGATTGGGAAGCTCGAGCGCGGGCGCTGTGGTTGCGCAGAAGGCCGGTGTATGCCCGCGCGCTCGAAGTTTGGCGCGAGCCCAGCGAAGCCCAAATCCAGGCCCTCGCCCTCCGGCTTCAGTCGACGAGATAGGCCGCGTCGGTTGCCGCCGGCCCTGATGCAGCAGCCTGGACTTCAATGTGTTCCTTCAGCGTCGTGCTGAGCGACAGGCCGCAGATGTCCGCCCGCACGGGGAATCGGCGGTGGATACGGTCGACCAGCACGGCCGCCGTAATCCGTGCGGCGCCTTGATCGAGCACAGATCGCACGGCATGCAGGAGGGTTTTTCCCGAGTTCAGCACATCGTCCACCACCACTGCAGAGCTTCCTTGCAACAGGTCGGTCGGCCCAGAAAAAGAGGCCGGGACCGCTTCGGGTGCAGGTTTGTGGAGGGTGAGGGTAAGTTGACGCACGTGCACATCAGGAGCGATGCTCCGTACGATGCGACCGAGCCGTTCGGCGACGGCTTCGCCCTGTCCGGCAATCCCCACGAGGGCGATTTCGGATTCGTGCGCATGCACTTCGAGGATTTCGCGGGCCATGCGCTGCAGCTTGCGCTCGATTTGGTCCGCGGTCAGAATGCAGGTCTTGCTCATGCCGGTTCAAAGATGGCGATGGTTTCCACGTGTGCAGTGTGCGGAAACTGATCGACCAGTTGAAGTTGCTTCAATCGGTAGCCCCATTGCTCGAGCAAGACCACATCGCGGGCTTGGGTCGCGGGGTTGCAGGATACGTAGACGATGCGTGCCGCCCCGAGTGCCGCGATTTTCTGCAGGGTCTTCGGGGCGATGCCAGCCCGGGGCGGGTCCACCACAGCGCAGGCAATCCGGCCCGTGTATTCCGGATGCGCCTCGAGGAACTTGCCGACGTCGGCAGCATGGAACACCACCCGTTCGAGGCCATTTCGTGCTGCAGACCTCCGGGCATCGTCCACGGCTGCAGGGACGAGTTCGACACCGACGACCTCCGCAGGGGTTCCACGTGCAATGAGTTGGGCCATCGTTCCGGTCCCGCAAAAGAGATCAAGGACTACGCCCGTGGGCCGCTCGTGTTCCACGGCCTTGACGACCTCAGCGTACAGCCGCTCGGCGCTGGCGGGGTTCGTTTGGAAGAAGCTCGGCATCTGCACCTGGAAGGTCAACCCGGACAGTTCTTCGTGCAGCGTTTCCGAGCCGTAGACCAGCCGCCGCTGGCCATCGCGGGCCTCGACACGCTCTCCCGTGTCGTCGTTGACGGTGTGGAGGAGGCCTTCGAGGCGGTCGCCCCACAGGTCCTGGACGAGCGCCGTAAAGGCCTCGAGGTCGAACCGGTCGCCCCCGTGCGAGGTAGTCACGAGGTTCGCGAGCAGACCGTTTGTTTTCCTGCTCTTGCGCACAGCGAGAAAGCGGAAGAACCCTTCCCTTCGCGGGGCATGCCAAGCCGGTAGCCCAGTCGCTTCGCACCACGCGCGGATTCGGTGCAGCGAACTTTCCACGTCAGCGTCAAACAGGCCGCTGTCGCGGTCGAGGTTTTCCACGGCCCACCACGTCCCGCGCCGCTTGAAACCGAGGCCGAACCGGTCTTCTTTTTCGCCGGTCTCGGGGTTGTGCACGATGGCGCCGAAGCTGTACTCCATTTTGTTCCGGTAGTGCCAGGAATCCGGGGAGGCGACAATGCCGGCGTAGCGGGCCTGGAGGTCGGTTTGGCCGCCTATGCGGCTAAACAACTCTAAAGCAGTTTCTTCCTTGTATTTCCGCTGGAGCTCGATGGGAATGCGCGCATACGGAGCGCCTGGAATCTCCTGAAACCCCGTGTCTTGCTCGACGTCTGCTCGCTCGAGTACGTCGACCAGGCTGCACTCCGCATGGCGCGGCTTGCACGACACAACACGCGCCCGCACGCGCTGCCCGGGGAAGGTGTTCTCCACGAAGACCGTGAACGGACCGGATTCCGTGGCCACACGCGCGATGCCCTTCCCTCCGAAGGCATAGCGCTCGATGGTGAGTTCGAGTTCCTCACCCTTCCGAAAGATGCGTGCGCGTTTCAAGGTTGCGAAGGTAGCTCCCGGGAAGGGGGTATCTTGCGGTCATGTGGTTTCAGCTCTGGGGGGCACTTGCCGGTGCGGTGGCGGTGCCGCAGGCGGCAGACACGGTTTGGCATGAGTTGGGCGTGGCCACGTTCAACGTGCGCTACGACAATCCAGCCGACACCCTGCGGTGGGCAGACCGCCACCGCGAAGTCGCCGCGGCCGTAGCAGGTTTCGATCTCATCGGCTTCCAGGAAGTCCTTCCGCACCAACTCGACGACCTGCGCGCCGACCTCCCTCACCTGGCATCCTTCGGAACCGGGCGGGAGGCGGACGGGAGCGGCGAGGCTTCTCCGGTCTTCTGGAATCCAGACCGGCTGGATTTCTTGGGGGGCGAGGTGCGGTGGCTTGCACCCGACTGGAACGTGCCCGGCACCCTGGGTTGGACGGCAACGCTGCCCCGGGTGGCAACGGTGTGTTCGTTTTACGACCGGCATTCGGGACGGTTGTTGCGCGTGATTTCCACCCACTGGTGCCACGAAAGCGACGAAGCCCGCCGGGGCTCAGCGGGTTTGATTGCGGGGTGGACCGGGTGGGACGAGGATGCCGTGGCCATCGTGCTCGGCGACCTCAACGCGCCAGCCGAGGCACAGGAGGTGCAGGAGTTGATGGAGTTCGCCGATTTGAAGGATGTGTATGCGGTGGCCAAATACCGATGCCGCCCCGCGTACGGGACCTTCTCAACCTTCCTTCCTGCCCACCTCGCGGCCGCCCCGCGCATCGACCACATTCTCGTTCGGGGAGCCCGCGTCAACTGGACCTGTGCAGACGAGCACATCAAGTGGGGAGTGTACATTTCAGACCACCTTCCTGTGCATGCCATCCTAGAGATCAGCGAGAAATGAAAACGACCGGTCTGCTGCTCGCGGGGCCTGCGGTGTTCATCGCCTGCGGTTCTATCCTCCCTGTGCTCGTCGGCTGCACTCCGGCCGCGGCGTGGGCCGTGGCCTCAGTGCTGTGGATGCTCGTCTGGTGGATTGCCGAAGTGCTTCCCATTGCGGTCACCTCGTTGCTGCCCATCTTGCTCCTTCCGGCCACGGGGGTGCTCCCGATGGATGCGGTCACCACTGCATACGGTTCGCCGTACGTATACCTGTTTCTCGGCGGCTTTCTGATTGCCTTAGCCCTCGAGAAATGGGAGGTCCACCGGCGGGTTGCGTTTGCGATTTTGTCCCAAACCGGCACCTCGGGCCGCAACATCGTGCTCGGATTCATGCTGGCGACGGCCTTCTTGAGCATGTGGATTTCAAACACGGCCACGGCATTGATGATGCTCCCCATCGCACTATCGATTTCGGCCCACATGCCTTCGCAACGGACAACGATGGAACCGGCACTCCTGCTCGCCACGGCGTATGCCGCGAGCATCGGCGGGGTGGCCACGTTGGTCGGCACACCGCCGAACGTCGCCATGGCCGCCATTCTCTCCGAGTCCTTCGGTATCGAGGTGTCGTTCTTCGGTTGGATGGCGGTTGCTGTTCCCTTCGCACTTGCCTTGCTCGCGGTTACGCACCTGTTGTTGACCCGGATCGTGTTCCGGATCTCCGGCGAAGAGGATGCGACTGCCCGGGAGCATATCCAGGAAATGGGTGCGCGCCTCGGTCCGTGGAAAGCGCCAGAACGCCGTGTCATCGCTGTGTTCTGTGGCACTGCGCTGCTCTGGATTTCAGGCAGTTTCATCCGGTCAGCCACCGGCTTCCCCATCCAGGACACGTGGGTCGCGATTCTCGGTGCCGTGGTGCTCTTTTTGCTGCCGTCAGAGGGAGCCACCGGCAAGCGGCTGCTGGATTGGGAGGATGCCAAACAGCTTCCGTGGGAGATACTCTTGCTTTTCGGTGGGGGACTTGCAGCGGCTGAAGCCCTGTCTACGACTGGAGTCTTGGAGGGGATTGCCACGTACTTCGCGGGGGATTCCGCGATGCCGTGGTGGGGGTTTGGTCTGGCGCTGGTGGTTGCAGCGCTTTTCTTGACGGAGGTCATGAGCAATTTGGCCTTGGCCGTTGTGCTCGTTCCCATCGTGGCGGAGCTGGCGCCCGGTTTGGGCTTGCATCCGCTGACCCTGGCGGTTCCCGTGGCTCTTGCGAGCAGTTGCGCCTTCATGTTGCCCATGGGCACACCGCCGAATGCCATTGTGTTCGGGAGTGGACGCGTGCGCATGGGCCAAATGGTCAAGGCGGGATTTTGGTTGAACATTGCAGCGTGCATTCTTGCTTTCGTATTGATGGTGTTCGTTTTAGAACCGGGCGCATCCACCTGGATTGATTCCCATGGAAATTTGGCTGATTGAGGGTCCTAACCTGAACCTTGTAGGTGTTCGAGAACCCGAACACTACGGCAGCAGTACCCTGGATGCGGTCTGGGACGACTGGCGCACGAACTGGTCCTCGCGTGGGGTGAGAGTGCACCGGTTTCAATCGAACCACGAAGGGGACTTGATCGACGCGCTGCACCGCGTGGGGTTCACTTCGGACGCCATCGTGTTGAACCCGGGTGGATATACCCACACCAGCGTGGCCTTGCGGGATGCTGTGGCTGCAATCCGCACTCCGGTGATTGAGGTCCACCTCACCCACATCCACTCCCGCGAGGACTTTCGCAGCGTTTCCCTCGTGAGTGCAGTGTGCCGGGGCGGAATCTCCGGGTTCGGTCTCGACGGATACAGACTGGCCATCGAAGGGTGCATCGCACTCATGGCGAAAGGATGAGGATGGATTGCTGGCTGAACAGCCTAGGCACATCCAGGGTCTCCGCTCGGACAAAGTAGATTCCCGGAGCAAGCGAAGTAGAATTCCACTCCACCGTGCCGGAGTGTGTGTCAGAATGAGCTACTCGGGCTCCCTGGGAGTCGGATACCGTGAATCTCCAGATGCTGGTGCCCCATTCTGAAGGAGGGATGAGCCGTGCCAGGCCTCTGCTCGGATTCGGTACGATACGCAATCCCGTCGCAGCCTCATCCTCAGAGGATCGGGGGCGGGTGTCTCCGGCCTCGGTGATGGGACGGTCCCCGTCCGCGGTGCAGGTGCGAGGGAGCACAGGTGCCGGGTCAGAAAGCTGCGCAATCCCCGCAGGGCAGCCCGTGCAGTGCATGCCTTGAAGTCCGAGCAAATAGGGTGTACCCGGTGAGCTCCAGGGCCAGGCATTGCCAGGGGCAATGAGCTGGCATCCTGCCATACACGCTACGTCCCACGTGCCTGCAAACAAGGACTCGCTCCACATCCCGAACGCATTTTCTCCGTGGGCCAAATCGGGAACCGGTGCGTCGGCAAATGCGATATGGTTCCGGTTGTCCGTGAATTGGTTGTGGGCTTGCGCACCCAGATCGATCATTCCGCCGATTCCGGCAGAAAGTGCGGTATCGAGACCTGCAAACGTGGAGCATCGGATTCGGAGTTCAGCGTGGGAAGCGTCAAGACCGAGGACCGCATCCTGAAACGTGCAGGCTTCGAAGGTCGTCGGGCCGGAGCAGTCTGAAATCCGAAAAAGAGCTTCCACCGCCGGGGTGGGGCCGCCGAATGCACTGTTCTCCACCCGCGAGGGGAATCCACTCCCGGTGGCCACGACAGGGGAAGACATGAAGGTGCAGGAAGAGAACCGGAAGCCGGATGCAGCGAGTTCGAGGGGGGCGGTTTCCCACGAGCTCTGCGATGCCCGGAACGATGCACCCGACGGGTGTTCGTGGTAGGTAGCGATTCCGCGGCTGTGGACAGCCTGAAGGCGGAGTCGGGCATGGCTGCGGAGGAAGGCCGTCCATTCGGGTGCGGCAAGCTGCACGGTGTCGAGCTCGGTGGAGGTATGCAGCGCGAGCTGGGAGTCCGTACCGAGTCGGAGTTGAGCCTGCGCGACCGACCACGTTCCCGGACCGAATACGCCCAAGCCGCTTTCGGGGGCCAAACGGAGAAGCGATGCGGCGGAATCGATCCCGCGCAGTGCGAGGTGCCCGTTCTCGATGGACACGGTCGAGAATCCTGTGACCTCGAGCGCTCCGGACCCGGAAATTGTAGCTTCGCCCGTGGTTTCTAAACGGCTTGTGTTCAGATGAATGCGGGCATCTTCGTCCAGCAGCTCTATGCTTCCCGGGGCTTCGACGCGCAGGGTGCCGCCCGGATGGACGACGAGCCGTGCGGAACTGTGGAGTAAGGCCTCAGAGGTTGCGACGATAAGGGTGGCGCCTGCGTGGAGTTCGAGGGAAGAGAGGGGGCCGAGGTCCAGCTGGCTGCCGGGTTCGAGGATAAGGGTTTGGCCGGCGCGGACATGCAGTGTTCCCGGGGCTTCTGGAGTAGGCCAACCAAGCGCAAGCGACGTTCCATCGCCCAGCCGCACGGTGTCCGCACAGGGTTCAAGCTCGACCTCCGTGTACACCCGAATTCCGCCAGGAGCGGACAGGTTCACGCCCGGGACCCAATGCGCATAAGGGGTGTCTGCGCCGTACGTCAGCACTGCGCTGGTTTCCGTCGGCGTATCGAGGTACAGGGCACCTCCGATGATGTGATCGAGCAGCGTGGACACATGGTCCTCGATGTCGCAGTGGGGGGCCGCAGGCCGGAAGCTGGGTTGGAGGGAAATCGCGTCGAACGGCGTGTCCCCGTTCGCTTCCCACAGCGGCATATCCAGCGCTGACCTGGCGGGAATGAAAAGAGCCTCTTCTTGGAGCGCATTCACCTCCAGGCCGGCGTCTGCCAGGGCCTCCGCGAAACTGCTCAAGTGCCCGGAGGTACTTCCAGGGAGCGCTTCCCAAACCGGCGATGTGGCCGGGGCATGACCGACGTAGGAATACCACAGACTTCCCGACTCGAGCGGGGCGGGCTGCGGAAGGGACAGGTCGCAGGTCACGTAGGAGGTGGGTGAGGAGGCAGGATGCTGAGGATTTCCTGGAAGCGCGTGCACATCGACATGGGCCCAATCCCACCCCCACACGCCCGCAGATGCCGAAAGGAGCGGCCCGGTGTCGAGCAAAGGTGGGCCATCCGGACGTCCGTCAGAAACGGCCAGGCACACGGGCAGTTTCGGCAGCCCCGCAGCATGCAATTCCGCTTGCAGTGCCTCGAAGTCGCTCAGGCCCGGCCCCGGGCGCGCAGCGAGGAGCTCGCGGGCGGCCGGACTGTTCAGGGCTTCATGCATGGCATGGGCAGGCGCGGAAATGGCCGCAAGCGCGCCGATGGCCTGCTGCATACCGACGGGGATGTAGGCGCCGCGGAAGGGGCTGTCGAGGGCGATGAAGAGCCGCGTGCACGACGGGGTGCCGGCAAGTTCGAGGCTGCGCAGGGCATGGCGCGCGATAAGCCCTCCCATGCTGGCGCCGACGACGACGAGGGGCTCGTTGCCGGATTTGGCCGCATTGCACAACGAAAGGACGTGCTGGACCAGCGCGCTTTGGGCGGCAACCGACCGGGTGCCGTCAGAAAAATCCACATACACGAGATCCATGCCCACGGCGTACAGGCTGTCAAGCAATTCGGGGAAGTGCTCCGTGTCTGGATAGGTGCTTTCTGTGCAATGCCAAAGCACTTCCCAGTGCATGTCTCCTGCACCGACCATCGGAATGTGGCTCGAGAGCCCCGGGTCAAATCCTTCGACCACCACGACGGGCCGGTCAAACACCTGGTCGCTGCCCAGCCGGGGCAAGGCCCAACCCTCGACCGCTTCCGAGCCGGCGTATGTACCGACCCACCACGGTTGCTCGGGGTCCGCCACGGGCCACGGCGGCAAGTCGGGCAGCGGCAGGTCGCACGGGGGCAAAACGCGCAACACCAGATCCGCGGTCCCGTCCGGGGTGGTGAATTCAAAGTGGATGCTGCTGACCGAATTTCCGACATACACTGAGACGGGAAGACCAGCAGTGACTGGGAGCGGCACGCCGTCCACCGCAAGACCGACGAGCGAATCCAACACCACGAGCGGTTGCCAACCTGGATACAGGTATTCCCTACTGCTGGCCAAAGCCACCGGCTGCAGGCTGTCCCCTTGGAGCAAGGCAATTGCCAATCCGTGATGTGCCTTGTCGGCAGTACGCAGGCGTTCGCGGAGGGTGGATTCAGCTACAGCCAGGTGGCCCCGGTTGCGGAGTTCGAAGCGCTTTTGGGCGTGCCAACCCGGTACCTGCTGGGCGTGCAGGATTCCCCCGGCGCAGTTGGCCAGGAGCACAAGAAGCAAACGGTACATGGTTTAGGGAGTTACAGGTACGACAAGTGTGTCTAATGCTGGGCCGGCCGGGGTCGTCAGGGCCCCACAGTACCGCACCATGCCGTCCGGCATCCGCGCATGCACGGACCACAGCCGTTCTTCAGGGCCGTCCGAAGGCGGGAGAACATCGGGCCAGGTAAATGCTGGCCTGCTGGGGTCTTGGGGGTCGAACCACGCGTCTGCATGGTTGGCAAGGCCTTCTGCCCACGCGGCGGTCGGGTCCTGCGGCGCAGTCCATTGCGGAAAGACGAAGTACTGCGCGGGTGGATTCCACAGTCCCGGGGTGCGGCTGAGCTGAAACCGGTACCACGTCGGCGTCGCCGCCCCCACCGTCCAAACCGCGGCCTCAGGCGCCTCCAGCACCACCCGCACCGCCGGCATCCATCCGGCCTCCCGATGAAACGCGGCAACATCCAGCGCCACCGGCATTCCCGATCGCTCCCACGCCACGCCAGCGGCTCCGGCCCGGAGCGTATCGGACAGCACCGTGTAGGGCGAGCCGCTGCCGAACGTGCCGTCGGACGGACGTCGGCCCAGAACGCGCACCCACGCCGAATCGACGGGACTGCCATCGCTCCAACACACACGGATGCGGTGATTATCAGGCACGGGCAGCTCCCGCGCACAACCGAGGACGGCACAGGCCGCCAGCCAGGGAATCAGGTGGTTCATGCCGCGAAGCACGCCCGCGGTTCCGGGCGGCCGACGCGGAGTTCACCGGCGGAGGTCAGGGGTTTGTGCCTGTACCTGAAGCGCGAAATTCGCTGATTGCGCGGTCGAGGACGGCCGCCAGGGCGCGGGCCTCGCGGTCAGGGAGTTGCATGCCGAAGGGCACCGTCCGCCCGCGGTAGCGCAGGTGCAGGGACTCCCCGCCGATGATCCACGGCTCCACGTCGAGCACATCGAGGAACTTGCGGGGATTGCGCGGCACCACCTCGAGCCGCGTCACCTCGTCGAGTGCACACACGAGCGCCCGGCCTTGCGTGCCCCACGCGCGCTTGTAGGTGAGCTCGCCTGCGCGCACGCGGATGCGCTCGCTGCCGATTTTGCGCCACAGGAGCACTTTGCCGATGCGCACCGCGAAGAAGGCCCAAAACGCCAAACACACCGCCAGAAACATCCCTTCTTCCGGAGTGGCCGCGATCCACCAACCGTAGGCCATGCCGGCCCCGGCCAGCCACCAGCACCCGTACCACGCGGCGATGGCCGCAAAGGTGCGGGGGGCGATTTCTTGGGATACCACGACCGTCAGGGCATCCGGGTGACGAAGCCACGTGATCCGCTGCCCGATGGGCGTGGGGTCAGTGTGTTCCGAGGGCTTCGGCATAGGCGTCGAGGTAGGAGGGAAGGACGCGGTCGATGCGGAAGTCGTCGGCGCGTTCGCGGGCCTGGACCCGGAATTTGGCCAGCTGCTTCGGCTCCAGGAGCCGAAGCGCATGGGCCGCCATGCCCGCCACATCGCCCACTTCCGACAGCAAGCCGGAAACGCCGTGTCGAATCACCTCCGGCAACCCGCCAGCATCCGTCGCGAGCACCGGAACCCCGGCCGCCATGGCCTCGAGTGCCGCTAGACCGAAGCTTTCGGATTCCGACGGCAGGATGAACAGATCGCTGACTTTCAGCGCTTCGACCGGGTTTTTCACCTTGCCCAGGCAGATGACGTCTTCCGACACGCCGAGGGTGCGGGCGAGGTGTTCGGCGGCGGGCCGCTCGGGGCCGTCACCGACCAGGAGGAGTTTGGCCGGGCGCACGCGGCGCACCTCGGCGAACACGCGGACGGCGTCGCAGACGCGCTTTACCGGCCGGAAGTTCGAGATGTGGGTGAGGATGGGCTCGCCGTGCGGCGCGATGCTGGCCCGGAATTCAGCATCGGGCTCACCCGCCATGTGGTCCGGATGGAAAAAGTTCGGCACCACCCGGATCTCCCGGTTCACGCCGAAGAGCTTGAAGGTGTCTGACCGCAGGCTTTGCGAGACGGCCGTCACCGCGTCGGAGGCGTTGATCGCGTACGAAATCACCGGCTCGAACGCCGGGTCGCGGCCGAGCAACGTGATGTCCGTGCCGTGCAGAGTAGTCACCACGGGCAGCCGGATGCCCTCCGCCGCGAGGATGGTCCGGGCCATGATGGCCGCGCTGGCATGCGGAATCGCGTAATGCACGTGGACGAGGTCGAGGTGGCGGTTGCGCGCGACTTCCACCACCTTGCTCGTCAGCACGAGCTCG
>JBIIRP010000055.1:0-9514 GCA_044341475.1 Flavobacteriales bacterium | reverse complement strand
CTGCACAACCTCGAGGTCTTCCAAGAGATGGTGGACGCCTTGCGCGAGGAGCGCCTCATGGCCCCGTTCATCGACCCCGACCACCTCGCCCGCGAACTTCGACACGTTACCCTGGCCGACCTTTCTACTCCACTCTCCTTTCACCAGGGCATCCTGCGCCTCCCCGAACTCGACATACGCTCGAGTGCCATGGACATCACCATCGGCGGCTCGTCCACCTGGGAAGGCCACGTAGATTGTTCCATCGGGCTCATCCTCCGCAATCTGCGAGACGTTCGGCAGGATGCCATCGGCGACGTGGAAGACGATGGTCTCGGCAATAAGCTCTTTTTCCGCGTGACCGGCCCCACGGACAACCTTGCCTACCGCTGGGACCGCGATGCAACGAAAGCCCACCGTTCACGCGCTGTCGAGCGTGAAAAGAACGAGTTGCGCTCGTTGTTCCGGCGGCAACGCTAGGTTGCTTTTCGACCAAATAGAATATTTATGAAGTTAACTTTTGAATAATGAAGACAAGCGACATTCTAACTACATTGCCTCCGGACCGGGACCACTTGACCAAATCCCACCACGCCGGCCGGATGGCTTTTGTCCGTGTCGGCGTTTTTCATTTCCTGCCGGTTACCTTCGTTCCATGATGTGGAATCCCGAGTTCAGTGTTCCGGACGCGCTCGGCCGCGCGATGGCCGAATTGGACGCCGTTTGGTCCGTTTTTACCTCCAGCGAACCGGGACCTGAAGACTTCGACCGTCTTGTTGCTGCCGCCACTGCTGTTCACGAACTCAGTGCACTTGCCCGGTTCGAAGCCGCAACGGCCCTCCACCAACCCCAACCTCTACCTCAACCCCAACCC
The DNA here is from genome assembly GCA_044341475.1 of Flavobacteriales bacterium. GTDB lineage: Bacteria > Bacteroidota > Bacteroidia > Flavobacteriales_D > Sanyastnellaceae > CAMCYM01. The sequence continues at coordinate 8,661 of JBIIRP010000055.1, read as the reverse complement.
CAACCCCAACCCCAACCCCAACCCCAACCCCAACCTCAACCCCAACCCCAACCCCAACCTCACACCTTCTCCTCCCTCGGCCTCAACGACCGCATCCGGTTCGCCGGGGCCCTGTTCGGCGGAGATGTGGAGGCGCTGAGGGAGGCGTGTGGGGAAATGGACCGTTTGGCCGACAAACGGGAGGCCGCCGCATGGCTCAAATCCCGCTGCGGAGAAGGCCTCGGGTGGAGCGATCCGCAGAGCCTGCCGGCCCGATTCCTCGAGTGGTTCGAACGCGTGCGCCCGTGAGCTCGGATGCGTTTGCCGGACGTGCACTCGTCCTTGTGCCCACCCCCATCGGTCATCTCGGCGACATCACGTCGCGGGCGGTTGAGGTGCTTCGCGAAGCGGATGTCGTCCTCGCCGAGGACACCCGGACCACCGGTTTTTTGCTCCGCCACCTGGGCCTTTCCACCCCACTGCGCGCGTTTCATGCCCACAACGAACACCGTGCTGCGGAGGCATTGATTGCGGAAATGCGCGCCGGAAAGCGGTTTGCGCTGTGCTCGGATGCTGGGACACCGGGCATTTCAGATCCCGGTTACCTGCTCGTGCGGAAGGCGCTCGATGCGGAACTCGATGTGCTGTGTTTGCCGGGGCCGACCGCATTCGTGCCGGCTCTGGTAGCGTCTGGACTGCCGTGCGACCGCTTTGTGTTTGAAGGGTTTTTACCGCACAAAAAAGGCCGGGCCACCCGCATCCGGGAACTCGCGGACGAACCCCGCACCGTGGTACTGTACGAGTCACCACACCGCCTGCGCAAACTGCTCACTGAGCTCGTGGAGGCCTGCGGTGCTGAACGTCCCGCGGCCGTTTGCCGGGAGCTGACCAAACTCCACGAAGAGGTGCTCCGCGGTCCACTCGCTTCCCTCGCTCAGCACTTCGCCGAGGTAGAGCCTCGCGGTGAGCTCGTGGTGGTCGTCGGCGGGAATCGCTAACTCAAGGGGCCGGGCACAACGTGCCGAAAATGCCCAAAAGCACCAGCAAGTCCCCGGTAGCGATTACCCCGTTGCCATCAAGGTCCCCCACGCACTGCGGCACCCCGGCGTACAGGCAGTGCGCGGTGACGAAGCAGGCGTCCCCCGTGTAGTTCAAGGCCGACGGATCCGCGCATCCCACCGCGAGCACCGGAGACGTCATCGCCGAAGCTGGATGGATGACCTGCCGCAGGGTCGCGGCATTCCCGCAGCCATCCCGGGCCGTGGTCAGCCGAATCAGCCGACCCGTTACACAGTCCGAGCTGTCCGTCCACACGAGCTCCACCGGGGCGGAACAGGCGTCTTCCGCAAACGCCGTGGCACCCTCGGGTGGCCAGGTTTCGCCGTTCCAGACGAGGTCTGTAGGGCTTCCGTAAAACGCGGGAGGGGCGGTATCGGTGATGTGGAGCGTTTGGGTCCCCGTCACTTCCACGCCAGCGTCGTCTACGGCACGCAGGTGCCGCAGCAGGGTAAACTGGCCTGCGCACGCGCCGGGAATCGTATCGATGGTTTCCTCGACGGGAAGGTCGACGGCTTCGGGTCCGGACCCGAAATTCCCGACAACACGATCGCGGGCACGGACCAGGGGCCAGTCTTCTCGGGACGTGCCACAGCCGAGCGTTGCTTCGGGTTGGAACCGGAGCCGGGGCGGCCGGTTGCCCGTGACCTCGACAGTTTCTGTGCCCAGGGAGCGGGCCGTGCTGCAGCCGACTTCGACCCGGGCAAATTGCCCGCCAGACCCCCCTTCTGCTGTGCCCAGCCACGTGCGATACACGGCTACAGGACGCAACCCATCCCACGCCAGCTGACCGGAGGTGGGCAGCGGACCGACCCCCCAATCGGAAGCATCGAAATCCTCAACGGGAACGGAGGAGACAAGCTCCGAGGGCGCCGAACCTGATGGCATCGTAGGTGCCGTGGTTTCGATAGCAAACGCATGGCGCGCCACATCCCCACACGAACCAGCGGCCTCCCACACCACCCACGTCGAACCGAGTCCACAGGCATCCTTCCACAACACGTATTCCGTTTCCTTGACCCGCAATCCGCCCTCTGCCGCGGTTACGCGTGGCGAACCGAGGGGGACACTGTATGACGTGGGCGCCACCGTAAAGGCAGGGGCACAGCCCGAGGGCGACAACGCCGTGGGAAGTGGAGTAGCGGGAAGAATCCGGACTGCTTGCTCCGCACTGATTTCCAGCTCTGTACATGGACATGTCGTCGTGAAGCGCCGGACGACGGTGTAGGCTCCCTCCGGATCTGCAGGAAGCGTCACTTGCTCTACGTGCACGTCGACAGGATCAGGGCAGGTAGAGAAAACCCGGGCTGCACCCCAATCCCGCTGTACATCTGCCCGAATCCACAGGTCGGGAGGGGGAAGGATGGTGGTGCGCAGCGTTTGGGCCCGTGCAGCGGGCAACCCCATGCATCCTACCGCGCAAGCAACGAGCCACCTCTTACGTAGCGACATTCTCATGCCTGAATGTACGACGAAAACGCCTTTCGAGACGTCAAAATAGGCTTCTGTGCAGCTCAGCCACGCGCAAGACCCGTTCTATACCGGGAGTCGACTCGGTCTCTCGGGTATGTCCCGACAGCACTAACCGCTCTAACCCCATCCGATGTGCCTCGCCCCACCGCTGCGACCAGCGCGAAACCGGCCGGATTTCACCGGACAAACCGACCTCTCCAGCGAAGGCACAACCTCCCGGCAGGGGAAGGTCGAGCGACGAACTCAGCACCGCCGCAACAACAGCCAAATCCAACGCGGGATCTGCGATGCGCAGACCTCCTGCGATGTTCAGGAACACATCGCGGGTGGCGAGCTTGAATCCGCACCGCTTCTCGAGCACGGCTAAGAGCATGTTTAGGCGCCGCACGTCGAAACCCGTGCACGAACGTTGCGGGGTGCCGTACACTGCAGAACTCACGAGCGCCTGCACCTCCACGAGGAACGGCCGGGCACCTTCGACCGCCACGGCCACTGCAACTCCGCTCGCTGCCCCCTCGCCCGATTCAGCGAGCAACACGTCCGAAGGGGTGTCTACAGCCGCAAGTCCCGTCCCGCGCATCTCGTAGAGGCCCAACTCGGCCGTGGTTCCGAAGCGGTTTTTGACTGCCCGGAGCATTCGGTAGGCATGGTGGCGCTCGCCCTCGAAGGTGAGCACCACGTCGACCATGTGTTCAAGGACCTTGGGTCCCGCGATGGAACCTTCTTTCGTGATGTGGCCGATGAGGACGACGGGGACATTCGATTGTTTGGCCCAGCGCGTCAGCGCGGCAGACGTTTCACGAATCTGAGAAACACTGCCCGGCGCCGATTCCACATCCGCCAGGAAGAGGGTTTGCACGGAATCCACGAGCACCAGCGCCGGTTCAGACGCGCGCAACTGCGCAATAATCTCCGCCGCATCGGTTTCCGGCAGGATGTACACCTCCGCCGCCACTTCGCCGAGGCGCTCCGCACGCAGCTTCACCTGCTCCGGGCTCTCCTCGCCAGCGACGTAGACAACCCGCCCACCACTGGCTCCCACGGCCATAGCAACCTGGAGCATCAGAGTCGATTTTCCGATACCTGGCTCCCCGCCGAGCAGCATCACCCCCCCAGGAACCAAGCCGCCTCCGAGCACCCGGTCCAGCTCCGCATCACCACTGGGCAATCGGCTAACTTTCAGAACATCAATCTCCCGCAGCGGCACCAAATCCGCCGCCCCTCCGCCCGAACGCCGCGCATGGACCGCAGGCAACTCCGCGGCCACCACCTCCTCCTCCATGGAATTCCACGCCTTGCAGGCCGGACAACGGCCCACCCATTGGGCTGCAGCCTGCCCGCATGCCGAGCACACAAACCGCTTCTTCGCCTTCGCCACAGCCCTTGTCGCCCCTTACCGAATAATCGTCAGGTGGCCCGAGTGATCGATCCCGTTCGGGAGCAGGAGCACATACCAGTACGTTCCATCCTCCACATCGTCCGCGAGCCAGTCGCCACTCCGGTAGTCGTAGTTCTCGTACACCATTTGGCCCCAGCGGTTGAAGACCTGAAGCAGCACGTTGTCGTACACATTCAGACCGTCAATTTGGAAGCTCGGGTTCATGTCATCGCCGTTGCCGGGTGTGAACACATTCGGAATCGTGATCGCACAGGCATCCATGACGACATCCCACGAACCGGGGATGCCCGCCGTTGCGCACGGATTGATGGCCAAACCGGTCAGGGTCACGGGCTGGCCCCAGCATTCCATCGGGAAGATGGCGCTGACCACATTCACCGCCTCATCCGGATCCTCGAAGTAGATGTTCTCCCCGTTGCACTCGAGGTACCACGTGAATTCTCCTGCACCGTTCGCATTCAAATCGAAGGCATATTCCACCTCCGGACACAGCGTCAGTGGAGCCGACAGGACCGGAAACGGATCCACGGTGGGCGGAACACCGATGTACAAGTAGGTACAGGCTGTGTTCGTTTCGCAGCCGGACGGATCCGTGTAGGTCATGCAGATGTCCGTGCCATCGTAGCTCGCCCCATCGGGTACCGTCCACGTCGGCCCGATGCTGCCGTCCGGCCAAACCACCACGTACCCCGCAGGCACATCGGCGATTACCACCGCCTCCCCATCGCCCTGGCAATCGATGGTCATCGATTCAAGCGGAACGGGGATGTCCTCGACAATGACCAGTTCCGCGCAATCGGTATCGTTGCCACAGAGGTTTGTCACCGTCACACAATAGGTCCCTGAAGAGGTTGCGTTGTAAGTCGGGGCAATGACGCCCGTCGGCGCGCCATCCAACTGCCAGGTGTAGGTCAAATCCGGCGTGTCATTCGAGACGGGATCGAGCAGGACCGTGCCGCCCTCGCACAAGCTTTCGTCGTCGATGTTCGCAACGGGGGTGTTTTGGGCGACGATATCCACTGCATCCGAAGCCGAACCGCATTCATTCGTCACGGTCACTTGCAAGGTCGTTTCCGTGGGATTCGCCCACGTGTAGACATTCGTCAGGACATTGTCGATTCCTGGAGCAGGCCAGTTGATGGTCGCAGTTCCTCCTGCATCTTCCACGGTCGCCACTGCCGCGAATGGAGCCCCGTTGCACAGCACCGCCGGTGGATTAGAAAGTGCAAGAGTGGGCTCTTCCGAGATAATGATCTCGTACGGATAGTCCACGTTGCAGATATCGTCGTTGAAGTTGATGGTGGTCACCCCGTAGCCACCCGGCTCGAACACCGTATCCCATTCGTCGGTGTTTGAAAAGCTCCACCCGGGAGGGCCGCTCACGAAGGTCCATGTCCCTGTGGCAGGCTGGGAAAGACATCCTGTGGGTCCTGAATACACAATCCCCGGGGCCAAATCGTTGAACTGCGTTAGGTTCTGGTTTCCACAGTTGTACATGTTCACCGACAGGAAATCCGGATTCGTCACCCCAGAGGCCACGAACGAAATCTCGATGGACTCTCCTGCCAGAATGGGCATGTTGAACTGGGCAAAACCGTTGTTCGTAGTCAGAATCTGCTGGGTTTGGCCATCTAACCCCGTCACCGTGACAAGAAGATAACTGCCATTCCATCCCCCCGGCTGGTTGCTTTGGAGGAAAAACAACAGCGTCCCTGCTGCCGGGCTTGAATACCCACCTTCGAAGACCAGCTCTGCAGGAATGCCGTCGCAGAACGGCTCGAAGGTCACCTCCGGGATGTAGGACCCGATGGGTTCCACGGTAAAGACCCGTTGGCCCTGGCAACCCCCGTTGTCGGTAACAAGCAGTCGGTAGGTCCCTGCGGTCAGTTGAGCAGACGGCGTGCCGTCACCACTCACTACCGTTCCCCCCAAGTTGTTCCAGTTGCCCTCCCAGTCGTACACCGCATAGTCCTGCTGCTCGACGGGGTCCACAGTCGCCGTGGCGTACTGGTTCGGACAGATTGCTGGCGGAACGACGTCCACATCCGGCAGGAAGTAAGGCGACTGATCGACCGTAAAGTACTCCACTGCTTCGCACTGAGCAATGAACCCTGAAACGAAGAAATCTCCACCGAACGTGTACGTATTCGTCGTTCCTACGTTTCCGTTTGACCACTGGTAGCTGTCAAATCCGCTCCCTACGGACAACGTGGTACTTCCACCGGCACAAATCGAAAAGTTCCCGGTTACCTCCAGAGCAGGCACCGAAATCGGCAACACTTCCACGACCACATCGAAGGTCGTCACACCTGCGGGAGTACCGTTGTCCGTAGCAGTGATGGTGAAGGTGTGGGTTCCGACGTTTGTCGATTCCGCGGTGAACGTGCCTGTGATGCCGGGAGCATTCCCTCCGGTTACGGTGTAAACCCAGCCCGGAGCAGCTGTGGAGGTTACCGTGATGGTTTGGTTCGATTCAGGCCCTAGGAAATCCAAATCCAAATCCCACTCTCCCCCTTGGCACAGAAAAACGGTGTCACATGCTACCGAAGCCGTCGGCAGCGGAGGAATGTTGCCAGTAGCCTGAATCACATTCAGATTGAACGACTTGCCATCCAACCAATCCACTCCATCTTGCTGGTTTGCGGCAATCCCGTAGGGCCCGTTGTACGAACCGTCCAGAAGGTTAAATCTGCCGTACTGAATGTGCGCTCCTGTCGTAGGAGCCGCATCTGCGCCGACGGTTGCCGGATTCGACCCACAGCACCCCCCTGATCCACCGACGTCTCCGTGCGCCCAATCCACATCCCGGTAGCACAACTGCGCGTTAAATCCCGCTGGCAACACGCCTCCAGATGTCGTCGGGGTGAAGATGAGCTGGTAGGAATTCAGCTTGTCGTCGTGGTTGTTGAAGTAGCCGACATCGATGAAGTTCACATACACCGCATCAGGCGTCACCTTGTACCGGATTTGTCCGCTGTTGCGCAAGTCCGTATCGGCCCAAAACAGGGCAATTTGCGCCGTCTGTTCCACCGTATTCGGGAACTCTTCCGGCGTCCAGTCGATGATGTAATCGCCGAACGAAACCGTCCCTTTCGAGTTGATGTAAAACTGGTTGTACGTCTGCCCGTACATGCTGAAGTTCCAACCTCCGGTAGAAATCGGGCCGATGGCACAGTCCACGTTTACCCCCGCACCGCCGGTGAAATCCCAGTCGAACGTGGTGACCGTTTGGTAGGTGTTGTCCGGCTCTATCCAGCAATCGCATCCTCCAGGAGGCATGAGCTTGCGCGCATTCAGGCCGGCCTCATCGCGTTCCTTCTCTTTCTTCTGCTTGTACGCGTGGGCAATCTCGCGAACACGTTGTTCATCGTACTGTTCCCAGGTACGCATCACATCCCACTCTTCGCGTGACATGTTGATAACGGCCCCTTCGAAGGAGCCGTATTTGTCCAAAATCTCCTCGGGGGTCACTCCGTGGTGGGGGGCCAAAACAGGAACGCCCACAGGAAACGACTGGGCGCCACAGAGGGAGCTCACCAGGATTGCGAACACGAACAAATGGACGTTTCGGTTCATGGGGTCGGATATCGGCGAGTTCGGGGGCCGTAAATATAGCCGCCTGTGAATATAAACCCACGATGACGCTGAAAGTTGCATCCGCAGACCCCGCACAGCCGGGACGGAGGCCCTACTTTTGTGCTTCATCCCCGCGTGCCTCTAATGGAACACATTCGGAATTTCTGCATCATCGCGCACATCGACCACGGCAAAAGCACGCTGGCAGACCGGCTGCTTCAGGTGACCGGTACGATCAGCGACCGCCAGCTGCAGGAACAAACGCTCGATGACATGGACCTCGAGCGGGAGCGCGGCATCACCATCAAGAGCCACGCCATCCAGATGCAGTACACCGCCCGGGATGGCAAGAAGTACATCTTCAACCTCATCGACACCCCAGGCCACGTCGACTTCAGCTACGAGGTGTCGCGCTCCATCGCCGCGTGTGAAGGCGCCTTGCTCATCGTGGATGCAACGCAAGGCATTGAAGCCCAGACCATTTCGAACCTCTACCTTGCCCTCGAACACGACCTCGAAGTCATTCCCATCCTCAACAAGATGGACCTTCCTTCCGCAAGTCCGGAAGAGGTCGGGGACCAAATCATCGACCTCCTCGGCTGCAAACCCGAAGACATCATCCCGGCCAGCGGCAAAACCGGACTCGGCGTGGACGACATCCTCGAGGCCATCGTGCACAAGGTCAAGCCGCCGAAGGGCGACCCAAATGCCCCGTTGCAGGCCATGGTGTTCGACAGCGTGTTCAATTCCTTCCGCGGCATCATCGCCTACTACCGCATCCTGAACGGCACCCTGAAAAAAGGCGACAAGGTCAAGTTCTTTGCCACAGAGCGCGAGTACGAGGCGGATGAAATCGGGGTGCTGGGTTTGGACCTCATCCCCCGGCCGCAGGTCGGCACGGGGGATGTGGGCTACATCATCTCAGGCATCAAGAACGCGAAGGAGGTCAAAGTCGGCGATACCATCACCCTGCGCGAGCGCCCCTGCCTCGAAGCGGTAAAGGGCTTCGAAGACGTCAAGCCGATGGTGTTCGCGGGCATCTACCCCGTCGACACCGACGAATACGAAGAGCTGCGGGCCTCGATGGAGAAGCTGCAGCTCAACGATGCGTCGCTCGTGTTCGAACCGGAATCCTCGGCGGCTCTCGGGTTCGGCTTCCGCTGCGGGTTCCTCGGGAT
>JBIIRP010000218.1:0-3019 GCA_044341475.1 Flavobacteriales bacterium | reverse complement strand
CAGGCTGAACCCGATGGACGGGATGCCCTCCACGGCGCCTTCCACGGCCGCGGACATGGTGCCGCTGTAGATGACGTTGATCGAGCTGTTCGAGCCGTGGTTGATGCCGCTCACCACGAGGTCTGGCTTGCGGTCGAGCAGGTGGAAGATGGCGAGCTTCACGCAGTCCGCCGGGGTGCCGCTGGTCGACCATGCGCGGTCGATGCCGGCCACCGGGAAGCGCTGCTGCTCGAGCCTGAGGATGGTGTTGATGGTGACGGCGTGGCCCATGCCGCTTTGGGGACTGTCGGGCGCGACCACGACGACATCGCCGAAGGGGAGGACCGCCTCCGCGAGGGCACAGATGCCGCCGGCGGTGATGCCGTCGTCGTTTGTCACCAGGATCAGCGGCTTCATGCAGCGGGGATGTGGGCGAGCACGTCGAGGAAAAAGCCGTAAAACTTCGCGACCGACGGCACCGAAACGCACTCGTCCGGGCTGTGTGCGCCGCGGATGGTGGGCCCGAAGCTCACCATGTCGCAGCCGGGCAGCGCGCCGCCGAGGATGCCGCATTCGAGTCCGGCGTGGCACGCCTGGATGCGCGGTTCGGAGGCAAACCGCTCGACGTACAGGCCGCGCATTAGGGCCACGATGGGACTGTTCGGGTTCGGGGTCCAGCCGGGGTAGGAGCCGCCGAAGTCGGTGGCCAGGCCGGCGAGGGCGAAGGCCGCTGCGATGCTGCGGGCGTGGTCGTCCTTTTCGCTGTTCACCGAACTGCGGCAGAGGCAGTTGATGGAGACGTGGCCGTCGGCCGCCTGGATCCGGGCGAGGTTGTTCGAGGTTTGGACGAGGCCGGGCACGTCGGGGCTCATGCGGTGGATGCCGTTCGGGCACGCGGCCACGGCCCAAACCAGCGCCTCCTGCACCTCCCGCGGCATCACCTGTCCCGGCACCTCCGCATCAGCCACCTCGAGGCGCAGCCCCGGGTCCGTGGTGCGGTACTCCTCGCGCACCGGCGCGAACGCCCGCTCGAGCGCGGCCCGCACGCCCGCGGCATCTTCGACCGCCACCCACACCGCTGACTCGCGGGGAATGGCGTTGCGAAGGCCCCCGCCGTCCCACGTGGCGATCTCCAGCCCGCAGTCCTCCCACGCCGCCGCGATCACCCGGTTCAGCACCTTGTTTGCATTCGCCCGCCCGAGGTGGATGTCCATGCCGGAGTGCCCGCCGGTGGCCCCGCGCACCGCAATCCGCAGTCCGTGGGTGCCGGTGGGGGTGGCGGAGGCGTACTCCCCGGACGAGGTGACGTCCACCCCGCCGGCGCAGCCGATGGAAAATTCGTCGTCGTCTTCCGTGTCGAGGTTGAGCAGGATCGCGCCTTCGACGAACCCCGGCTGCAGGCCCAGTGCCCCCGTCATTCCGGTCTCTTCATCGCAGGTAAAAAGCGCCTCGAGCGCCGGATGCGCCACGTCCTTCGCGCCGAGCACGGCGAGGATGGCGGCCACCCCGATGCCGTTGTCTGCCCCGAGGGTCGTGCCTTCCGCCCGGACCCAATCGCCGTCCACCCGCATCCGGATCCCTTCCGTGCTGAAGTCGAACACGGTGTCCGCATTCTTTTGGTGCACCATGTCGAGGTGGGCCTGCAGGATGACCTTCGGCCGGTTTTCCATGCCGGGGGTGGCCGGTTTCGAGGCGGCGATGTTGCCCACGGCATCGCGGCGTGGCTCGAGTCCCAGCGCGCGCAGGGCGTTCATAATGTGCGTTTGGACCTGCTCTTCCCGTTTCGAGGCGCGCGGTACAGCGTTGAGGGCGGCGAAGGCAGCCCAAAGCTGAGGGGGGTGTAGCTCATGCACGTGCATGAGCCCAAAGATACCCCGACTACAAACTCCCGGCCCCCGCCTGCACAGTGCCCGGCCACTGCAACTTCCCGGGCCGTTCTTTCGTAAGCCGTGAACAACCTCTTTTTCCATGCGCATTCTGCTCGCTACCTGCGTTCTTTTGGCAGCGCCTGTTGCCCTGTTTGCCCAGCGTCCTGGTGGATGCTCGCGGGTTTCCCTCGACTACCAAGGCACTACCTACGGGCTCATCGACCTCGGTGGCGCCTGCTGGTTCGACCGCAACCTCGCTGCAGAAGCTTACCGGACCGGCGAACCCATCGCCACAGCCCCAGACAATGCTACGTGGTCTTCCGGCCGCTCCGGCTATGTCGCTCCCACGCGCTATCCCGACTCTCCGAAGGCGGGCCTGCTCTACACCTTCGCGGCGGTTTCCGATCCCCGCGGCCTGTGTCCTTCGGGCTTTCACGTCGCTTCCCGGGCCGACTGGGACGCGGTGCTCGAAGAACTCGGCGGCTACCTCGTGGCGGGAACGGCGCTCAAGGCCGTCCCTTCGGACAAGGCGGGCTGGGACGGGACGGATACCGTGGGATTCCGCGCACTTCCGGTGGGCATCCGCGGATTCAGCGGACGGTACTTCGAGGAAGGCCTGTACACGGCTTGGTGGACCTCCACCCCGCATGCCGACCAGGGCGCGTGGTTTGTCGACCTGCTCGACGGGACCGGAGCCTGCTACCGGCACGGCGGCAATGTGCGCAACGCGGGCTTCTCGGTCCGCTGTGTGGCAGACCGCTAAGTGTGGAAAAATCGCCGCCTCGGGGGGGTGGTGAGCGTCGGGGGCAGCGGTAACTTTCGCTGCCATGGCCGAACAGACTGCATATACGGAGGACAACATCCGGTCGCTCGATTGGAAGGAGCACATCCGGATGCGCCCAGGGATGTACATCGGCAAGCTCGGCGATGGCCAAGCGGCGGATGACGGCATCTACGTGTTGCTGAAGGAAGTCATCGACAACAGCATCGACGAACACGCCATGGGCCATGGCAAGTCGGTGCGGGTGACCATCCGGGAAGGGGAGGTGCGCATCCGCGACTACGGCCGGGGAATTCCGCTGGGCAAGGTGATCGACTGCGTGTCGAAGATCAACACCGGAGGCAAGTACGACAGCCGGGCCTTCCAGAAGTCCGTGGGGTTGAACGGGGTA
>JBIIRP010000217.1:0-3024 GCA_044341475.1 Flavobacteriales bacterium | reverse complement strand
TTGCCGTCTACCTCGCGGAACTTCCGGTAACTTCCTGACGTGCAGACGGCCCGGTTGTCCACCGGGACGACCGCCTCGAAGGTCCTGCCGGAAGCTGGATCGGAGTCGGGCCGCTCGATGCCGATGCGCCACGGCTCACCCGACGGGTTGCGGCCGATGCAGCGAACCTCACCGCCGATTTCCACCATCGCGTTTGCCACGCCGGCGTGCTGCAGCACGTCCAGCACGAGATCCACCGTATGGCCCTGCGCGATGGCATTGAAGTCGAGCAACACGTCGCTGGAGGTGCGGCGGAGGGCGCCTTCCGACCACCGCGCCAGTCCCTTCGTCCATCCCACGTGCGCCCGGACCGCGTCGAGGCCCTCTTCTTCTAGGCTGTCCGCCCGCCAAAACTGCACCAGCGGACCCACCGTCGGATCGAAACGCCCCCCTGAAATCGCATGCAGGCTGTCGCACAGCGGCCACAACGCATCGAGCACTGCTGCACCGTCCGGGCAGGCAAGCGCAGAATTCGCGGAAAGACCATGCAACACGGACAGGCAAGATGTTGAATCCCACAGGTTAACAGCCGCATCGACCGCGTCGAAAGCCTCCTGAAAGCGCGATTGGGGAACCGAATCGGCTCCCCAATAGCGAATGGTATACGTTGTTCCTTGGACTTCGCCCGTGTGGACAAATTCCTCCGGTGCAGGCGCGCTGCACCCTACCGCAAGCGCGGCCGCGAGGCCTAGGACGAAGCGGTTACCCACCGAAGTCGTCGAACGCCACATTCTCCGGCGGCACACCCCAGTCGTCGCACATCTTCAGCACGGCCTGGTTCATCATCGGCGGACCGCAGAAGTAGAACTCGATGTCCTCCGGCGATTCGTGTAACTTGAGCTGGTGCTCGATGACCGCGTTGTGCACGAACCCGAGGAAGCCATCGCCGTTCGGATCGTCCGCAGAGTTCTTTGCTACCCAATTGTCCTCTGCGGCGGGCTCAGAAAGCACCACGTGGAAGCGGAAGTTGGGGAATTCCCGTTCGATTTTGCGGAAATCATCGAGGTAGAAGAGCTCGCGCTTCGAGCGTCCTCCGTACCAGAAGGTCACCTTCCGGCCCGTCTTTACCGTGTGGAACAGGTGGAACAAGTGCGACCGCATCGGCGCCATGCCTGCCCCCCCACCGATGTAGATCATCTCTGCCTCGGTCTCCTTGATGAAGAACTCGCCGTACGGTCCTGAAATCACGCACTTGTCGCCCGGCTTCAGACCGAAGACGTACGAAGAGCACACCCCCGGGTTCACCTGCATCCACGCATTGCGCGCACGGTCCCAGGGCGGCGTGGCGATCCGGATGTTGAGCATCACGATGTTGCCCTCAGCCGGGTGGTTCGCCATGGAATAGGCGCGGACTACGGGCTCTGCGTTGACCATCTTGAGATCCCACAGCTGGAACTTGTCCCATTCGCTCTGGAACGTCTTCGGGTCTTTGTGGTGGTCTGGGTGCGCCGTGATATCGATATCCTTGTAGTCCACCGTGATGGCAGGAACGTCGACCTGGATGTAGCCGCCGGCTTCAAACTCGAGGTGCTCGCCCTCCGGCAGCTGCACGACAAATTCCTTGATGAACGAGGCCACGTTGTAGTTCGACACCACCGTGCACTCCCACTTCTTGATACCGAAGACTTCTTCCGGGACCTTGATCTCCATGTCTTCGCGGACCTTTACCTGGCAGCCGAGGCGCCAGTTGTCCGCGACCTGCTTGCGCGAGAAGTGCGGAAGTTCCGTGGGCAGGATGTTGCCGCCGCCGGTCATGACTTGGCATTTGCACTGCACGCACGTACCGCCGCCGCCGCAGGCAGATGGCAGGAAGACGCCCGCATTGCCGAGCGTGGTCAGCAGCGAGCTGCCGCCGTCCACCTCGAGGGTGCGCTCACCGTTGATCAGGATTTTGATCTTACCGGAGGGCGAAAGTTTGGCCTTTGCGTAGAGCAAAAGGCCGACAAGCAACAACGTCACGGCCAAAAAGGCCACGATCGTGATGGTGATGGTCATTCCCATGTCCCGTCAGATTTCAATGCCCATAAGGCTCATGAAGGCCAAACCCATCAGGCCCGTGATGATGAACGTGATTCCCAGGCCGCGGAGCGGCGCTGGCACGTGTGAGTAACGCAACTTCTCGCGGATGGCAGCGATGGCCACGATGGCAAACCACCATCCCACCCCGGAGCCGATGCTGAACGACGTCGCCTCCCCAAGGGTCGGATACTGGCGGTCTTGCATGAAGAGCGCGCCACCGAGGATGGAGCAGTTCACCGCGATGAGGGGCAGGAAGATCCCGAGTGCTCCGTAGAGCGCCGGAGCGAACTTCTCCACAATCATCTCGACCAGCTGTACGACTGAGGCGACGACTGCGATGTACATGAGGAAACTCAAGAAACCGAGGTCGACGGTAGCGAAGTCCGCATCGAGCCACGTCAGCGCTCCCTCCTTCAGCACATAGTTCTCGAGGAGGTAGTTGAGCGGAACAGTAACCCCGAGAACGAAGATGACCGCAAGGCCCAGACCGTTCGCGGTTTTCACCGACTTCGAAACAGCTAGGAACGAACACATCCCGAGGAAGTACGCAAAGATCATGTTCTCGATGAACACGCCTTTGATGAAGATATTGATCAGTTCCATGGTGTTCAGTTCTCTTCGATGAGGGACGTGTTGCGCGAGCGCTGGATCCAAATGATCATGCCCACGAGAATCAAGGCCATCGGAGGCAGGATGATGAGGTTGTTGTTCTCATACACGCCGCCGTTTGCGATGAACCATTCTTGCGGGAGAAGCTTGATTTGGCCCATGCCGGGGAACGAAATCGCTCCGCTGCCGAGCAACTCACGCACCGTAGCGACCGCGAGCAAAATCCAGGTGTAGCCGAGGCCGTTGCCCAGACCATCGAGCAGCGATGGCCAGGGCTTGTTGCCCAGCGCGTACGCCTCGATCCGGCCCATGATGATGCAGTTCGTGATGATCAGGCCCACGAAGACCGACAACTTT
>JBIIRP010000216.1:0-3030 GCA_044341475.1 Flavobacteriales bacterium | reverse complement strand
GGTGACGTCCGCCCGCGTGAAGCGGCTGGGGGGGATGCGGAGTTTGGCGCCGAGGTAGTGTTCCAGGCAGGGGCCGAGGGCGGCGTGGAATGCCGGGGGGTCCTGGAGCTGCAGGCGGGCGAGCCGGAGGGCCCGGGCGGCGGTGCGGCCCGCCTGTCGGCTGCGGTACCCGACCGCGTCGCTCAGGGCTTCCTGCCGTCGGCGGCGGGCCGCCCACGCCGCCGCGAAGCCGGCTGGCCCGAGGAGCAACGCCGATCCCAGCAGGAGATTGCGGTAGGCCAGCCGGCCGCGCGGCACCCCGCGCGACGGCGACTCCCGGATAAACCGCACGTCCTGGTTGAGCTGCTGGACGTCCGTCTTTGCATTGTACGTCATCGTCGCCGCGGGGTCGCCCGTGGCCCGGCTCACTTCGAGGGTGGGAGCTTGGGGGGAGACGGCGACGAAGGTGGCCGTGGACGGGTTGAACCACGACGTCGAGAGTGTGGGAAGCGTGTAGGTGCCCGACACCCGGGGGATGGCGACGTAGCGGAAGGTTCGGCGTCCAGATTCCCCATTGCCGGTGATGGAGATGGCGTCGATGACCTCTGGATCGAAAACCTCGAAGTCCGCCGGCCAAACCAGGTCAGGCTCCTTGATGAACTTCAGGTTTCCCTCTCCACTGAACGTGTACTCGACTGTAACCGCTTCGTTTGCAGCGCATGCGGTAGCTGAAGATTTGACCGAGACCTGCAACCGCTTGAAGGTGCCGAGGTGGTTCGCGGGAGCGGATTTGGGGTAGGGGAGTACGTCGACCGTGACCGGATCGGACGTGACGGTCACGTTTTGGCCCCCGAAAAACGACCGGCGCACGAAGCCCTCGAGCGTAAATCCATCGATGCGCTGCTTGCCGACCTGCTGCGGAAACAGCACCACCTTGCCCACAGTGGCTACGTTATACCGCTGTCCATCAATAACTTTCGCTTCCCACGCTGGATCAGGAATGCTCACCGTCTCCTTCCAGAATCCGGGAAAATCCGGCAGCTCATAGCTCCGCACATCGAGCCCATTCACCCGCGTGTAGATCCGCATGGTCGCCACCAGCGGCTCGCCGACGTACGCCTTGCGATCCGAGATTTCGACGACCGCAGTGACTTCACGCGACGGAGCCGACCGGGCCTCGGCGGGAGCGGGTTTTCCGCCTTGGACCTGACCGCCCTGGGCTTGTCCGCCACCCTGCGGGGCCGTGCCTGCGGTCGCCCCGGCCGCGCCTCCGGCCTGCACCCGAACCACGAACGGCGAGGTGCGCATTTTGCCTTTGTCCGTTTCTACTTCGTACCCGGGTATGGAAACATCTGTGCCCGACGTCACCCGGTAGGTCCACGTCAAGGACGACGAGCTGGTGATCACACCGTTGACCCAACTCGTGCTGTGCGAAGTGGCCGGACCGAACCGGTACTCGAGCCCCGAGATGCGCAAGGGGGCCGGTGAACCGGAGCAATTCCGAAACGTCATCGTGACCTGGAGGTCCGACCCTTGACGCACCGGATTGCGGTTGACGGTGAGTTCGACTCCGGTTTGGCCCCAGGCAGAAACGAAGCCTGCGAAACACAGCAGGAGTGCAGTAAATGCCTTCATTACCAATCCTTTTCAATGGGTTTTCGCGCCGCCGGCTTCTGCTCCCGCATGCGCGCCTGAACGCCGGCCTCTTCCCGCCCGAGGTTCTCCAGCATCCGTTCGGCGTCTTCAGGCGAAATCTTCCCCTTTCCGGATTGCGGCGCATTTTGTTGACCTTGAGGACCTTGCTGGCCTTGCTGGCCTTGATTGCCCTGCTTGCCTTGCTGATCCTGACCTTGCCCTCCCCCTTGCTGGGGCTTCTGGTCACCGCCTCCGCCTTGCTTTTGCTGCTGTTGTTGCTGCTGTTGCTGCTGCTCTTGCTTGCGCAAGGTCAGCGCCAAATTGTGCCGCGCCTCTTCATTCCGCGGATTTGCGCGCAAGGCTTGCTTGAACGCTTCCGCTGCGGCGGGCAAGTTCTCCTCGTACAAATGGGTATTTCCGATGTTGTACCAGGCTTTCGACGTGACTTCTGGGGTCTTGCTGGAGGCGATGGCTTCCTGGAACGACCTCCGAGCCGCGGCATTTCGCGCGCCCACGGCCGGATCCACTTCGGCACCGGGCGCACGCCGTGTCGTGTCCATCAACGCTCGTCCTTCGTTGTACGCCGCCACCGGCCCTAAAATCGAGTGGGCCTTCGCCGCCCCGAACAGCGCCGCAGCCCCCGCCGCATCCCCGTTCTGGTAGGCCGATGTGCCGGCCACCATAGATCCTTTGAGTTCGCGGTCGGTTTGGGCGTGGAGGAGGGGGGATGGGAGGGAGAACAAGAAGGAGAACGAGAACAAGAGTGAGAGCGAGAGCGAGGTTGAGGTTGAGGACGAGGTTGAGGTTGAGGGTGAGGGTGCGATTGAGAGGAGGGTTTCGAGGAGGAGGAGTCCGAGAGCGATGAAGAGGAAGACGGGGAAGCGGTGGATGTAGTCGGTGAAGGCGACGGAGGACCGTTCGGCCGTGTTCAGGCTGCTCCACGCTTCGAGCAGGGGGTTGAGATCGACCGAGCCCTTGCCGGCGCGCGTGAACGTGCCGTTGCCGGCGTCGGCGATGCGGATGAGACCGGCTTCGTCGAGGGCACTGACGACGGGTTGGCCAGAGGCGTCCGTTTTGAAGCCCCGGGTGCGGCCGAAGCGGTCCACGTCAGGAACCGGGGCGCCAGCGGGACTGCCCATGCCGATGGCGTGGACCTCGATTCCGGCGGCAGCGGCGGCTTCTGCGGCAGCGACTGCGTCGTCTTCGTGGTTTTCGCCGTCCGTCAGGACCAGGATGGTCTTCGATGCCGGGGATTCGGCGTCGAAGCAGGTGACGCTGAGGTCGATGGCTGTCCCGACGGCCGTGCCTTGGGTGGGGATGAGCTCAGGAACCGCGTTGTCGAGGAAGAGCTGCAGGGCGGCGTGGTCCGTGGTGATGGGGCATTGGACGTACGCATCGCCCGCGAAGACCACCAGG
>JBIIRP010000038.1:0-11046 GCA_044341475.1 Flavobacteriales bacterium | reverse complement strand
GTGGCGGGGCGGGACTGGGTTTGGGCCGCGGCCCGCGCGTCGCGCTGGACGCGGATCGCCAGTGTAAGCACCTGGAGCGACGAACCCTCCAGCGCCAAATACTCCGCCTCCATTCGGGCATTCGGGTCCTCATAACTCGTGAACTCCGGGAGCAGGCGCATCACCTCGCGGCAGACCACGCGCAAGTGCTCCACGTTGCGTTTCAACGTGTCCAGCCGAGCCCGCGACTCCGGATCCCAATCGCGCGCCACTCCATCCAGCGCCGCGAGATGGGCCGGAAATTCGGTGTCGAGGATGCGCTGCAGCTCCACTTTCTCGGGGTCATCCGACCGCGATTGGACGGCAATCCAGTGGCGCACGAGCACCCGGGATTCCGACACGGTGCGGTCCAGGCCCTCGAGCGCCCGCAGGCTCGGCGTCCACACCCCGTCGATGCGCCGGCTGATGGCACGGCTTTCGTTCAACGTGCTCCGCGTCAACAGGAACAGCACGCCCACGGCCCCGATGAACAGGGCAAACCCGGCGCCGATGCGCACACCGATTCCGAACCGGATCCTGCGGGACTGCATGGCGGGCAAGGTACTACTTCAGTTCACCCCCTCCCGCGGTTCATCCGGATCACCCGCTCAAGCTCCACCCGGTACCGCTCGCTCTCGTCGAGTTGGCTCAGCGCCCGGTGCACCGTCATCAGGCCCTTGAGGGTCTCGAGCCGCTCGGGCTGCAGGGCATGGGCGGCCTGCATGGGCACGAGAGCGCGCTCGAACAGAGCGATGCAGGCGTCCTGCACCTCCATGAGTTCGAACAGCGACGTCTCGGGATCGATGCGCTTGAGCTGCCGGACGCCGTGGTTGTAGATGGTGATGGCCCGGTTGTATTCCGCGCGGTAGTCGCCCGGGCGCAGGCGCAGCGCCTCGCTGTAGTGGGCGATGGCACGATCGAGCAGGGCCGTGGACGCGGCCGCTCCGATTTCGTCGTCCTGCACGGATTCGAGCAGGAGGGCGTTTGCCTGCCCTAGGAGCAGCCGCAGATCTGCCTCCTCCTCGCGCACATCCGCCCGGGGATCTGCCGCCAGCCGCGCCGCCTTGTACCGGCCAAACAAAGCCTGCACCTCCTGGTCTTGGCCCGCCCGAAAACCAGCAACGCCCGCGACCGCATCGTCGAAGTAGGTGCGCCCGAGGTAGTCCACCGCTGCGGCAAGCGACCCTGCCTCGTCTCCGCTGATGCCCAGCGCACGTGCCCGCTCGAAGGCCCCGAGCGCTGCTACCCGCGACCGAGCGTCCGGCATACCCACCTCCGTGGCCTTGTAGAGTTCCTTCTCGACGAAGCCGAGCAAGTACCAGGCGTGGGCATTGAGCTGGTCTGCCCCGGCCGTTGCTTCGGCCAGCAAGGGCCGCGCCTCCGCCCAACGGCCTTCGAGGCAAAGGCTTTCTGCACGCAGGAGGGCGCCGGGGGTTTGGCCGAGGGCGACCCCCGAGGCTGCTGCCAGAACACACGCGATGGTGTGCCTGAAAATCAGTTCGATACGGCCCATGACAAAATTTTGCTGCCCAGCAACACGCCCCGCCGGGACGCCGCTGCTGAATCGATTTCGTAGAGAATCCGGTTGTTGCGCACGACGAAATTGATGGTCGCCCCTTCCGCAAGGGCCCCCGCCCGCTCGGTCACCAGCAGGGTCGGCTTCGACCCGATGGCCGACGCAATTCGCCGGAGATCAGACGCTTCCGCATACACGATGTGGTAAAACCCCGACAGCTCCCCCGGCTCCACCCGCACCACTTCCAGGGACTGCGCACCGATGGGCTTCAGGGCATACTTGTCCACTAATTCGCGGTACAGCCGGTCGTTCCCGATGACGGCGACCCGAAAGTTCCCGCGCTTCACCTCATCTGGCCAATCGTTCCCCGCGGCAAAATGGTACACGAAATTCGCCTTCATCACGGCACGGGTATCCGTCTCGTCGATCCGCGCCTCCTGCAGGCCCTGCCCCCGAACTGCCGCTGTCCACGCCAGAATTCCCAGCACCAGCAGGGTGCGGGACACCATGGTCAGGCCTCTTTGCCTTTGCCCTCCTCCCCGTCGAGTCCGGCGATGTCCCGATCGAACAGGTACAGGGCGCCTTGGTCGTTCCCGGCGAGCGCCAGTCGGTCGAGGATTTTGCGCGCGAGGCGCTCCTCTTCCATCTGCTCGCTGACGTACCACTGCATGAAGTTGTGGGTCGAGTAGTCCTTCACTTTGAGGCACAAATCCACCACGCTGTGGATGTTTGCCGTCACCTTCGTCTCGTGGTCGAGCACCGTTTCGAAGACTTCGCGCAGACCCGAATAGCTGTGGTTCGGCTCGTTGAGGGCCGGAACGATGGCTTTCGCCCCGCGTTCGTTGATGAACTGGACGAGCTTCAGCATATGCATCCGCTCTTCCTCGGCATGGGTGTACAGGAACTGGGCTGTTCCGTCGAAACCGCTGGTGTCGGCCCACACGGCCATGGCGAGATAGGCGTGAGAACTTTGGGCTTCCATGCGCACCTGTTCGTTCAGGGCGCCTGCAATGGTGGCATCGATCATGGCTGCAAGGTACATCTCGGGGGGGTCAATTTCCCGCCTCCGGCGGGCCAAACAAATGCAAAAGCACCGCCTCCGCCCGACGCGCGGCACCTGCCACCTCCCGCGCCGTTTCGACCATCCGCGCCGTCCCCGCTCCCAGCTCTCCCCCTGCCGCAGGACTCCGCGCGACCCGATCTAACGCCTCCAGCGGACCCCACTCCACGCGCAGCCGCCAACGCACCGCAGCCCGCACTAACCCCTCCTCATCCCGCACCGCCTCAAATCCCCGCCTCCGGCTCCCTTCCACCGCCACCACCTTCGCGAATCCATCCCGCACGAGGCCCGTTAAGTGCGTGTGCGCGGATCCCCGGCTGATCCCGAGTGCCCCCATGGCATCATCCGTGGTCACTGGTCCCTCTGCGCACAGCAAGTGCGCATGTACCTCCGCACACGCCGGAGCCATGCCCCACGCCCGCGCCACGGCAGTCCACCCGCGCACCAGGTCGCGCCGAAGCGCCGCCTCGGTGGTGTGGTTCGATGCCCGCTTCGGCTTGCCGCCGACCCCAGGCGCCTCCTCCACGAGGCTGCGTACCACTTCGGCATGTTTTTCCGCCTTGCGCAGGGCCTTTTCCGCCTTCTTTCCCTTCTTGTCCTTCTTCGGCTTTTTCGGCTTTTTATCCTGAGAATCTAGTGGTTCCATGGAACTTTCAATGTGGGCTGAATGTACGGAATCTCCGAACATCCACCTCGCTGGGCACGGGAACCTCGGAATCCTCCCATGCGTCGACGAGCCGCTGTACCGTCCATGGCCCCACGAGCACCCCCCGCGTGCCGAGTCCGTTGCACACCCAATGCCCCGGCGCAAGCTCGCCGATCCACGGCCTGCGGTCCGGACTTGCCGGCCGCACTCCCCCAGCATGGCCTACCACCTCCGCACCGCGCACCGCCGGCAACGCCGCCGCAACGCGCTCCACCAGCATCCCCTGCGTCTCCGCATGCACGCGGTCATCCACCACGTCCCACCGGTACGTAGAGCCGATGCGCCACGTCTGCTCGCCGACCGGCAGCACCCACGAAACCGCGTTGACGCACGCGTCCGTCGGTAGACCGTCGGCGTGCACGGTCAGCACTTCGCCGTGGTTTGGCCGGAGGTCGAGCCCCCAGCGGGCGAGGTCCTCCCGGGCCCCCACACCGCGGCAGTCCATCACCGCATCCCATCCCGCTGGAACGCCCTCATCTGCGTGCCATTCCCTCTCTTCCCACCGGCCTTCCGCCTGAAGCAGGGCTTTCCACGCATCGAGGAGCCGCGCCACGTCCACCCAACCCGCCGCACGAACCCAACCTGCCCCCTGCGGCGCCTCGACTCCGGAAGGCAGCGGGAACGCCTCGCCGGACGCGAGCCACGCCGCCACCGGATGGGCCTCTGCGATCCGCGTGGACCACAGGTGCGCATAGTCCGCACTTCCGAACACCTTGAGCACCGGCACTTCGTGCAGCAGGGTACACCCGAGCCGCGCCTCAAGCCCACGGAACACCGCATGCACAGCCGCAAGGTGTTCCTCCGCGCGCCAAACCGGCAACACCCGCTGGAACGACACCGGATTGAACATCCCCGCAGCCACCTGCGAAGCCGCCGAAGCCAGCCCCGCACGCACCCCTACCTCATGCCCCCGCCGTGCGCACTCCGCCTCCACGAGGGCCGCCGCCAGCCCTCCTCCCACGACGAGCACCCGAGCCATCAGCCCACCACGCCCAGCCGACGGGCCACCCGGCCGAACGCCGCCACCGCCTGTTCGATGTGCTCAGGCGTGTGTGCTGCAGACAGTTGGACCCGGATCCGCGCTTGGCCTTGCGGCACGACAGGGTAGAAAAATCCGATGACGTAAATGCCCTCGTCGAGCAAGGCCGCTGCCATGTCCTGCGAAAGCCGTGCATCGCCGAGCATGACCGGCACGATGGCCGACTCCCCGTCTTTGAATGGCAACCCTTCCCGCCGCAGTCCCGCTCTGAACTGCGCGGTGTTCTGCTCGAGCCGGTCGCGGAGCTCCGTGGTCTCGTCGAGCATGCGGAACACCTCGAGTGAGGCTCCGACGATGCTCGGTGCAAGTGAATTTGAAAACAGGTACGGACGGCTGCGCTGGCGCAGGAGGTCGATGATTTCTTGGCGCCCGGTCGTGAAGCCGCCCATCGCTCCGCCGAGGGCCTTTCCGAGGGTTCCGGTGATGATGTCGACGCGGCCGAGGGCCCCGCGCAACTCGATGCTGCCGCGGCCCGTCCGGCCGATGAAGCCGGTGGCGTGGCATTCATCGACTAGGGTCATGGCCCCGTAACGCGCCGCGAGGTCGCAGATGGCATCGATGCGGGCCACGACGCCGTCCATGGAGAAGACTCCGTCGGTCACGACGAGGATGAAGCGGTGGCCGGCTGTGCGTGCAGCCTGCAGCTGCCGCTCCAAATCCTCCATGTCATCGTTTGCATACCGGTACCGCGCGGCCTTGCACAGCCGCACCCCGTCGATGATCGACGCATGGTTCAGCGCATCCGAAATGATGGCGTCGTGCTCGCCGAGCAGCGGCTCGAACACTCCGCCGTTTGCATCGAAGGCCGCAGCGTACAGGATGGTGTCGTCTGTCCCGTGGAAAGCGGCAATGGTATGCTCGAGTTCCCGGTGGATGTCCTGGGTGCCGCAGATGAAGCGCACGCTCGACATGCCGAATCCGTGGGTGTCGATGGCCCGTTTGGCCGCTTCCACCACCCGCGGATGGCTGCTCAGTCCGAGGTAGTTGTTTGCGCAAAAATTGAGCACACGTCGGCCGTCTTCCAGAACGATTTCAGCCCCTTGAGGTGAGGCGATGATACGTTCGCGCTTGTACAAGCCAGCGGCTTCAATCGCAGATAGTTCTTCTTTCAAATGCGCCTGAAACGGGGCATAAGCGATGTCAACGTGCGTCTCCATGTGTGCGAAGGTAGGACTCCGGGTCCCACGGCGCACCGAGCACAAGCGGCGCATTGCGGTCGCCGTGTCCCACAGGCACTCCCCACACCACCGGCACCCCTGCGGGAACGTGGTCCCGCACGATGCCCGCCAGATCCCGCCCGAACGTCACCTCGTGGTCGTGCAACTCGGTAAATCCTCCGAGCGCAAGTCCCGCAATCCGGTCAAACACCCCTGCAAGCCGAAACGCAAAGAACATACGGTCCAGGTGGTACATGTACTCGTCCAGATCCTCGAAGAAAAGCCACTGCCCATCCACCTTCGGGAACCACGGCGTCCCGAGGAGGCTGTAGAGGACGCTGAGGTTGCCGCCGCAGACGGAGTTTGAGTTTAAGTTTGAGTTTAAGTTTGAGTTTGAGGTTGAGTTGGAGTTGGAGTTGGAGGTTGGGGTTGGGGTTTGGAGGGTGTGCCAAAGGGCAGTGCGGTCGGCGGAGGGCACGCGGTCGAGGGTCAAGGCCACCGGTGCGTGGAGAGCGCCGACGCCGTGGTGCGCTGCCCAGGCGTGCAGGGCGGTGATGTCGCTGAAGCCGATGATCCAGGTGGGGTCAGCGATGAAGGGGTCGGATTCGAGGAGGGGCAGGAGGCGCGCGGCGCCGTAGCCGCCGCGGAGCGCCCAAACCGCACGGATGTCCGGGTCGCGAAAGGCGCGATTCAGGGCGGCAGCGCGTTCTGCATCGGTGCCGCCAAGCGAGCCGTCGCGAGGGCGGTCGGTGGAAGGCGGGAAGACGGGACGAAAGCCCGCGGCGGTGACCGCGGCGGCGGCGGCTTCCCACACCGCATCGTCGGCGAAGCGCGAGGGGGTGACCAGGGCGATGGCATCGCCGGGAACCAGGGGGCGAGGCAACCGCATATGCTGCGGAGGCTGGGGAAAAGAAATGTGCTCCACGTGGGAAAGTTCGTTCGAAATTTGGCCCACATGGAAAGCGCACCTCCCCCACGCCGCGTGATGATGACCTCGGCCCTTCCTTACGCGAACGGGCCCATCCACATCGGTCACATCGCCGGGGCGTACCTGCCGGCCGACATCCACGCGCGCTACCTCCGGAGCTGCGGTCGCGATGTCCTGTGGATCTGCGGCTCGGACGAGCACGGCGCGGCGATTACGTTGCGGGCGAAAAAGGACGGGGTGACGCCGCGCGAAATCGTGGACCGGTACCACGTGGAAATGCAGGAGGCGTTCGCGGGGTTAGGGATTTCGTTCGACCACTACAGCCGGACAAGCAGCCCCAAACACCACCACGTCGCCCAGGACTTCTTTCGCACGCTGCTGGACAAGGGGAGCTTCGAGGTGCGGACGGAGGCGCAGTTTTACGACCCCGTGGCAGGAGCTTTCCTGGCCGACCGCTACATCACGGGCACCTGTCCGAAGTGCAGCGAAGCCGGCGCGTACGGCGACCAGTGCGAAAAATGCGGCTCCGCACTCAGCCCCACCGACCTCGTCGACCCCAAATCCACCCTCAGCGGCTCCACCCCGGAACTGCGGGACACCACGCTGTGGTACCTGCCCATGGGGGACCACGCGGACTGGCTGCGCGACTACATCGAGAAGGGCATGCTCGACGGCAAAGTCCACCACGACCCGGCGACGTGGAAGGCCCACGTGCTCGGGCAGTGCCGGAGTTGGATCGATGGCGGACTGGAAAGCCGGGCGATGACGCGCGATCTCGACTGGGGGGTGCCGGTGCCGGTCGAGGGGGCGGAGGGGAAGGTGCTGTACGTTTGGCTGGATGCGCCCATCGGGTACATCACGGCGACGATGGAGTGGTGCGAGCAGCACGGGCGGGATTGGCGCGAGTTTTGGCAGAGCGCGGAAGCCGACCTCATCCACTTCATCGGCAAGGACAACATCGTCTTCCACTGCCTCATTTTCCCGATTCTGCTGCGCGAACACGGCGGCTACAACCTGCCGGTGAACGTGCCGGCGAATGCCTTCATGAACCTCGAGGGCGACAAGATTTCGACATCGCGCAACTGGGCGGTCTGGGTGAACGACTACCTCCGTGATTTTCCGGGCCGTACGGATGAGCTCCGCTACACGCTGGCGGCCTTGATGCCCGAGCAGAAGGACAGTGAGTTTACGTGGGTCGAGTTCCGCGATCGTGTGAACAACGAACTCGCCGACATTCTCGGCAACTTCGTCAACCGCGTGCATGTGCTCGCGGCCAAATTCACCGACGGGGCCATCCCCGGCCCGGCCGCTCACCCCACCGCCGCGGACCTGGCCTTGCGGGACGAACTCGCTACCGCCCCTGACCGGATCGGCGCCCTCATCGAGCGGCACCGGTACCGCGAGGCGCTGGCGGCGGCGCTCGACGTCGCGCGGGCCGGCAACCGCTACATCACGGACGAAGAGCCGTGGAAGGTCGCAAAGACCGACCCCGCGCGCGCCGCCGCCATCCTCCACGGGTGCGCCCAGGTCGCGGCAAACTGCGCCGTCCTTCTTGCCCCGTTCCTCCCCACCACCGCGGACCGGCTCGCCCATGCCTTCGGCGTGACCGGGCGCCGCTGGGCCGACGCCGGCCCGGACCTCGCCCAGCCCGGCACCCCCCTCGGAGACCTTCCCATCCTGTTCCCTAAAATCGACGACGCCACCGTGGACACCCAACGCGCCCAACTCGGCAACCCGCAGCCCGCCGTCGGAGCTGCCGCTTCGCCCACCCTTCCCGCCCTGAAGCCGGAGATTGCGTACGATACGTTTGCGGCGCTCGACTTGCGGGTTGCGCGGGTTTTGGCCTGCGAAAAAGTGCCGAAGGCAGACAAACTGCTGCAACTGACCCTCGATACCGGCCTCGATACGCGCACGGTGTTGAGCGGTATCGCAGAGCATTTTGCCCCCGAGGAGGTGGTCGGACGGGACGTGCTGCTTTTAGCAAACCTTGCTCCGCGGACCATCCGGGGCATCGAAAGCCGTGGCATGGTCCTGCTGGCCGAAACACCGGAAGGCACCCTGCGATTCGTGACACCGGAAGAAACGCCTATTCCAGGATCAACCGTGCGGTAGGTTTCGTGGGTTTGACCTACATTGTCAGCCCCTGCAGCCTGCACTATGCACTTTCCGGAGTATCCACTCGACGACCCGCGCTACACGGTGCTGTACGTCGATGACGAGGTCCACAACCTCCGGGCCTTCGTGGCGGAGTTTCGCAAAGACGCCCGGATTTTGGTGGCAAACAACTTACACGAAGCTCTCTACCAGCTCGGCAATGAACCGGTAGATATGTTAGTGACCGACCACAAAATGCCGGAAGGCACTGGATTAGACATCCTGAGTGCGGCCGTGAAGGAATTCCCCGACGTGGTTCGTGTCATGATTACGGCGTACGGCACCCTCGACCTGTTGAAGGAGGCCGTGAACGCGGGACACGTGGATTGGTACCTCGAAAAGCCCTGGGAACCCCGGGAACTTCGGCGCATCATCCACACCGCGCGCAAGGAAGCCTTGGAGCGCGATGACCGGCGCAAATCCATCAATGCCCTGCTCCGCCAAGTCCACCGAGGACGCGAACAGACCGAGGCGCTCATCACCTACCTCGAGCGCCATGCGGACACGGAGGGAGCAACCCGTGCACGAAGCATTTGGTCCCTGCTTGCTGAGGAACCGGCTGCTTCGCGGGAAGATTTTTGAGCAGGTCTGCAACCTTCAGAAAAGGGAATCCGTATCTTTGCCCACGCTTTTGCCGATATAGCTCAGTTGGTAGAGCGACGCATTCGTAATGCGTAGGTCTGCGGTTCGAGTCCGCATATCGGCTCTCAGAAAACCCCGCCCATCCGGCGGGGTTTTTCGTTTCCGAGTCGGCTGACGGCTTAATCCCAGCGGCCTACCGATCGGAGGTGTTCTGCGATTTGGACCGCATTCGTCGCGGCTCCTTTGCGGAGGTTGTCCGCGACGATCCACAGGTGCAGGCCCCGGGGGTCGGCGAGGTCGCGACGGATGCGGCCGACAAACACCTCATCCCGTCCGTGCGCATGCAGCGGCATCGGATAGGCCTTCTTTTCGGGGTTATCGACCACCACCACGCCGGGGAACGCAGCGAGGAGCGCGCGCACCTCGTCGAGCGTGAAGTCGCGCGCAAGCGTCAGGTGCACGCTTTCGCTGTGTCCGCCCACGACCGGCACACGCACTGCGGTACACACCATAGCGATCTTGTTGTCGTTCAGGATTTTACGGGTCTCATTCCAGACCTTCATTTCCTCCTTCGTGTACCCTTCCGGGCCAAACACATCGCAGTGCGGAATCACGTTGCGGTCAATCGGATACGGATACACCCCAGGACCTTCCGCACCAGCGCGCTCCGCTTCGAGCTGGGCGATGGCCGCAGCTCCGGTTCCTGTGACGCTTTGGTACGTGCTGAC
This sequence comes from Flavobacteriales bacterium, assembly GCA_044341475.1. Taxonomy (GTDB): domain Bacteria; phylum Bacteroidota; class Bacteroidia; order Flavobacteriales_D; family Sanyastnellaceae; genus CAMCYM01. The sequence continues at coordinate 1,158 of JBIIRP010000038.1, read as the reverse complement.
GGTGCCGCGGAGGATGCCGAAGGCGTCGTGCAGCGGTTTGAGCACCATCACGAGCTGGGCGGTCGTGCAGTTCGGATTTGCAATGATGCGGTCGCCGGAACCGATGGCATGGCCGTTCACCTCGGGGACGACCAGGGGCACGTCGGCGTGCATGCGCCAGGCACTGCTGTTGTCGATGACCGTCGTTCCCGCTGCAGCAAACCGCGGGGCCCACTCCAAACTCACACTGCCCCCTGCACTGAACAGCGCCACCTCGGGCGCGGCCTCCACAGCGTCCTCCATCCGACACACGCGCGTGCTTGTGCCGTTGAATTCCACCATGCTCCCCACGCTCCGTTCGCTGGCGACGGGCAGCAGTTCGCGCACGGGAAACTGGCGCTCCTCCAGCACTTCCAGCATTTTCCGGCCGACGAGGCCCGTGGCGCCGACAACCGCCACCCGAAGTCCTTGTTCCATTTTGCAAATGTAGCCCTCTGATGTGTGTGCGTTTGCACGGTTTTCTTGCATGTGCTGGACCTTTGTGGCCTCACAGATAGCGGCGAAGGACATGCGGTGGTGGCTTGCAATGGGGTGTTTGTTCTTGCCGTGGCTGGGCGCCACGGCCCAAACTCCGACCAACTGGTTCGGTGACCTCTCCTCCTGGTCCTGGGACGGCACCGGCTGGACCCTGGCCCTCGACGGCGCCGGAACATCCTGGATCGGGACCTGTCCGGGTCCCACCGCGGTCCGCCGCTGGGAATGGTCCGCAGACTTCGCGCCCTCCACGTCCAACTTCACGCGCATCCACCTTTTCACTTCCGACTCTACGGCCGGCACAACCCTTCACCTCGGCGCCTCGGGCTACCTCGACCCCATCGTCCTCTCCTCCTTCGGCTCTCCCTCCCCCCTCCCGAGCACCGAAGCCTTCCCCGGTTTCTTCGCAACCGGCCTCGCCTCGCGGTGGTCCCTCAGCACCTCCGGCTTCACCTGCACTCCCCTAGACCTCGAGCCCGCTGTTCCCCCGGCGCCCGCCTTCCCCGCCCCACCCACCGGCATCCCCGACTGCATCGCCATTTCCGCCACGGTCACCTCCTCGAACGCCTCCTCCGTGCGCTTCGTCCTCCTCCCTGTCACCGCACCGCCCCCCCCCCCCCCCCCACCCCCCCCCCCCCCCCCCCC
>JBIIRP010000215.1:0-3040 GCA_044341475.1 Flavobacteriales bacterium | reverse complement strand
TTGGGGTTCACAAGCACATCGAATTCCGTGTCTTTTAGGGCTTTGTAGATGGCAGCCCGCTTCTCATGCGTCACCGCCCCAGGCCCGAACGGCATGCCAGGGAAATCGGCTGTGGTCCGGTCGCCGAGGCGGATGACCCCGAGCACCCAGGTGCTGCGCCCCACGCCGGTGAGCGTCCGCGTAGTATCGACCTTGACATCCACCTGCACAGGAGCGATGTCGAGGACGAGCGAGCCCTCGGCGAGTTTGACGGATTGTTCAAGGTGGGTGCACCCGGTCGCTGCGGCCACCACGGCAGCGCACATAAGCAGTCGAATCGTGTTCATCAGGCAGCAAAGATGCGGAAAAGCACGGGCCGGCTGGGCACCGCATCGTTGTCGAACAGCGCGACCTGCAGGTTGAGCAGGTAAATGCCATCGGCCACGTCGTGTGGCACGTGGATCATTTCCGTGATCGTAGCGTGCCGCCGCGGGGCGTCGGGCACGCGCCAAAACGCCCGATGCGCCGCAAGCGCCCCGCCATCCACCTCCCGGTCCACCGAAGGCAAGTCCAGCAGCAGGTGCTCTACACCCGCCTCCACGAGACCCGCCGCCGCATCGGCCGCCAAATAGGGCGGATTCGTGTTCGACCAGTCCTGCCGCCCGCATGTAGGGTCGGGCGGCGCTGTGCGCAGCACGCACGCCTTGATGGCTCCGTCCGTGCCCGCGACCCGCTCCCACGCCGCCCGCATTGCCGGACCCGAGAGCACCCGGTCTCCCGCCCGGTCCTCCGTCGCCACGGTGATGACGGCCGCGAACATCAGCACGGGCGGCAGCGCCTCGGGCAACCGTTCACAGACCAGGGTGATGTGGCCCAAACATTCGGTGTGCGTTCCGTGGCCGTGCGGATTGAAGTGGATGTTCCGGAAGTTGACGGCGGCGCCCTGCTCCACGGACCCCACCCAATCGCCCATGCGGACCGGTTCGAAGGTGGGTGGAGCGACGTACCAGGCCCGGGCGCCGTCCTCGGCTTGCACCGGCACGCCCAGTTCGATGGGGGCTCCGAGGTTCGCGGTGTAATTCCGCCGCCGCAGTTCACATGCGATTTCCATGGAGGCCAAGTTCGTTTGGCGCCGGCGATTTGGCACAAAAAAAAGGCCACCCCGGAAGGTGGCCCTTTTCTCAAGCAAATTCTGCTCAGTTGAACAGGTAGCCGATGCGCAACGACGACTGGAACACGTTGCCCAGGGTGAAGTTGCTCAGGTGGCCGTCGTCGATACCGCCGACGATGGCAACCGGCGCATCAGTTTCCGGAGTAGCGCCGTTTTCGAGGTTCCATGCGACGAGGTCGCTCACTTCGGTGGTGTAGTCCGTGACCTTCGTCGAGGCGAAGCCGAGACCGGCCTCCACGCCCATGTACATTGCATCCGTGAAGTAGAAGTCAGCGCCGGTGACGAGGCGGATGCCGAAGGTGTTGGTGCCTTGCGATGTCGTTGCGGTCCAGGTCACGTTCTTCTCGAGCTGGCCCAAGTTGTCGATGTCATTTGCGCCCCAGTATTCGGTCTCGTAGCTGGAGTTGCCGGTCATGAAGAACGCCTCGACTCCCCAGTAGGGAGACAGGCGGTCCTGGCCGTCCCAGTGCATTTCGTAGCCGACGGCAAGACCGAACATGGAGTTCTTCTCGGTGTCGTGTAGCTGCGGGCTCACCGGATCCGTGTCCGACTCGTCGCCTTCCTGTGCCGTAACATACACGTCTGTGCTGTTGTCGAGCATCAACGACACGCGGAACGCGCGGTTGTCTTCGAGGAAGTTCCGGTACTTCAGGACCGTGCCATCGATGACGCCGTCGCCGAGCGGGGTGAAGCCGAGTTCGATGTTGTGCTCATCGCCCATTTGCTTCTGCGCCTGAGCGCCGAAGGAGACCAGCGACACGAGCGCCAGTGCGAAAACAAGTTTTTTCATGGAGAAAAAGGTTGTGGTTTCAGAATCTAGAGGGCCAAGTACGGGAAAAAACCGCCGACCTCTCTGCCGCTTGGCTGGACTTATCCGAACCCTGATTGTTGAAAACCTGTTGATAGCTCGGCGGAAATCACTCGACCGTGACGCTCTTCGCAAGGTTTCGCGGCTGATCCACGTTGCACCCGCGCATGACGGCGATGTGGTAGCTCAGCAGTTGCAAGGGGATGCTGGTGAGCAGGGGGACAAGCGCCGCGTCACAGCGGGGAATCTCGATGACGTGGTCAGACAGGCCCGGCACCGTGCGGTCGCCTTCCGTAACGATGGAAATGAGTCGCCCACCGCGGGCCCGCACCTCCTGGATGTTCGACACCACCTTGTCGTACACCTCGTCGTCCGTGGCGATGAAGACAACGGGCATTTCGCTGTCAATCAACGCAATGGGGCCGTGCTTCATTTCTGCGGCGGGGTAGCCTTCCGCGTGGATGTAGCTGATTTCCTTGAGCTTGAGGGCGCCTTCGAGTGCGACGGGGAAGTTGTAGCCCCGGCCGAGGTAGAGGGCGTTTGTCGCTTTGTGGAACTCCTCGGAAATGGCCTGGATGCGGAGGTCCTGGTCGAGGATGCGCTGGACCTTGTCGGGGATGCCAGAGAGTTCGGCGAGGAGGCGGAAGTAGCGGTCGGAAGGGAGCGTGCCGAGGCGTTTGCCGAGGTGCAGGGCGATGAGGGTGAGGACGGCGACTTGGGCCGTGAAGGCCTTCGTCGAGGCTACGCCGATCTCCGGGCCGGCGTGGGTGTAGCTGCCGCTGTGGGTTTCGCGGGCGATGCTGGACCCCACCACGTTGCAGACCCCGAAGACATGGGCTCCTTGGGATTTGGCGAGCCGGAGCGCGGCGAGTGTGTCTGCCGTCTCACCGCTTTGCGAAATCGCAATCACCACGTCGGTGGGCTTCACGATGGGATTTCGGTAGCGAAACTCGCTCGCATATTCCACCTCGACGGGAATGCGCGTGAACTCCTCGAGCAGGTATTCAGCCACCAGGCCGGCGTGCCAACTCGTGCCGCACCCGATGATGAGGATGCGCTCGGCGGCAGACCAACGTTCCCAG
>JBIIRP010000267.1:0-3043 GCA_044341475.1 Flavobacteriales bacterium | reverse complement strand
AGGACTTTACCGCCGTCGAGGAACAGGTCCTTGCCGACCTCGCGGACCAACTCTCCCAAGACATCTTCAACGCCTCGCTCGGCAATTGGTGATGGACGGCAAGCGGCTCCTGGCACTCCTCGACGCACCCGCCCAGGCGGAGGGCGCTGACCGCGACGATTTGGCGGGGTGGTGCAGCCGGTTTCCGTGGGCGTCGGCCTTCGCCGTCCTCCTCGCCCGCGCCTCCCACGCAGCCGACCACGGCGACAGCGAACGCGACCTCCTGCGCGCCTGTGCCCACGCCCCCAACCGCCAACGGGTGTATTCCGTGGTTGAGGGAGGGATCAGTTTGGGTTTGGGTTTGAGTTCAAGTTTGAGTTTAAGTGAGAGTTTGAGTTTGAGTGAGAGTTTGAGTGAGAGTGGTGAGGAGGAAGTGACTTCGGCTGCACCGGTGGCTTTCCCCTCAACCTCCCAACCCCAACTTCGTCCTCAACCCCAACCCCAACCTGCGGCGCCCAGCGCCGCTCAACCTCCAACCTCAACCTCAACCTCGTCCTCAACCTCAACCTCGTCCTCAACCTCAACCTCAACCTCGTCCTCAACCTCGTCCTCCCCCTCCCTCTCCACCACCGTTCTCGCCGCTGCCGTGTCCAGTTCCATCGAGCGGGATGTGCTCGAGTGGGAGGCGCGGGAAGTCGAAGAGCCCGAAACGGCGGGGAGCGGGAGGTCGGAGTTTGCGCGGTGGCTAGCGGACCGGGCGGGGAAGGTGGGGTTTGAGACGGCGGCTGCGCAAGAGGAGGGGACGGTGCGACGTCCGGAAGAGGTCATCGACCGGTTCATCCGGGCGAGTCCGCGGATCGGGAGGTTGAGGGAGGAGCAGAATCCGCGCGTGGTGGATTTGGCGCGCGCGAGTGTGGAGGAGCAGGAGGAGCTGGTGACCGAAACGATGGCGTTGCTGTACGTGCGGCAGGGGCAGGTGGAGCGGGCGCGGCGCGCGTACGCACAGCTTGCCTTGAAATATCCGGAAAAAAGCACGTACTTTGCGGCCGCATTGAAAAATCTTGGGTGATGGGCATTTTCCTGATGGCGTTGATTCTGGTCGTGTGCATTTTGCTCGCGCTCGTGGTGCTGGTCCAAAATCCGAAAGGAGGCGGTCTGTCGTCCGGATTTACGGGCGCGGGGAATTTCGGCGGCGTGCAGCGGACGACGGATTTCCTCGAGAAAGCGACGTGGTACCTGACCGGTGCATTCTTCATCCTGTGCATCGTCGCCGGAATCTACAACGGGAATACGGAGGACACCGGATTGCCAGATGAGTCCATCATGCCGGCGACGACGACCACGGAGGGTGGAGTTGAGGCGGAGGGTGCTCCTGCTGGGGGCGAGGCGCAAGGAGCCGGGGCAGCGGGCGAACAGCCGGCGCCGTAAACGAATTCGAAATCGCGCGAAGGTGCCAGCCTGTCAGGGCTGGCATTTTTTTTTGGCATACGGTCGGCAGAGGGGCGGGGGGAGTGTGTCGATTTGGCAGAAGGCCGGGGCGTGGGGCGGAGTGGCACGGCATTCGCTGAAGGCCGGATGCTAAACCCTTTTTTAACCACAATGTCTGTTCACATCCAACCCCTCGCGGATCGGGTTCTCGTCGAACCCGCCGCGGCAGAAGAGAAGACCGCCGCTGGACTTTACATCCCAGATACGGCGAAGGAGAAGCCCCAACGCGGCACGGTGATCGCCGTGGGCCCGGGCAAGAAGGACGAGCCGACCACGGTGAAGGTGGGGGACACGGTCCTCTACGGGAAGTACTCCGGCACCGAGCTGCAGCTGGGCGGAAAGGACTTCATGATCATGCGCGAGAGCGACATTCTCGCAGTGCTCTAATCGGCTTAAAACAAAGAAATTATGGCAAAAGACATTCAGTTTGACACGGACGCCCGGAATGGGTTGAAGGCCGGTGTCGATGCGCTCGCAAACGCAGTAAAGGTTACGTTGGGCCCGAAGGGTCGTAACGTAGTGATTGACAAGAAGTTCGGGTCGCCTTCGGTGACGAAAGACGGGGTGTCCGTGGCGAAGGAAATCGAGTTGAAAGACCCGATTCAGAACATGGGCGCCCAAATGGTGAAAGAAGTCGCGTCGAAGACGGCGGACGTCGCCGGGGACGGAACGACGACCGCGACGGTCCTCGCCCAGGCCCTCGTCGCCGAAGGCCTCCGCAACGTCGCGGCTGGCGCAAACCCGATGGACCTGAAGCGCGGCATGGACAAAGCCACCACGGCCATCGTCAGCGAGCTCCAGAAAATCTCCCGCAAAGTGGGTGACGACACCCAGAAAATCGAGCAAGTCGCCGCCATCTCCGCGAACAACGACGCGGCTATCGGCGCGTTGATCGCCCAGGCCATGAAGGTGGTCGGTACGGAAGGCGTCATCACGGTCGAGGAAGCAAAGGGCACCGAGACGGAAGTGAAGACGGTCGAGGGCATGCAGTTTGATCGCGGCTACCTCTCTCCCTACTTCGTCACGAACGCGGAGAAGATGGAGTCCGAGCTCGACAACCCCTTCATCCTGATCTACGACAAGAAGATCTCGACGATGAAGGACATCCTGCCGACGCTCGAGAAGACGGCCCAAACCGGCCGCCCGCTCCTCATCATCGCCGAGGACGTCGACGGGGAAGCCCTCGCCACCCTCGTGGTGAACAAAATCCGCGGCGCCATCAAGGTGGCAGCGGTGAAAGCACCGGGCTTCGGCGATCGCCGCAAGGCCATGCTGCAGGACATCGCCATCCTCACCGGCGGCCAGGTCATCTCGGAAGAAACCGGCCTGAAGCTGGACAACGTGACCCTCGCGGACCTCGGAACCGCTGAGAAAATCACGGTGGACAAGGACAACACGACCATCGTCAACGGTGCCGGCCACAAGGACGCCATCGCCGGTCGCGTCGCCGAAATCAAGGCCCAAATCGAAAAGACCACCAGCGACTACGACAAGGAGAAGCTCCAGGAGCGCCTCGCGAAGCTCGCCGGCGGCGTGGCCGTCCTCTACATCGGCGCCGCGACGGAGGTCGAGATGA
>JBIIRP010000214.1:0-3045 GCA_044341475.1 Flavobacteriales bacterium | reverse complement strand
AAGCCCGTGGAAGGGGACCAAAGCCAGGATTCCCCCTCCCCCGCCTGCAGGGTCATCCCCTGCCCGATGCACAGGTGCTGGACCGGCCAGGTTGTGCCTCCGGGCAGGCCTTGCGCGACGTACAGCGTCACCTCCTCCTCCGCCACACACCCCTCCGGCGACAGCAGGGTCGCAACGTACGTCGTGGTCGACGCGGGCGACGCCGTCGTCACCGCCGACGCCGGACTGCCCAGTCCGGTGACGGGCGACCACGTCACCGATGCCCCTCCCGTCGCCTCCAACGTCACCACATCGCCAGCGCACATCGGCAGGTCTTGCGTCACCGACGTCTCCATCTCGACCACCTCGACCGTGACCGCCGCTGACCCGTCGCCACACACGTTCGATTCCGTCACCGTGTAGGTCGTGGTTTCTATCGGGGTCACCACGGGCGAGGCACCGGAGGTCGTGCTCAGGGTCGGATGGGGCGACCACTGCAAGCCTCCGTCACCCGAGGATTCCCAGGCCTGAAGCGTCACGGAGGCACCCGGGCAGATGGGCGCCACGGCGTCGACCGTGGGGGTGGGGAGCGAGGCGATGGTCAGGGTCGCGAAGGCCGTGTCGGGCGCGAGGCACCCCTCCGTCCCGGCCGCGCTAGAGATGACAAGCATCACGTCCCATTGACCGGGCTGGTCGAAGGTGTGGACCGGATTTTCCGTCGAGCTCGTTTCGAGGTCGCCGAAAGTCCAGGAGTAGATTGAGCCCCCGATGGACGTGTTGACGAATTGGACCGGCTCACCCGGGCAAAGGATGGGGGGAGCTTCGATTTCGATGTCGGCAATCAGGGAACCGAGGGTGAATTTGAACACCCCGAGGTTGCAGTTTGTCGAGAGGTTCACCTCGCTGGAGGCTCCGTCCGTGACCGGGAAGTCATCGTATCCGCCGCAGCCCGCGCACACCGCTTGGTAGACCGTCCCGTCCTTGTCGAAGCGCGACGTGCCGCCGTCGACGTGCTCGTTCGAGAACGGGCCGCCGAGGAAGGTGCCATAGGTCAGGGCCGTCGCGTCCGGCGCGAGGATGCCGAGCCAAAAGTCGCTTCCGTCCGTCGACGCATCGACATCCGGCTGTCCCGGCGTGACCGGCATACCGGAGGTGGTCGAGGTCGTCGCGTAGGCCGAGTTGAACGCGTTCGTGTCGCCGCCCCAGCCGCACAGGTAGATCTCGCCGCAGTCGCTGACGAGAAACGCCGTGGGACTGATGTCCACGCCGTTCGGGATGTTCGCCCCCACGCGGGTCACGAATTCCGTAGCCGACAGGTCCGGCGTGAAGCGCACGATGAATGAGCTGCCGTTCGGATTTGCGGCGTAGGTTCCTGATCCATAGATGTTTATCGACCCCGTGGTCTGACCGCATAGGTAGGGGCGGTTGTCGGTATCCACCTGGACGAGGTACGCCTGGTCGTACGCGCTCGACCCGAAGAACGTCGCATCGGCCACCGACCACCCGCTGCCTCCACCTCCCACGTCCAGGCGGACCAAAAACGCATCCACCACCCCGTTGAAACTCCCATCGAATCCCCCGGTCGTGCTGATGAAGTCGCTGCTTTGGGTCCCGCCCGCGACGTAGGCGCGGACGGGCACCTCCGGCGCAAAGGCAATCGCATACGCCGCATCGTCATCGCTCCCCCCTAAAAACGAGGACAACTCCAGGTCCGACAGGTCCGCAGACAGCCGGCAAACGACCCCGTCGGTCGCCCCCTGCAACGACGGCTCGAACGCAGCCACCCCCGGGAAGTTCGCGCTCGACGTCACGCTGGCCACCCACGGCCGCCCCGTCGGATCCACATTCACCTCACCCCGGCAGACATCGCCGTAGTTGTAATTCAACGGATCCGCGATGTTAATGCCGTCGTTGCCCGTCCCGCCGAGGTAGGTCCCCGCCAGCAAATCCCCAGACCCCAAATCCAACCGAACCACGGCCATGTCGCACCCCTCGGCGTAGGCCCCGAAGAAGTGGTAGCCGCCCAAATCCACAAACGGCCCCCCCGCAAACACGGTCGAGTACGCCCCGAACGTCGTCGGGAAGTTCGCCGACCCCGTCGTCCCCATAATGTACACGTCCCCCTCCGCCCCGGCGACGATGCTGTGGGGATATTCCATGGCCGAGCCACCGAGGTAGGTGCTGTGCTCCAGGTTCGAGCCGTCTGCGCTGAAAAAGCTGATGCCCCAGTCGAACTCACCACCGAGCGCCGCCGAGGAAATCGCCCCGGGTGTGGTCGGGTAGGTGCCGCCGCCGGAACGGATACCGGCACCCGCGAGCAGCCGCCCATCGGCATCGTAGGCCGCCGTGAAGCCCCAGTTGTCTGCGGTCGCACCGATGTAGGAGGCGAACTGCAGCTCCGGATCGATGACCAGCGGAAGTGCAGGGTCGTAGTCCCCGAGGATGTAGCGGACGCGGGTGCTGCCGTCGGGTTGCGGCGAGGCGGCATAGCTGCACGGCACCGGAACGAGCCGGGTGCCGAGGAGTTGGTAGGCGAAGGGCGGCGCTTCCACCACCTCACCCCAAGTGCCCTCGGGGCCCACCGCGTGCACGAGCGCGCCGTCCGGGCGCACCCAGGTCTCCGAGCCGGCGTACACGGCAGCAATTGCGTCCGGGTCGGCCCCGGGAGCGACATGGAATTCGTGCTTGAACCCGTCGAGGCGGCCGGGCTCCCCCCGCACCACCCAATCGATTCCGGGATAGAGCTCCGCATAGCGAATCGTCCCCGCGGGGTGGAGGTTCCGCGCCCACCGGGAGGGGTCGTTGCCGAAGAAGTAGCTCTCGGTCCGGGTGGCTGGCTGGCTGCTCGAAACCCCTGCGTCCAGCCGGGCCCCTTCCCACGCGAGCGTCCAGCCCCACACCTCCCCGCCCGCCGTCTGCCGAGCACCGCCGTGGCTGCGCCCAGGACCCCACCATTCCGCATTCCACCCCCCTGCGGTCAGCCAAACCGCGCCGCCATCAAGGCGGGTGCAGAACCGGACCTCGTCCGGCCATTGGCCTGCGTTCGGGGTGAAAAGCGCGCCGCCC
>JBIIRP010000213.1:0-3066 GCA_044341475.1 Flavobacteriales bacterium | reverse complement strand
CTCTTAGCCATGGTGGGGTGCGTTAGGAGCTAGGAATCAGAAACGGAAGTGAGCGAAGGCCTTGTTCGCTTCCGCCATGCGGTGCGTGTCCTCCTTCTTTTTAAACGTCGCTCCTTCCTCTTTGGAAGCAGCAATCACCTCCGCAGCCAACCGATCCGACATGGTCTTTTCGTTCCGCTTGCGGGCGTAGCCGATCATCCACTTCATCGCCAGGCTCTGGCGACGGGTATCCCGGATGGGCTGGGGGATCTGGAAGGTTGCACCGCCCACACGACGGCTGCGCACTTCCACACCCGGAGTTACATTTTCGAGCGCCTTGATGAAGATGGCCAAACCGTCTTCACCGGTGCGCTGCTGCACCCGCTCCATCGCATCGTAGAAGATGCTGTACGCGGTGCTCTTCTTGCCGTCGAGCATGAGGTTGTTCACGAAGCTCGTGACCAGCACGCTACCGAACTTCGGGTCCGGCAGAATCGGGTGCTTTTTAGGGGCTCTCCTTCTCATGATTACTTCTTCGCTTTCTTCCGCTTCGTTCCGTACTTCGACCGGCGCTGTCCGCGTCCGTCCACACCCGCCGTATCGAGTGCGCCACGCACAATGTGGTACCGCACACCCGGCAGGTCCTTCACCCGGCCGCCGCGGACCAAAACGATGCTGTGCTCCTGGAGGTTGTGTCCCTCCCCGCCGATGTACGCGTTCACTTCATTCCCGTTCGTGAGACGCACACGGGCCACCTTCCGCATGGCGGAATTCGGCTTCTTCGGCGTCGTGGTGTACACGCGGACACACACACCGCGGCGCTGTGGACAGGCGTCCAGCGCGGCAGACTTGCTCGACTCTGCGAGTGTGGTGCGGCCCTTGCGGATGAGCTGCGAAATCGTAGGCATTCGTTCCGGTTCGATCAGGTTCGGTGTGGTACAGACAGAGGTTTCCCCGAAATAAGGGGCCGCAAAGGTAACAGATAGCTGTTAGAAAACAAGTGCGGCTTGTGCCTTTTTTCGGACAGTTTCATTGACAGGCACCGCCACCGTGGCACTACCTTCGAAACGTGCATTTCCTCGACACGCTCAATCCCGCTCAACGTGCTGCAGCGACCCACATTGAGGGTCCGATGATGGTCATCGCGGGCGCCGGTTCCGGCAAGACCCGCGTCCTCACCTACCGCATGGCACATCTGATCGAACGCGGTGTAGACCCCTTCTCCATTTTGGCCTTGACGTTTACGAACAAGGCCGCACGCGAGATGAAAGAACGCATCGCGCAGGTCGTAGGCGAGTCCGACGCACGCAGCCTGTGGATGGGCACCTTCCACAGTGTGTTCGCCCGCATCCTGCGCACCGAGGCCGAGCGGTTCAACTACACACGGAACTTCACGATTTACGATACAGCGGACAGCCGGTCGCTCCTGAAGGAGATCATTTCTGGCCTCGGTTTGGACGACAAAGTCTACAAACCGTCGAGCATTCAGGCCCGCATCTCGGCCGCGAAAAACAACCTCATCGACGCGCGCGCCTACGCCGAGAACGATGAAATCACGGGCGAAGACAAGCAAGCCGGGCGCCCCCGCATCGCCGAAGTGTTCCGCACCTACGAAGCCCGTTGCTTCCGGGCCCAGGCGATGGATTTCGACGATTTGCTCTTCAAAATGAACGTGTTGCTGCGCGATTTCCCGGATTTGCTCAGCAAGTACCAGCATACCTTCCGCTACCTCCTCGTCGACGAGTACCAGGACACGAACTTCGCCCAGTACCTGATCGTCAAGCAACTCGCCGCGGTCCACGAGAACATCTGCGTGGTCGGCGACGACGCACAGAGCATCTACGGCTTCCGCGGCGCAAACATCCAGAACATCCTCAACTTCAAGAAGGACTACCCGGACGCCGCCCTGTACAAGCTCGAGCAGAACTACCGGTCCACCGGCCGCATCGTGCAGGCGGCGAATTCCGTCATCGAGAAGAACAGCGACCGCATTCCGAAGGATCTGTGGACCGCGAACGACGGCGGCGAGAAAATCCGCGTGCACCGGTGCGCATCGGACAACGAGGAGGGGCGATTCGTTGCCACGCAGCTGTTCGATTTGTCCGCCCAGCGCCAGGTGCCGTGGAGCGCGTGTGCCATTTTGTACCGCACGAACGCGCAGTCGCGGGCGTTTGAAGAGAGCTTGCGGAAGCTGAACCTGCCATACCGGATTTACGGGGGCCTGTCGTTTTACCAGCGCAAGGAGGTCAAGGATTTGATTGCGTACTTCCGGCTGGCCGTGAATCCGAACGACGACGAGGCGCTGCGGCGGGTCATCAATTATCCGGCGCGCGGGATCGGGAATACCACGATGGATCGGGTGGTGACGGAGGCTGCGCAGCGGGATGTGGCGATTTGGGAGGTGCTGCAGGGGGAGCCGCCCGCGGCGCTGCGGGGCGCCGCGTGGGCCAAACTCGATGCGTTCGCTACCCTCATCCGCAGCTTCTCTGCCGAACTGAGCCGCGTGCCTGCGCATGATTTGGCCTTGCACATCGCCCGCCACACCGGCCTGGTCCACGCCCTGCACGCCGACCGAACGCCCGAAGGCGTTTCCCGCTACGAGAACATTCAGGAACTCCTGAACGGCGTCCAGTCCTACGTGCAATCCCGGCTCGAGCTGGATCCCGAAGACGTTCCCACCCTCGACGGCTTCCTCGCCGACGTGGCCCTGCTAACGGACGCCGACGAAGACGACGGCGACACGGAGAAAATCAGCCTGATGACGGTCCACGCCGCGAAAGGCCTCGAATTCCCGCACGTGTTCGTCGTGGGCCTCGAGGAGAATCTGTTCCCCAGCCAAATGGCCATGCAGTCCCGCGCGGACCTCGAGGAAGAACGCCGCCTCTTTTATGTCGCGCTCACGCGCGCGTGCGAGACCTGTACCCTCACCTACGCGCTGACGCGCTTCCGGTGGGGCCAAGTTACCCACGGCGACGCCAGCCGGTTCATCGGCGAAATCGACCCCTCCTGCCTGGACATTCCGGCCTTCCGGGACGTCCGCTCGGCCCCCGCAGGCGGCGGTTGGGACACCGCCCGAGCCGCCTGGCA
>JBIIRP010000037.1:0-11165 GCA_044341475.1 Flavobacteriales bacterium | reverse complement strand
GACATCGCGGGCAGCGGCACATCGAGTCCGTTCACGGGATCGCTGACTGGGCTGACGGCTTCGACCCAATACTGGGCGGTGGGCTATGCGACGAACAGCGTGGGTACGAGCTATGGCGACACAATCACGTTCACGACGAGTGTACCAGCAGGGTTTACGTGCGGCACGTCGACGGTGACGTACGACGGCCATGCGTACACGACGGCGTTGATCGGTTCGCAGTGTTGGTTCAAGGAGAACTTGCGGAACGACAACTACAACGACGGGACGGCGATTTCAGGCAGTCTGAACAACAGCACGTGGACTTCGACCACATCAGGGGCCCAAACTGTCTACGGCCAAGGCGGAGTAAACGAGGCAACGAACCTTGCTACCTATGGCCGCCTGTACAACTGGTATGCGGTAACCGATGCGGCGGGCTTGTGCCCGTCGGGCTGGCACGTGCCGACAGACACGGAGTGGACTGCCGTGGAAACGCAGCTTGGCGGCGCTTCAGGTGCGGGTGCAGCCATGAAGGCATCTTCGAGTGACTCGCCCGCTTGGAACGGCACGAACAGCAGCGTCTTCTCGGCCTTGCCCGGTGGCTACCGAACCTACGACAATGGAAACTTTGCCAATCTCGGAAACTACGGCGACTGGTGGAGTTCCTCTCCGTCCGGATCTGACGCTTGGAATCGCAACTTGTTCTCTGGGAGTTCCGGTGTCACCCGTTACCACAACTATGTACGCTACGGCTTTTCTGTCCGTTGCTTGCAAGACGCGGCTCCCACGGTGGACACGGATGCGGCTTCGTCGGTGACCGAGACCACTGCGACGCTCAACGCCACCATCACTGTGACGGGCGGGGCGGCGGTGTCTGCGACGGGCTTCAAGTATGCGACGAATTCGGCGTTGACAACCCCGACGGACATCGCGGGCAGCGGTACTTCGAGTCCGTTCACGGGGTCGCTGACCGGGCTGACGGCTTCGACACAATACTGGGCGGTGAGCTATGCGACGAACAGCGTGGGCACGAGCTATGGCGACACTATTACGTTCACGACGAGAGCGCCGTTTACCTGCGGCACGTCGACGTTGACGTACGACGGCCACGCGTACACGACGGTGTTGATCGGTTCGCAGTGTTGGTTCAAGGAGAACTTGCGCAACGACAACTACAACGACGGGACGGCGATTCTAGGCAATCTGAACAACAGCACCTGGACTTCGACCACATCTGGTGCCCAAACGGTGTACGACCAAGGAGGGGCAAACGAGGCAAGCAACCTAACCACCTACGGCAGGCTGTACAACTGGTATGCGGTTACGAATGCTGCAGGTTTGTGTCCTACGGGCTGGCATGTGCCGACGGATGCGGAGTGGACTGCGCTGGAAACGCACCTCGGCGGCGCTTCAGGTGCGGGTGCAGCCATGAAGGCATCTTCGAGTGACTCGCCCGCTTGGAACGGCACGAACAGCAGCGTCTTCTCGGCCTTGCCCGGTGGCTACCGAACCTACGACAATGGAAACTTTGCCAATCTCGGAAACTACGGCGACTGGTGGAGTTCCTCTCCGTCTGGATCTCACGCTTGGAACCGCAACTTGTTCTCTGGGAGTTCCGGTGTCACCCGTTACCACAACTACGTACGCTACGGCTTTTCCGTCCGTTGCTTGCAAGATGCGGCTCCCACGGTGGACACGGGCGCAGCTACTTCGGTGACCGAGACCACTGCAACGCTGAACGCCATCATCACGGCGACGGGCAGTGCAGCGGTTTCTGCGACGGGCTTCAAGTATGCGACGAATTCGGCGTTGACAACCCCTTCGGACGTTGCGGGCAGCGGCACATCGAGTCCATTCACGGGGTCGCTGTCGAGTCTGTCCCCCGGCACGCAGTACTGGGCCGTGGGCTACGCGACGAACAGCGTGGGTACGAGCTATGGTGACACGATCACGTTCACGACGCCGTCAACGTGCGGCACGTCGACAGTGACGTACGATGGTCATGCGTACGCGACGGTGCTAATCGGAACGCAGTGCTGGTTTGCGGAAAATCTACAGAATGACAATTACCGCGACGGGACGGTTATTCTGGGGAGTTTGGATGCCAGCCAGTGGATGGCGACAACCACCGGTGCCTGTGCGGTACAGGATCAAGGTGGTCCAAACGAGGCGACGAACCTGGCGACCTATGGACGGTTGTATAACTGGTATGCAGTGAATGATGCGGCGGGCTTGTGTCCGACGGGCTGGCACGTACCCACGGATACGGAGTGGACTGCGCTGGAAACACATCTCGGTGGTTCGTCGGTTGCAGGTGGAAAGATGAAAACCGCTTCGTGGGGCGGAGACAACAGCAGCGGATTTTCGGGCTTGGCTGGGGGCGAACGTTACAATGGAAACTTCTACAACATCGGGGCCTACGGCGTTTGGTGGAGCTCTACTCCCTACACCTCTTACATTTGGGCCCGCTATTTGGACGCTGGAAATTCCATTGTCCATCGTTACAACTACGACGTGCTCAACGGCTTTTCTGTCCGTTGCCTCCGGGATTGACGACTCTTTGACTCTTTTTCCAGCCTTCTCGTTCAGGGGAGGCCGGAAAATCGGTTTCCCGGTGAAAGATTGAGGTTGGGGGTGGGGGTAGGGTTAGAGGGTGAGGCCGGCGTGGAGGGTGAAGTAGTGGTGGGGCGAGCGGCCGTCGGGGGTCCAAGTGCCCTCGAGGGCGCGGTACTCGGCGCGCACGAGGACGTGGTCCTCGATCGGGAGGCGCAAGCCGAGCGCGTAGCCGAAGAGTCCGCGGTCGGGGGCGGTTAGGGCGGTGGGGAGTACGACGCCGGCAGGGTCGCGGAACCACTCGGCGCGGAGGCTCGCGGAGAGGCGCGATCGCAGGGTGCGTTCTACGATGAGGTTTGCCTGTTGCCACGCGTCGCCGGATTGGAGGCCGGCGTAGGCGCTGCCGGTCAGCCGGGTGCCGCGGGCGTTGTCGTGGATGCAGTAGAGGTCGAGGAAGTGGCGCGGGGCGGTGGAGCCGGTGGTGGCGTGCTGCTCACGGCCGGTGAAGGCGTTGAGGTTGAGGAGCCACGTGGAGTGGGGGCGGTATTCGATTTGGACCACACCTGCGGAACCTTTCACCTGGTCGCGGACCTGCTGCCAGCCGTTCACCCAGTAGCCGTAGGCGGTGATGCGCTCGCCGACGGGTAGGCTCACCCGCGCGCCGCTGAGGAAGTACGGCACGTATTCCGCGGAGAGGGAGCGGGTGTACATCAGGTGATCCCGCGCGATGGGGGTTTCGTTTGTGAAGGGCGAGCCGAGGATGCCGAGGTCCACCCACAGGTCCGATTGGGCGAAGGGCCGGAAGCCCACGTTGCCTTCGAGCAACCGGGGTTCGCCGGGTGCGTAGTTGCGTTCGAGGTAGGTGCCGAAGCCCGGAATCAAACGGCCGCGCACGCGGTCGAGCCGGAAGCGGACGTCGAGGAGTGCGAGGTTGACGTTCCATTCGTTCAGCCGGGAAGAGCTGACAAGCCCGGTGATTTCCTCGTTGTCGGTGCGGCTGAAGTTGCGGTACACGTCGATGCTCGCTCCCAGGGCGAGTTGGGCGTTGCCCAACCGGACGCCACCGGTGGAATCGGCGAAGCCGGTGTTTGCGATTTGGGCCACGGCAGTGTGCGCGAGGACCAGACCGATTCCGATCAGCCCAGAGCGCAACGACCGTTCAACGCGTTTCATCGCACAATGCAGAACGGCAAGGTTTGCCGGCCGTATGCGTCAGTGACGGTCAGGAAGTACCAACCGGAGGGGAGGTGGGAGGTGGAGATGGGGGTTGAGGACGAGATTGAGATTGAGATTGAGGTTGAGGTTGGGGTTGAGGTTGAGGACGAGATTGAGATTGAGATTGGGGTTGGGGGCGAGGTTGAGGTTGAGGTTGAGGTTGAGGTTGAGGACGAGATTGAGGACGGGGACGGGGTCGGGGTGGGGGACGGGGCGAGGGTGAGGTGGTCGGTGGCGGGGTTCGGGTAGAGGGTCCAGCGGGGACGTGAGGGGCCGGCGAGCGCGGCGATGCCCGTGTTGAAGTAGTCGACTTCGAGGGCGGCGGCACAGCCGTTCGCATCCACGGCCGTGACAGTGTAGAGGCCGGCGGGGAGGTCTGCGAGGACGGCTCCGGTGGCGACGGGAATGCCGTCGGCGTTGAGCCAAACCAGCTCCACGTCCCCGATGCCGCCGGTGGCGGCCACCTCGGCAAGGCCGGTTTCATTCGAGACGAGCACGAGTTCGAGCGTGCAGGGCAGACAGGCCGGGAGCGGAGTGGGGTCGAGCTCGATGACCTCGCCAGCGCTGAGGTCCACATTCGCGAAGGCCGGGAATTGTGCGGGATAGCGCGTGGCCCGGAAGAACAGGTTCGCGTTCGTGGTGAGCTGGGTGCCTTGGGCGACCGGGACGCCGTTGTTCAAGGGCAGCCGGTAGTGCCACGCGAGCGATCCTGCGGGCGTGAATTCGTAGGTCATGCCCGTCCGGCCGAGGGTGATGAGGTTGTTGCCGTTCGGCAGGCGCTGGAAGTTCGAGAGGCCTGAGCTGTAGAACGCCGTCGGGTTCGGAGGAGCCCACGTCCAGTCCGGAGCGTCGGGCCCGAAGGTGCCGGTGGTGCCGGGTTGGTAGAGGCCGTCGGCGAAGACCGGAGCGAGGATGTGGGCGGTGGAGTAGGGGCCGAGGTCGCTGGTGTTTTGGTTGTCGAAGACGCCGATTTTGCCGAAGTCGGGCGCGTCGGGCTGCAGGCCGAGGCCGTCGATCCAGTGGGCGCTGTGCTGGTAGTGGAGTTGACGGTCGTCCGCGGTTCCTGCGCCGTAGGCTGCTGGGTTGCCCCAGCGCCAAACCAGTCCCGACTCCGGCGCCGCGTGGTCGATGATCCACACCTCGTCGAACGTCGGGATGCTGACCAGGATGTGGCCGAGCTGGGGATGGTAGTCGATGCTGTTCGCGTGGAGCCAGTCCGCTGGGACGGTTTCCGGGGTGCCGAAGTTGACGTCGATGCGCTCGGGGAAGTCGGCGGGGGAGCCGTAGTGGGGGAGGTCGGTTGAGGTGGTTTGGACCAGATGGTCCCACGCCCTCCATTCCCAAACGACCGTCGCACCGCCCGCCCCGTCGGGCTGCAGCTCGATGATTTTCTCCGGCCACAGCCCGCTCGCGCCCACCGTTTCCGGGAGCCGGCCGGCCGCCACCGCCGCCACCGAATCGACCTTTTCCCACACAAGGGCCAGCACGTTGCCGCCGGGGATGGGGACGAAGTCGTGGTGCAGCCGTTCGGTTGCCGTGTTGAGCGTGAAGCTCCACACCGGATCACCGTCCCAGGTGATGCGCTCGATGGTGGCGCCGCCGCCACCGGCCCAAATCGCGTCGCCCGACGTCACCGCCGGCCGCACCGCGCGCACCAGGTCGCCGTTCGGAAGGAGGTAGGCGGAATTGCCTGGCCGCAAAGAGTCCGCGGCTTCCCACCGGTGCACCACCTCGCCGCAGAAGTTGATGAGGAAGGCATCCGGCTGGTTGTGCGGCTGGTAGAGAGTGTATCCCGGCGAGACGGAGTCGGGTAGGAAGGCGAGGGTGCCCACGGTGGGGGTTTGGGCAAGCGCCGCTGCAGGCAGCAGCAATCCAGCAGTGAGAAAAGATTTCATGGCAAATCAGTGTCGCAGAAGGAGGAACGTCGCACGGGCGGGCTGCGGCAAGCGCGCGATCAACCGAACGGTGTACACGCCCGGTTCGGCCCCGGAGGCATCCCACGTGCCGTGCGTGTCAAAGTTACCGATGGCCACCCGTTTTCCGTCGGCGCTCCAGACCTCGAACGTGGTGGGGCCGGGCGGGGCCGAGAGCCGGACGGGGCCGGTGGAGGGGTTCGGGAAGGCCGCGAAGGCCGCGCCGGGGGGCGAAGCGACCGCCGTGGGGAAGGTGGTGCAGTCGGACAGGGGGGCGCCGGTTTCGATGGGGTCGCCGGGGAGGAGCTGGCGTCCGGCGAGTTCCGGGCCGTCCGCCACGTAGCGGTAGGCGCGGAACGTCGAATTGCCGGCGGGGACGGCCGAGGCGGGTAGTGGGCCGTCGCCGTTGACGGGGACGACATAGGTCCACACGGGGGTGCCGGCGGCATCGAGCTCGGTGAGGCGGCCCGTAGCGCCTTCGCAGGCGAGCAGGCCTCCGGAGGGGAGGAGCTGGGCGCCGCTGAGGTTCGGGGACCAAAACGCCGGGTCGGGCGCGCCGGGATGGAGGATGGTCGCCGCGGCCGGCGCCCACGGGCCGGAGCCGGGGTCGGGGATTTGGCCGGTGGCGAGTTCCGGCACCGGGATGAAGTCGACGGTGGAATAGTCGCCCTCGGGACGCTGCCAGCCGTTGTTGAAGACGAGCACGCCACCGGGAACGAACTGCGCATCGTGCTGGCCCCACAGCTGGCGGTCCGCCTCCGTTCCGCGCCCGTAGGCCTGCGGGTTGCCCCAGCGCCACACCACCTCGCCGGTGGCCCGGTCGATCGCCCACACCTCGCTCCACTTGCGGCTTCCCGCCAGCAGCAGGTTGCTCTCGGGATGGAGTGCGATGGAATTCACGTGCATCCAGTCCGCCGCGGCGAGCGCCCCGCCCCCGGGCCCCATCCCACCGCCGGTCAGGGCGGCCTGGAAGTTGATGTCAAACCGCCGGGGAAAGTCCGCCGGCTCGCCGAAGTTCGGCAGGCCGGGGTCCGTGTTTTGGACGAGGTGGTCCCAAACACGCCACTGCCACACCACCGCACACGTTGCCGGATCCACCTCCACGAACCGCTCCGACCACACCCACTCGGGCGTGAGCTCCGGCAGGCGGCCGTGGGCCATGGCTTCTTCCGCGGTGTGCCGTTCCCACTGGATCGCGAGGTAGTTGCCGTTCTCGAGCGGGAAGACGTCGTGGTGGGCATGCAGGCTGTCCGAGGCCAGCAGGCACGCGTCGAGGAGACTGCCGTCCCAAGCGTAGCGCTCGACGGTGCCGCCGAGTCCGCCGCCTTGAAATTCCGGGGCCGGGATGCGGCCGGCGCGGAGCAAGATGCCGCCGGGCAGCAGCCGCGCCACGAGGCCGGGCAGGTGGTCGCTGTCCCAGCTGCGCACGAGGCGGCCGCAGTTGTCGACGAGGTAGGTCGTGCGGTAGCCGGTGGGCGCGAAAAGCGTGTAGCCATCGACCGCGTTAGGGGAGTTCAGGAGGGTGCCGACGGTCGGGGTTTGGGCCGGCACAGCTGCGGCCGCGGCGAGCCCGGCCAGCACCCCCAGCATACGCACCTGCCCGCTCCACCCGCACCATCCCGTCGTCATGCCGGCCAAACTTCCCGCTTGCGCTCCTCCGGCACGAACGAAACCTCAGCAGCCCACGCCGCGCACCGCCCGAACTCTGCCGCCCGGAATCCGTGGTGGGCCGCCGCCAGCGCGTACTCGCGGTTCATATCGGTATCCATGATCCCGGGGTCGTCCGTGTTCAGCGTCACCCGCACGCCCGCCTCGTACAGCCGGCGCAACGGATGGCTCGGAAAGTCCTCCGCCGCCCCCGTGAGGATGTTGCTCGTCAGGCACAGCTCCAGCACGGTCCCGGTCGAGGCCAGCAACTCGACCACGGCCGGGTCCGCGATGGCCTGCAGTCCGTGGCCGATGCGGCGCGCCCCCATGGCCTCCACGGCATACCGCACGTTGCGCGCAATCCCCGGCACCGCGGGCTCGCCGGCGTGCACCGTCACCCCCAGCCCCGCCGCCCGCGCCCGCTCGAAGTGGGGCAGGAACGGTTCCGGAGCGAACGCCACCTCGTCGTCGGCGAGGTCCAGGCCCACAAAGCTTCCCTTGTGTTCCAGCGCAAAGTCCGTCCACGACGCATTTTCAGCCGCGCTCCGCGTGCGTTGCAGGATGCAGATAAGGCCGACGGCGATGGGATAGGCCGCTTCTGCCCGCCGCACCCCGCGTTCGATGGCGGCATGCATCCGGTCCGCCTGGAGGTGGGTATGCTTATCGAGCAAAAAGCTCGGCGCATACCGCAGCTCGAGGATGCGCACGTTCGACCGGGTGTAGGCGTCTTCCGTCGCCTCGAACGCGAGCTCCTCCAGCAGCTCCTCCGAGCCGTAGAGGTCCCGCACCGCAAGGAACCGGCCCAGCACATCGTGCAGCGTACCCATGGGTTCGCGCACGAGCAGTTCCGTCAGGGGCGTGGGATGGGCGATGCGCTCCAGCGTCGCGTGGCGGAAGGCGAGCTCGAGGTGGCAGTGGAGGTCTACTTTCGGGAAGGCACGGGGGTCCATGGCCGGAAGGTACGCAGTACTTTTGGCCCTATGGCAGTGGAGATTCGGAACAAGAAGGCGGCCTTTTCCTATTTCTTAGGGGACGAATTCACGGCGGGCATCCAGCTGCTGGGCTCGGAGATCAAGAGCATCCGCGCGGGCAAGGCGAGCATCCAAGAGGCCTACTGCCGCTTCCAGGACGATGGCCTGTATGTGTACAACATGCACATCGCCGAGTACGCGAATGCGGGCTATGCGGGCCACGATCCCCGTCGGCCGCGTAAACTGTTGCTCAATAAGATAGAGCTCCGCCGTCTGGCCAAACAACTCAAGGACGTCGGCGTAACCGTCGTCCCCACCCTGCTCTTCATCGGCGACAGCGGCTACGCCAAACTCCGCATCGCCATCGCCCGAGGCAAAAAACTCCACGACAAGCGCGAATCCCTCAAAGAAAAAGACGTCGCCCGGGACCTGGAGAGGGAGTGAGGTTGAGGTTGAGGTTGAGGTTGAGGTTGAGGTTGAGGTTGAGGTTGAGGTTGAGGACGGGCGCGGCTGCGCCGCGCAAGTTGAGGTTGAGAACGAGGACGAGGGTAGAATTTGCCCATGTGAGCTGAACGAGGGCAAAAAATCTGTAAATTTGCCCTTGTTATACCATCGAGGGCAATTCATACCCCTGAGTTCCATGGGCACCTTCAACCGCGATATCCCGTTCAACGACCTGCCGTTGCTGCCGCCACAGGCGGACATCGAAACCAAACGAATTCTGCGCAAGACAGTTTCCGCCGGTAGAGCGCTGGCGCAACTGAACGGGACACTCCTGAGCTTGTCTAACCCTGCGCTGTTTCTGGACACGATTTACTTGCAGGAAGCGAAGGCAAGTTCGGAAGTAGAGAACATCGTGACGACGAACGACGAGCTCTACACGTCAGTCGTTGCGGATCGGAAGGTGGACGATTTGGCCACAAAGGAAATCTTAAGCTACAAGGAAGCACTATGGCTCGGCCTGGAGCAGATCGAGAGTAGACCGTTTATCACGACGAATCTCTGCGTGAGTATTGTGCAGTGCATCAAGAAGAATACGGCTTCGATTCGGAACACGCCGGGAACAACGCTGACAAATGCATCGGGCGAAGTCATCTATACTCCGCCCGCGGGCGATGAGGTGATCCGTGAGAAGTTGGCGGACTTGGAGAAGTTCATCAACGAAAATCACGCCATCGACCCACTGATAAAAATGGCGGTTATGCACTACCAGTTCGAAGCCATTCACCCGTTTTCGGACGGAAATGGTAGAACTGGGAGGATTTTACTGTTGCTGTATCTGAAAATCTCGGGCTTGCTTGACATGCCGG
Source organism: Flavobacteriales bacterium (assembly GCA_044341475.1). GTDB lineage: Bacteria > Bacteroidota > Bacteroidia > Flavobacteriales_D > Sanyastnellaceae > CAMCYM01. The sequence goes on along the minus strand of JBIIRP010000037.1, from coordinate 1,574 downwards.
CGATTTACCTGAGCCAGTACATTGCAAAGAACAAGGCGGAGTATTACGCGGCATTGCGCCGTGTAACTGAAGACAACGCATGGGAGGATTTCATTCTCTACATGCTTGACGTGGTTGAAGCAACGTCGAAGAGTGGTTTGCATCGGTTGAAAGCGATCACCACGGAGATGACGAGAACATCGGAAGAGTTGAAGGCCAAACTCCCGAAGATCTACTCCAAAGATTTGGTGGAGATTCTCTTCCGATTGCCGTACACGAAGCGGCAGCATTTGGTGGACGAGAACATCGGAAACCCGAAAACGGTCGGGAATTACTTGCTGGTGCTCGAAGCACACGGATTTTTGACCTCGGTGAAGGTGGGGAAAGAAAAACTGTACCTCAACCGCAGGCTCCTGACAATCCTGGAGGACAACTGAACACAACCTACCTGCGCGGCGCTGCCGCGCCCGTCCTTCAACCTCGTTCTCGTTCTTGCTCTCAACCTCAACCTCAACCTCGTCCTCAAGCTTCAACTTCCCCCACGTACACTTCCGCGGGGTGTTCGGCGACGATGCGGTAGGAGTCGGTCAGGGCGCTCCAGTCCCAAACGAAGTTCTCCATCAGGCCGCGGAGTTCGCGCTGGAGGACGGGGTTCGGGGAGTTGAGGTCGCGGAAGTAGGACTCCTGGTAGGCGTTCAGGTGGTATTTGTAAAACACCGCCCGCGTCATGGCCGTGAGCACGTTCTTCGACGGGTGGTTGATTTGCTTCATGAAGGCGCGGTACTGCTTGACCTTCAGGGTGAAGTCTGCGGGCGCTAGGTCCAGCGCCCGGCCAAATTTGGCACAAATGTGCTGGATGACTGCGCGGTCAGCGCCCTGCGGAAAGTACTCGGGAATGAGCTGCAGGTTGCCGGCGACGACAATCATCAGGAACCGGCCGTAATCGTCCGGATTGAGGCTGGGGGATTCGACGAATGCCGGGGCATCGTTGAGGAATCCAGCCACTTCGGGCCAGCCTTGCTCGACGGATTCGAAGGTCGCCTGCACGAATGCATTCGCTACCTGTTCCTCGGTCAACTTCTTCTTTGAGAGCCAACTCAAAAAGCCCAACTGCTTCATGGATGCCTAATGGTTGGAAGCCAAAACTAACGGCCACTTCCCGGGTTCTTCCGGCCTGCGGGGCCTCGCTATCCACAGACTTATCCACACCGCGGCCGGGGAGGGAGGCGTACCTTCGGGCCATGGCAGGAGCGGTTTGGCGGGCAGTGCGTCCCGCGGTGTATCGGCTCGACGCGGAGCGGGCGCATTACCTGACGATGGGCTTGCTGCGGGCGGCGTGTGCCGTGCCGGGTGGGGCGGCGTTGCTGCGGTGGGCGTTCCGGGTAAGGGGGGAGCGCGGTGTGCTGGGCGAGCCGGTGGAGGTGGCCGGGATCCGGTTTCCGAACCGGGTGGGGCTCGCGGCCGGGTTTGACAAGGATGCCCGGTGGTTGCGGGAGCTGGCCGTGCTGGGCTTCGGCAGTGTCGAAGTGGGGACGCTCACGCCGCGGGCCCAAACCGGCAATCCGCGGCCGCGCCTGTTCCGTTTGGTCGACGAC
>JBIIRP010000212.1:0-3084 GCA_044341475.1 Flavobacteriales bacterium | reverse complement strand
GGCGGATCTGCAGCGAACGCGGCGGCCTCGCGGTAGGTGATGGGCTCGCCGGTGCGCACGCGGCGGCCGCCCGTGCTGCCAGTCTCTTCGTGCTGGCGCAGGGTCAGGGTCTGCGTTCCGAAGGTGCTAAACTGCTTTTTCACACTCGCTTCGAGTGAACTCGTAGCCGTCGTCATGCTGATCAGCGCCATGATGCCCAGCGCGATGATGGACACGGTGAGCACGGTCCGCAGCAGGTTGCCGCGGATCGAGCGCAGGGCGATGACGACTTGTTCGCGAAAGAGGGCGCGGGTCATGGGTCCGAAGGTACGGCCGGGGCGCGCGCCGTACATTTGCCGCATGACGTTCGATCTTGAGATGATCCGGGCCGTGTATGCCCGGATTCCCGAGCGGGTGGAAGCCGCCCGCGCAGCGACCGGGAAGCCGCTGACCCTGAGCGAGAAAATCCTGTACAGCCACCTGTGGGACGGCACGCCTACCCGCGGCTTCCGCCGGGGAGAGGACTACGTGGACTTCGCCCCCGACCGGGTCGCCATGCAAGACGCCACGGCCCAAATGGCCCTCCTGCAATTCATGCAGGCGGGCCGTGCCCAGGCCGCTGTCCCCTCGACGGTCCACTGCGACCACCTGATTCAAGCGAAGGTGGGGGCGGACAAGGACTTGCAGGAATCCTTGAACAAAAACAACGAGGTCTTCAACTTCCTGCAGTCCGTGTCGAACAAGTACGGCATCGGGTTTTGGAAGCCGGGGGCGGGCATCATCCACCAGGTGGTGCTCGAGAACTACGCGTTCCCGGGTGGCATGATGATCGGCACGGATTCGCATACGGTGAACGCCGGAGGCCTGGGTATGGTGGCCATCGGGGTGGGCGGAGCGGATGCGGTGGACGTGATGGCCGGGATGGCGTGGGAGTTGAAGTTCCCGAAGCTCATCGGCGTGCGGCTGACCGGCCGCCTGAGCGGGTGGGCCTCCCCGAAGGACGTGATCCTCAAGGTCGCAGGCATCCTCACGGTCAAGGGCGGAACCGGCGCCATCGTCGAGTACTTCGGCGACGGAGCGGCGTCGCTCAGCTGCACGGGCAAGGGAACCATTTGCAACATGGGCGCCGAAATCGGCGCCACCACCTCGACCTTCGGCTACGACGACGCGATGGAGCGGTACCTCCGCGCGACGGGACGGGCGGACGTTGCGGATTTGGCAAACGGCATCCGCGAGCACCTCACGGGGGACCCGGAGGTGTATGCGGATCCGGCCGCCTACTTCGACCACATCATCGACATCGACCTGAGCACCCTCGAGCCGCACCTCAACGGACCGTTCACGCCGGACCTCGCTACGCCCATCTCGCAGGTGCGCGCTGCGGCTGCCGCGAACGGTTGGCCCACGCGCATCGAGTACGGCCTCATCGGATCCTGCACGAATTCGAGCTACGAGGACATCAGCCGCTCGGCTTCGGTCGCGCGCCAAGCCGTCGAAACAGGCATCACCGCCGCCTCGGTTCTGACCATCACCCCCGGATCCGAGCAGGTGCGCTACACCATCGAGCGCGACGGGTTCATCGACACGTTCGAGCAGCTCGGCGGCCAGGTCTTCGCGAACGCCTGCGGACCGTGCATCGGGCAATGGGACCGCGCGGGCGCTGAGAAAGGCGAGCGCAACACCATCGTCCACTCGTTTAACCGGAACTTCTCGAAGCGCGCGGACGGCAACCCGAACACGCACGCGTTCGTGGGCTCGCCGGAGCTGGTGACGGCGCTGGCCATCGCCGGGGATTTGGGCTTCAACCCGCTGACGGACACCTTGACGACCCGCGATGGCCGCCAGGTGAAACTCGCCGAGCCGGTGGGCGTGGAGCTGCCACCGCGCGGCTTCGACGTCGAGGATGCGGGCTACATCGCCCCCGCGGCGGACGGCAGTGCGGTGCAGGTCGTGGTGAAGCCGGACAGCGAGCGGCTGCAGCTGCTCGACAACTTCCCGGCGTGGGATGGCAAGAACATCACCGGTGCCCGCGTGCTCATCAAGGCGGCCGGCAAATGCACGACGGACCACATCTCCATGGCGGGTCCGTGGTTGCGGTACCGCGGCCACCTCGACAACATCGCAAACAACACACTCACCGGCGCGGTGAACGCCTACAACGGCGAAACGAACAAGGTCCTGAACGCCCTCGACGGGTCGTACGGCGAAGTGCCGGCGGTCGCCCGGGCGTACAAGGCGGCCGGCGTCCCGACCCTGGTGGTGGGCGACTCGAACTACGGCGAGGGCTCCTCGCGCGAGCACGCAGCCATGCAGCCGCGTCACCTGGGCGTGCGGGCCGTGCTCGTGAAGTCGTTCGCACGGATCCACGAAACGAACCTGAAGAAGCAGGGCATGCTCGCGCTGACCTTCCTCAACGAAGAGGATTACGGCCGGTTCCGCGAAGACGATGCAGTGGATTTTGTCGATTTGGCGCACTTCGCACCGGGCACCCCGCTGACCCTCGAGCTGCACCACGCCGACGGAACCTCCGACCGCATCTCTGTGGCGCACAGCTACAACGCCCAGCAGATCGAGTGGTTCCGCGCCGGCAGCGCCCTCAACCTCATCAAGCTCGAGCAGGCGCGGGGGTGAGTTTGTGGAAGAACTCTTCGGAGCTCACGCAACGCACTTCACCGCGTCAGGGTCTACCTCTCTAGTTCACCATTCACGCAAACCATGCGCACATTCCTTCTCTCTGCAGCCCTGGTGGCCGCAACCCTTGGAGTCCAGGCCCAGCAGTATACCGGCGTCGTCAAGACGAATCCCCTCGGGTACTTCACCGGCCAGTTCATGTTCGGCTACGAGCACATGCTCAACGAGCGCATGTCCGTGCAGTTCATGCCGGGCCTCATCTCGCAGTCGTCGAGCCAAACGCTGTTCGACGACATGGGCATGGAAACCAGCTACGAGCAAAAGAAGTCCGGCTTCATCGTGATTCCGGAGTTCCGCTACTACCTCAAGCCGGACAACTTGGGTGCACCGGAAGGACTCTACATCGCAGGTCTCGCCCGCGTGCTGTCGCTCACTTACGACCTCACGGATACCGGCGCAGCGGGCTTCTACGAC
>JBIIRP010000211.1:0-3088 GCA_044341475.1 Flavobacteriales bacterium | reverse complement strand
AGCTGCTGCCACAGCGATAACCAACGCAAAAAGGAAAAGGAGTCGTTTCATACCTACAAAACTCGTACATCCCCCCGTGGGTTCAATGTGCCTCAGGTCGCCGTTCAGAAAAATTGGCCGATGTGCTAGAACGAGGTTGAGGTTGAGGTCGAGAACGAGGTTGAGGTTGGAGGTTGACGGGGCCAGTAACTGATAACTGCAAACTAACGGCGCAGCCGCGGAAACTGAAAACTGTAAACTAGCGGCGCAGCCGCGGAAACTCAAACTTCAACTCAAACTCAAACTGCGTCCCGCCGCGCTCACTTGATCATCAAGGCGTCGCCGTAGGCGTAGAAGCGGTAGCCTTCCTTGATGGCTTCCTTGTAGGCATCCATGACGAGGTCGTGGCCGCCGAAGGCAGAGGTGAGCATCAGGAGGGTGCTCTGGGGCGTGTGGAAGTTCGTGATGAGCACGTCCGAGATGCGGAAGTCGAAGGGCGGGAAGATGAACTTGTTCGTCCAGCCGCTGAAGGGCTTGAGGGTGTTCGAGGTGCTGACGGAGGTTTCCATCGCACGGAGGGCGGTGGTGCCCACGGCGACGATTTTGCGTCCGGCGAGCTTTGCAGCGTTTACCGTGGCGACGCAATCGTCCGGGATGATGAGCTGCTCGGAGTCGACTTTGTGCTTCGTGAGGTCTTCGACTTCGACGGGGCGGAAGGTGCCGAGGCCGATGTGCAAGGTGAGGAAAGCCAGGTCGATCCCCTTGATTTCCAATCGCTTGAGCATCTGCTTCGAGAAGTGGAGCCCAGCGGTGGGGACGGCGACGGCGCCGAGGTTGCGGGCGTAGATGGTTTGGAACCGCTCGCGGTCGAGCGGTTCTACCTCGCGCTTCAAGTACTTCGGAATCGGCGTCTCACCGAGCAAAAAGATGCGGTCCATGAACTCCTCGTAGGAGCCGTCGAACAGGAAGCGCAGGGTGCGGCCGCGGGAAGTCGTGTTATCGATGACCTCGGCGACGAGTTCGTCGTTCTCGCCGAAGTAGAGCTTGTTGCCGATGCGGATTTTCCGCGCGGGATCAACGAGGACGTCCCACAACAGGCTCTCGCGGTTGAGCTCGCGGAGCAGGAAGACTTCAATGACTGCCCCGGTTTTCTCTTTGTTTCCGTAGAGTTTGGCCGGAAACACCTTCGTGTCGTTCGCGACGAACACGTCCCCGGTATCGAACATGTCGATTACGTCGCGGAACATCTTGTGCTCAAACGTCCCCGTGGCGCGGTCAACGACGAGCATGCGGCTATCGTCCCGGTTTTCAAGGGGGTACTGGGCGACCAAGTCCTTCGGAATCGTGTACTTGAAGTTCGAAAGTTTCATGGTATAGCCCCGATTAAGCGGTCGGCGAAAGTACGGAATCTCACGACGGACGTCAAGCCCCCCGCTGACCTAGCTCCCGGATGCGCGCGACGAGGGCGTCGAGCGGCAGGCAATCGGCTTCATGCAGGTTCCCGCTGGCGGTTCGGCGCAGTGCCGTGAGGGTGCCGCCGACGCCCAGCGCCGCCCCGAGGTCCCGCGCGAGCGACCGGATGTACGTCCCTTTCGAGCACAGGATGTCGACGTCGGCATCCAGCACGGCGTGGCCCTCGACGGTGGTCGGCACCGCGCTGAGGACCTCGAACCGGTGCACCGTCACCGGCACGGGGGGCAGCGCCAGCTCGCCGCCGGCGCGGGCGACCTCGTAAGCCCGCCGCCCGTCGACCTTTTTCGCAGAAAAGACGGGCGGCACCTGGAGGATGGCCCCGGTGAACTGCGCGGCTGCGGCGGCGACGGCGGCCGCGTCGAGCCGGGCGCAGGCCTCGGGCGCGCCCCACGCGTCGACGTCGGTCTCGGCGTCCCCGGACGGCGTGTGGGCGCCGAGCCGGACCGTGGCGCGGTAGCGTTTGTCGGCCTGGAGCAGGCTGTCGATGCGTTTGGTCATCGCCCCGGTACACACGACCAGTACACCTGTCGCGAGCGGGTCGAGGGTGCCTGCGTGCCCGACCTTGATTTTCCGCAGACCCAGCCCACCGACGAGCGTGTTGCGCAGCTTGTTGACCACATCGAAGGACGTCCAGCCGGCGGGTTTGTCGACCAGCAGCACCTGTCCGTTCACAAAGTCCTCGGGGCTCTGGAAGTCCATGGGCCCAAGGTACGCCGCGCCCCCGCGTGCGCCCGTAACCTTCGTGTCGGACCTGCGTAGAACGCGTGGGTTGTGTCCTTTTGGCTTAACCTTAACATAACATTGGTAACATTTGCGTAACATTTAACCATGAAACGGCTCCTTCTCCTTGTCCTGGGGGCTGCAAGCGCAGCACTCGGAACGGCCCAGGACTATGTTCGGGAGCCGGTCGAGGCCACGTGGGCGGGTCCGCGGCGGACGGTGGCCTGCGATGCCTTGTCGGCCGCGCAAGGCATTGTGAGTCTTTCAGGTGAGGTGTTCGTGCTTCCCGAACTCGCTTTGCGGGCGTCGGGGGGCGTGTGGACGGGGGGCCATGCTGCGCCGCGTTGGGTGCCGGGCCCGGTGGCCCAAGGGGGGGCGGGGTCGATCGGCATCCGCTGTTACCCGGTAGGGGGTGCATCCGCGGGGGGCCGTGCCTTTGTCGGGCTGGAACTCGCTCGCGAACGTTATGCCGTCCGTGAAAACGACCTGTCCACCGCTTGGACCCGGACGGATGCCCAAATCGAGCTCGGCTGGTCCCGAACCTGGTGGAACCACCTGACCCTGCAGGCCCACGTTGCCTCCGGACCGGGTTGGGTCCGTGCCACCCGCCGCTCAGCCGACGCCGTCACCGCTGCCGACGGCCCGGGCCGCATCGCCGGACTTCAGGTCGGCTGGTCCTGGTGAACCTCGGCCTTCGGGGCGACCTCAGCGGCGGCTTTGCCCGCGATTTCCTCGAGGGTATGTAAGGCCTGGTGCGGACTCGTAATCCGTTCGATGCTGAGCCGCACACCGCCGTTCTTCTCGTACATCTGCACGTCGCGCACGCGGTGCTTCAGGTAGTCGAGGATGCGGGTAAACACGTGCCCGCTGAAGAAGGCCGGATCCGCCACGAAAACCCCGATGAGCTTGCCGCCTT
>JBIIRP010000210.1:0-3103 GCA_044341475.1 Flavobacteriales bacterium | reverse complement strand
CCGGTCGAGGACGGTTTGGAGTTCCGCGAGGTAGCCCCGACCCGTATGCGGCGCGGTGTCGCGGCCGTCGGTGAAGGCGTGCACGAGGACCTCGATGCCTTCAGCGGCGGCGGCTTCGCACAGGGCGTGCAGGTGCGCCTGCTGGGAATGCACTCCGCCCTGGGAGACCAATCCCATCAGGTGAAGCCGGCCGCCAGCGGACCGAGCGGCGTCGAAGGCGGCACGCAAGGCCGGCTCCTGGCGGATGGACCCGTCGGCCACGGCGCGGTCGATGCGCAGGAGGTCTTGGTACACCACGCGGCCGGCGCCGAGGTGCATATGGCCGACCTCGCTGTTGCCCATTTGGCCTTCTGGAAGGCCGACAAATCCGCTGTCTGTGCGCAATGTGGCGTGCGGATTCTCCGCCCAAATCCGGTCCATCACCGGAGTCCGAGCGACGTGGATGGCATTGTTCGGGCCTTCGGGACCGAGGCCCCAGCCGTCGAGGACGACCAGCAACGCGCGGGGAGCAGGGGAGGAGAGGGGCATGTTCAGTGGAGGGGTAGGCGGGTCAGGATGCGGGTGCCCGGGCCGGGGCGGGCGTCGCGGATGGACAGGGTGCCTCGGTGCAGGCGCAGGATGGAGTCGGCGAGGTAGAGGCCGAGTCCGGTGCCGCCGTCGGCGCGCTCGCCTGGCCGCTCCAGCCGGCGGAACGGCTCGACCACAGCCCGCCGATCGGCAGCCGGGATGCCGGGCCCCGCGTCAGACACCGCGACTTCAAGCCGGCCCTCGCTCGCGGAGACGTCGACCTGCACGTCGTGTTCGCTGTACTTCAGTGCGTTTTCCACGAGGTTCTCCCAAGCGAGCTCCAGCGCCTCGGCATCGCCCCACACCTCAGCGGGCAGGCCGTCTGCCAGCGCGACGTCTACCCGGCGGTCCGGGTAGGCCGAAGCCGCCTTCGCCACCGCGGACCGGACGATTTCCGAAGGATGAAACGGCGCGCGGACCGGATCTGTACGGCGGGAAAACCGCGCGGAGGCGAGCAGGTCGGTGATGCGTCGGTCGAGCCGTGCGTTTGCCTTCGAGGCCTCGGTGAGGAGCTCGCGGGTGGTCTCGGCATCGAGGGGCCGTTGGAGGATGGTTTGGAGCGCGAGCCGGGTGGTGGCGATCGGCGTTTTCAGCTCGTGCGTCACGGCCAGCAGGAAATTGCGTTCCCGCAGGGCCGCCTGCAGCTCGCGCCGCGTCGCCCGTTCAATCATCCACCAGCCGGACACGAGCAGCACGAAGAAGACCGTCCCTTCCCCGATGACCATCCAGGTGTTCGGCAGTTCCATCAGCGCCCGCGCCGGTTCGCCGCGTGCTTCGCGCAGTTGCGCCCCCTGCACCACCAGCAGCCGGGCCCACCAAAAAAACTGCAGCAGCACATACGCCCCCAGCAGATACACCAGTCGATTTCGGTTCCTCGCGCGTTGTGCCATGGCTTCAGACCCCAAAGGTCGCACCTGGAAGCCGCACCCGGAAGTGTCCCGGCGTCAGATCGTTGCGGCCGAACAGCACGCCGAAATGAAAGGCATCCACGGTCGTCCTCCAGTCGCGGATTTCCTCGTGCCACGCGCGCTCCATCCCGCTGGACCAGTGGATGTCGTCGCACACGATGCAGCCACCGGGCGCGAGCAGGGGCCGCAGCCGTTGCAGGTACCCGCGCATCGCCTCGCCGTCGTGGTGGCCATCGAGGAAGATCATATCCCACTGATGCACAGGGATTTCTGCTTCCCACCGGTCGAGCACCTCGGAAAAAAGCCCCACCTCCAGTTGCACCTGTCCGTCCAGCCCGACCCGCCGCCACCCCTCGACCGCCCGGCGGGCCAAACCCCTATGGCCCTCCACGGTCCGCACCCGGAATCCCGACGCCGCCAGGTGCGCCGCCGTAATCCCCAGACACGTCCCGAACTCCAGCACCTCCCGAGCCCCCACCGTCCGCCCAAGCTCCACGAGCGCCCGCACCTGCGCCTCCGGCTTCAGCGCCACCCGCGCGACCTCGCCCACGGTCCGCTCCCCGCCTCCCCGCCGACTCCCACATCCCGGATCCGCCCCCTCGAGCACCGTCCGCTCCCCCTCCATCCTTCTCCGTTCCTCCTCGATTTCCTCTCCTCCGCGAACCCCACGCCCGTCCCGAATCGCCTCCACCCACGCATACAACAGCGGAGCATGGAGTCCGTGCCTCCCGACCGCATGCCACCGCCACCGCGCCCACCGCATGCCCATCCCGATCCGCGCCGATGTGTCCATTGCGACCCGAAGGTAGGTGCGCATTTGAGGAGATTGTGCTACATTTGTCGCCCCATTCGGGCGATTAGCTCAGCTGGTTTAGAGCATCTGCCTTACAAGCAGAGGGTCGCTGGTTCGAACCCGGCATCGCCCACGAAAAAAGCCTCCCGCGTGGAGGCTTTTTTAGTTTTCGCGGCTGCGCCGCTAGTTTGCAGTTTGCAGTTTGAGTTTTAGTTTGAGTTTTAGTTTGAGTTGGGAGTTTGAGTTTGCAGTTTGAGTTTTAGTTTGAGTGGTCAGTTTGGTGGCTCCACTCGCCCTCAACCACGTCCTCAACCTCGTTCTCGTCCTGTGCGGCGCAGCCGCACTCGTCCTCAACCTCGTCCCCAACCTCGTTCTCAACCTCAACCTGCGATGCGCAGCGTCGCCCCATCCTCAGCGCACAATCGTCAAATCCCCGTGGAAGTTCTTCCCATCGGAGCGGTTGAGCACGTAGTAGTAGGTACCGTCTCCCAGTTCGAGGCCGTTCACTCGACCGTCCCACGCGCCTTGGTAGTTTTCGTCTGTGAAGAGCAGGTTGCCCCAGCGGTTGAAAATGAGCAGACGGGAACCGGGGAAACCTTCGATACCGGGAATGCGGAAGTAGTCGTTGCTTCCGTCGTTGTTCGGGGAGATGACGTTCGGAATGAAGGTGTCGCAGGCCTCGAGGAAGAGGTCGAAGGTGGCCTCAGTTCCGCATTGGTCGACGGCCGTGATTTCGAGAAGTCCTTCGTCATCGCCGGCAATGAAAATGCCCGCTGGTCCGACGAACACCACGAGGGAGTCGAGGCCGTCGTTGAGCTCCACCACCGCCGTGTCG
>JBIIRP010000209.1:0-3107 GCA_044341475.1 Flavobacteriales bacterium | reverse complement strand
AATGCGCACCGGACGTGGCGGGTCGAGGGGGTGGAGCTGGAAACCGTGAACGAGCTGCGGGTGGTGATGCGCCCGACGGTGGCCGTGGGGCAAGCTGAGCTCGAGGCGCTGAAGTCGCCGGTGCCGCTGTCGAACGAGCCGCGGCCGGTCGGGCGCCAAACTTCCGGCGTCACCCGCAAGCCCCAGTTCCAGTTCGGTTGGGATTGGGGACCGCGGCTGGTGGGTGCGGGCATCACCGGACCGGTCGAACTGGTGGGGCGCGATGGGCCGGTGCTGGCCGGGGTAGCCTTCGAGCTCCTCGACGGACCGCAGGCCGCCGAAGGGATCGCCCGCTACCGCTGTACGGCGGAGGTCGACGGGGCCGACGGGCGACCGCTGACCGTGCACTGGACCGCCGGGTCGGGGGCGCCATGCACCGCGACCGGGACGGGGGACCGCCTGGAAGCCACCTGCACCTGGTACGACGTCGAGCGGTGGTGGCCCGCCGGCGCAGGATCCCCCGAACTCACCCCGGTCACCACCCACCTGCTCCACGGGACGGACACCCTCGACCGGCGGACAGACCGCATCGGCATCCGCACCCTCGCCCTGCATACCGCCGCGGACAGCACCGGCGCGGCCTTCACCTTCGAGGTGAACGGCCAGCCCGTCTTTCTGCGCGGCGCGAATGTCGTCCCGCCGGACTTCTTTTTGCCGCGCGGCGACCGCGGCGGCGCTGCGGATCGGGCGTGGGTCGAGCTCGTCGAGCAAGCCACGGCGGCGGGATTCAACGCCCTTCGGGTGTGGGGCGGCGGGACGTACCCGCCGGATGCGTTCTTCGATGCGTGCGATGCGGCGGGGGTGCTGGTTTGGCAAGACTTCCCCTATGCCTGCACGATGGTGCCGGCCGACCGCGCGTGGCGGGAAAATGCGCTCGCCGAGGCGCGCGAACACGTTGTGCGGCTGCGCAACCGGCCGTCGCTGGCGCTCTGGTGCGGCAACAATGAGTCGCTGACCGGCTGGACCCGCTGGGGCTGGGCGGACGGCCTGAGCCGCCGCGATTCTGTGCGCATCTGGAAGGCCTACGACCGCCACTTCCACCGCGACCTGCCGGCCCTGGTGGCCGAAGCGGGCTGTGGCACGCCCTACTGGCCCTCGTCGCCGAGCGCGGGGCCCAGCCTGCCAGAAACCCTCAGCGCAGGCGACCAACACGCGTGGCACGTGTGGTTTGACACCCTGGACTTTGCCTCGTACGCGCAGCGGGCGGGCCGGTTCGTGAGCGAGTATGGCCTGCAGTCCCTTCCCGGCCGGGCGGCCCTGGCGGCGATGGATTCGGCCCTGTTGACGGCGGATTGGCGCGGTCCGGACGGCGAGGTGTTGCGGTCGCGCCAACGCTCGCGCATGCCCTGGATTGCCCCGGATTTCGACGGGTGGGACATGCTCGATGTGTACACCCGGCGGTGGACGGGGCGGGAGGCGACTGCTCTGCCGCTCGACCTGGCGGTCTACGCGTCCCAAATCACCCAAGCGGAAGCCCTCCGTGCCGCCCTCACCGGACACCGGCGGCGCGCTCCCCACACGATGGGCTCGTTGTTTTGGCAGCTGAACGATGTTTGGCCAGCGGTCTCCTGGTCCACCATCGACGCCTCCGGCACCTGGAAGCTGGCCCACTACGCCGCATCCGAAGCCACCCGACCGCTGGCACTGAGCCTCCACGACGACGCCGGCCGCCTCACCGCCACCCTCCTCGGCAACGGCCCCTCCGCCCTCGCCGACGGCCGCGGCACCACCCTCGAGCTCGTCGTCACGGCCTGGCACGTCGACGGCTCCTTCCTCGGTCGCAGGGCCCTCCCCTCCGGTCCGGCCGCCGCAGCCCGCCGCGCCTGGACGACGGTCCTCTGGTCCGACCTCCCCACCGCCGCCTTCCCCACCCTCGACACCCTCCCCCCCACCCACTACGTTCTCCGGTTCGACCTGAACGAGGTCAACCCCGACCGCAGCAAACTCCGGCTCGCCGAAGCCGGCTGGTCCCCCCTGCCCCCGGGCGACATGGCCTGGACCTCCTCGGCCCTGTCCCTCACCACCGAGACCGCCCCCGACGGCTCCACCCGCCTCGCCATCCGCTCCCTGACCCCCACCGCCGGCGTCGGCCTCTTCGCCGACCTCCCCGGTCGCTTCACGGAGAACGCCCGCTGGGTTTGGCCCGACCGCACCTGGACCCCGTCCTTCCTCCCCTCCGACCCCACCCGGCCGGCGACGTCCGAGCACTTCAGGGTGTATGGTGTGAGTGGGTTGGAGTAGGAGGTTGAGTTTTCGCCGCTGCGCGGCTCCGCGGCTTCGCCGCGAGTTTGAGTTTCAGTTTGAGTTTTAGTTGGAGTTGGAGTTGGAGTTGGAGTTGGAAGACGGGAACTCCCATCCAACCTCAACCTCAACCTCGTTCAGTGCGGCGCAGCCGCACCCGTTCTCGTTCTCGTTCAGTGCGGCGCAGCCGCACCCGTTCTCGTTCTCGTTCAGTGCGGCGCAGCCGCACTCGTTCTCGTTCTCGTTCTGTGCGGCGCAGCCGCACCCGTCCTCAACCTCAACCTCAACCTCAACCTTGGCCTCGTTCTGTGCGGCGCAGCCGCATCCTCACTCGCACTGCTCCCCGAAGGTGCCGAGCAAGACGAGGAGGTCGGTAACCGTGACGGTGCCGTCGTCGTTCAGGTCAGAGGCACAAGCGTCGGAGTTCGCACAGCCGAAGGTGTGGGGTCCGGAGGTCCACTGGAGCAGGCCGAGCGGTGTCGTCAGGTTGAAGACGAGCATAGCCGAGTCCGGGAAGCCCTCGACGAAGCGGTTGCCCGCCGCGCCCTCCATGCCGTAGTCCGTATCGCGGATGGCGAGTGCGCCCGGGATTTCGAAGACCGGGAAGCCCGTCGTGGCGTCGACGATGGCCCAACCGTTTGCGATGCTCACGAGCGGGAAGTCGATTTCCGGGAGGGTGTACGGTGGGGTTCCATTCGGACCGCCGTCGTCGGTGGAGCCCGGCGTGAGGAAGGGACCGTCGTAGGTGCCGTGGAAGCCGTGGGCGATCAGGTCATCTTCGTAGGTGCCGATGTCGGCGGAAAGACTGCAGGGACCCGTTGCGATTT
>JBIIRP010000208.1:0-3114 GCA_044341475.1 Flavobacteriales bacterium | reverse complement strand
GAGGAAGGCCCGGCGGCGCCATGAAGGGGCCCCAGTCTGAGGGGGTCCGGGCGAAGAAGCACCTGGGCCAACACTTTCTCCACGACGGAGCGGTGGCGCGCCGCATCGCCCAGGCGGCGCCGGCGGGCCGGGCCGTCGAAGTGGGGCCAGGAACCGGAGCGCTAACGCGCCCGCTGCTCGAACGGGGAGACGTGGATCTGTGGGCCATCGAGGTCGATGCGGAGAGTGCCGCGTACCTGCGCGCGCACGCGGCGGAGCTGAGTGCAGGAGGGTGGGGGCCGGAGCGGGTGCTGGAGGAGGACTTCCTGGTTTGGCATCCGGACACGGCCGCAGGCCTGGCCGGGCAGAGCTTCAACGTGCTCGGAAATTTCCCGTATAACATTTCGACGCAAATCCTTTTCCGCGTGCTCGAGTTGCGCGATCGGATTCCTGGCGTGACCGGCATGTTTCAAAAGGAGGTTGCAGAACGCGTATGCGCTCCCCACGGTTCCCGCACCTATGGCATCCTCAGCGTTCTGCTCCAAACTTACTACGACGCCCGCTACCTCTTCACCGTCGGACCAGGCGCCTTCACCCCGCCCCCCAAGGTCGACAGCGGCGTGCTCGAACTCCGGCGAGCGGACCGCGACCCCGGCGTGACCTATCCCCACCTGCTCGCGGTGGTCAAGGCCGCATTCAACCAGCGGCGTAAAACCCTTCGCAATGCCCTGCGCGCCGGGGGCTACTCGATCGATGCAGTCTCTGAGGAAGTGCTGGGCCGGCGAGCGGAGCAGTTGTCGCCTGCGGAGTTCGCCGAGCTCGCCCGCCTACTGCAGCGCGGAACAGCCTCTTGACGTCGGCACACATATATATGTATACATGCGCGTCACCGCACGACCTGCACGCGCTGCCGGCTTCCGTCCGGGAGGCAAAGTACGTACAAGCCGGATGGTAACGTCGCGAAATCCACGCGATGCGGCCCCACGGGCACCTCACACGCCAGCACCTCCGAGCCAGCACAATCCACCACCGCAAGGCGTCCTGCCACAGAGCTGGAACAGGTCACGCTCGTGGCGGTAGGATTCGGAAAAGCGGCCGGGGAGACCGGGGCGGTCGCGGTGGGAGCCACCGACGAAGGGATGCCGTAGGCGGCCACGGCAAAGACCCGGTTGTCCGCGTGGAGTTCTGCGACGCTGACGTCGAGCAGGTGGTCCGCCACCGTGGAACCCGTCGCCGCATCGATGACACGCAGGCGCCCGTCCGAGAGGGCATCGATGTAGGCGAAGGCGTAACGGCCGGTGGTTTGGTCCAGGGCGCTGGCGTCGCCGATGAATCCATCGATGCCGGGCAGGGTCGCGAGCTCCGTTGCCGCTCCGGTAATCAGATTGAGTTCCACCCACGCCCACGAGTCGCCCGCAACGCCCGGGGCACGCAACGCCCAAACCCGGTCCGCGTCGAGCCCGGCCTCGAGTTCATGCAGCGCGAGCGCGGGTGCGGTGGGCGGCGAGGCGACGACCGCCTGGGCGGCGACATCGACCGTGACGAGCCGTGTGGATCCCAGCGCATCGACTCCGAGCAGGTGGTAGCGGTGGGCGTCCGAGTCAAAGGTGCTCGAGCCGGAGTAGTAGCCGGTTAAAAAGGGGAGCGAGACGACATCCGTGACGGCACCGGTCGCAGGATCGACCGAACGGACCTGGAGCTCGAAGGAGTAGTCCCAGTAGCCGAACCCGCCGCCGAGGTTGACGAAGCTCGAATCGACGATGGCACTGCCCAGTCCGTAGAAGAGGGCCGTCGACAGGTCCTGGTGGAGGGCGCCGATGTCGCCCGCGAGGTCCGGGGCGTGGACGATGGTGTTTTCCAGGCCGTCCCAACTCCACAGCGTCGCCGACGTGGCCTCCGGGCTGAACCCGGCGAAGAGGTAATGGCCTGCCCAGTGGTCCCAGGTGCCCGATCCGGAGATGAAGCCGTCCGTGAAGGCCAGGGTGTCGATGTCGAGCCAGGTGCCGGTCTCGGCGTCGAAGGTGCCGTAGCGCAGAGGGGGTGTGCCGGGGAGGAGGGCATGGAGGATTTGGCCCGCGGCAACGGACGACAGGCCGGTGAACGCGGCGAGCAAGAAGAGAATGCGCATACATATATAACCTGCGCGCGCGCGGAAGGTTGCCTACCTTCGGGGCCAAAGGTTTTGCAATGACCAGAACCATCACGCTGCAGGAGTTCGTCATGGACGGACAGGCTGCCTTTCCGTTCGTCTCCGGCCAGCTCACCCGGCTGCTCGCGGACATTGCCATCGCCGGCAAAATCGTCAACCACCAGGTCAACCGGGCCGGTCTCGCAGGCATCCTCGGGGAAGCCGGGGGCTTCAATGTGCAGGAAGAGGCCCAGCAAAAGCTCGATGTGTTCGCAGATCGCACGTTCATGCGCATCCTCTCCGCCGGCAAGTCGGTGGCGGGCATCGGATCGGAAGAACGGGACGAACCTGTCCGCTGCGGGGACGGTGGCCGTGAAGGCAAATACGTGGTGCTCATCGACCCGCTCGACGGCAGCTCGAACATCGACGTCAACGTCTCCATCGGGACCATCTTCAGCATCCACCGGCGGGTGACTCCGCTCGGTGAACCATTGAAAGACAGTGACTTCCTGCAGCCTGGACACCGCCAAATCGCAGCAGGCTACCTCCTCTACGGTTCCTCCACGATGCTGGTCTACACCACCGGAACCGGGGTAAACGGCTTCACCCTCGACCCGGCCGTAGGCGAGTTTTTCCTGTCCCACCCCGGGATGCAGTTTCCGCACCACGCCCGCACCTACTCCATCAACGACGCCCACGTTCCCGGAAGTCCCGAGGAACTCCGCGCGTTCATCGACGGTTGCCGCACGTCAGACGGTGCCCTCGGCGCCCGCTACATCGGATCCCTCGTCGCCGATTTCCACCGCAACTTGCTGCAGGGCGGCATTTTTCTCTATCCCCCGCTGCCGGACAAACCCCACGGCAAGCTCCGGCTGCTCTACGAATGTGCGCCGCTGGCTTTCCTCGCTGAACAGGCCGGAGGGCGGGCGGAAGGGGTCCATGGGCGCATCCTCAACCGGGTGCCCGGGGCGCTGCACGAGCGGTCTGCACTGTACGTGGGCCCCCGC
>JBIIRP010000207.1:0-3120 GCA_044341475.1 Flavobacteriales bacterium | reverse complement strand
ACCCATCCGACCAGCGGGGCGAAAAGGATGACAAAGAGGGAGTTCGATGAGTTGTTCGTGGCATTCGGATCGACCGTTACCCCGAAGAGTTCTGGCGAAATGTTGTTCAAAGCGAACAAGCTCAGCGATCCCCCGGCCTGCTCGAAAAACGACCAAAACACCACCGAAAAGAGGATGAACAGCATCGCCGCTCCGAGCTTCCGGTTCTCAGCCGCGGTGAAGGACCGCATCTCCCAGGCGAGGTAGACCAGCGTCAGCGGCCCGATCGTGTACATGAACAGGTCCGTGTAGGCCGTGTTTGTGACGAGAATCAAGATGAGCGGGAGCGCCGCGAGGGTCCCTAGGTACACGGCGGCTTCATACCACCGGGCCTTCATCGGAGGCAAGGGGCTCAATCCGATGGGCCCGAGGGATTTGCGGGTGGCCGCGAACGTCACGAGCGCAAAGACCATGACGACTGCGACGAGCCCGAAGGCCCACGACCAGCTGTGGTACTTGCCCACGTAAATCATGAGCAATCCGCCGAAAAACGCACCGAGGTTGATTCCCGAATAGAACAGCGAGAAGCCGGCGTCGCGGCGGGAGTCGTTCTCGTGGTAGAGCTGGCCCACCATGGTCGAGATGTTTGGCTTGAAAAAGCCGGTTCCCACGATGTTCAGGCAGATGCCCCAGTAGAACAGCTCCTCAGGATTAAACGCAATCACTGCCCCGCCCGCAATCATGAGCAACGCCCCCCAAAACAAGGACTTCTGGAACCCGAGGATCTTGTCCGCAAATACCCCGCCGAGGAAGGTGAATGCATAGACGAAGGCCTGTATGGCGCCGTACTGCAGGTTTGCCTCGACCTCGTTCAGCGCAAGCCGTTCGACCATAAAGACCGTGAGCATCCCGCGCAGGCCATAGAAGCAGAACCGCTCCCACATTTCTGTGGCGAACAGGTACCACAGTTGGCGCGGGTACGTGCCCGTAAACGACCGGATGCGTTCGAGTTCTGCAGACATCAGAGAATCAGGAATTAGGAATGCTTCGGTTCAACCACCGCAGCAACGAGAACATGAGCACGGTCGCCGCGCCGAGCAACGCGAAGTTGACCAGGAAGAAGTCCGCTTTGTGGGCATATCCGTCCCACATGGTCGCCAGGATTCCGCTGAGTTTGTTGCCGATGGACGTGCTGAGGAACCAACCGCCCATCATGAGCGCCGTCAGGCGCTTCGGACTCACCTTGCTCACCAGCGAAAGGCCCATCGGACTCAGGAACAGTTCTCCTACGGTGATCACGCCGTAGCAGGCAATCAGCCACCAGGACGATGCCTTCATTTCCCCGTTCTCGCAGACGTAGACCGCCGCGACCATGACGAGTGTGGAAAGGGCGGAAATCAGCAGGCCCCAGGCGATTTTCGTCGCGGTGGACGGCTCGCGGCCGCGCCGTTTAAGGAAGGCGAAGAATGCCACGACCACGGGGGTAAGTAGGATGACCCAGAGCGGGTTGATGCTTTGGAAGAGCTCCGTGTTGAACAGCGATACCGAGGCATCGGGTTCCGGTGGCGGCACCATGTTCTGGAAGTAGACATCGACGCCCCATTCCTTCACCACTTGGCCGTCCGCATCCTTGATGACCTTGAAGTTAGCGTCGTAGGACGGCACGCTGTCCGGGGTATAGGTGACTTTTTCGGCCAAATACAGCGCCTCCGCCGCCGGCTGCACGGGAGCCGGCATTTCGCGGTCGGTGTAGTACTGCGCCCAGGTCGTGAGCGCGGTGCCATTTTGCTTGAACACCGCCCAAAACACCGCACTCACCGCGAAAATGCTGAGCAGAGCCGCCAGTGGCCGCTTGTCCTCTACCGAAGCGCGGACATACAACCCGACGTAGAAAATGACCACCGGGATGGAGGCGAAGATGAAGGCATCCGTCGAGTCACTGCCGAAGACATTCCCCGGCAGCATCCACCCCCCGAGACCGACGACCACGGCCGGAAGGAACACGGTCGACATCACACGCGCCAGCGACATATCTTCTGGAGCAGCGGGTTTGCGCACGTCGGCATGGCGCAGGTGGCGCAATCCGATGGCAAACACGATGAGCCCGATGAACATGCCTACCCCTGCCGTCATGAAGGCTTCGCCCCAACCGTACTTGTTGCGCATGAAGGCGGCAAAGAGGTTGCAGACACTCGCCCCCACATTGATGCCCATGTAGAAGATGTTGTATCCACTGTCTTTCAGCTCTTTGTAGCGGTCCTCGTTGTACAGGTTGCCGAGCAGGGTGCTGATGTTCGGTTTAAAGAAGCCGTTGCCTACGATGATGAGGCCGAGCGAGGCGTAGAAGGCGGTCATGCCGGGCAGTGAAAGCCCGATGTAGCCCAGTCCCATCAGCGTCCCGCCGATGAAAATGCTCTTTGTGTAGCCGAGCACGCGGTCCGCCAGCAGTCCCCCGAGGAACGGAGTCAGGAAGACAAAGGCGATGAAGGTGCCATAGATGTCGGCCGCATCCCGCCGGTCCATTCCCAGTCCCCCGTTTTCCACCGTGTCCGTCAGGTACAGTTGGAAAATGCCGATCATCAGGTAGTACCCGAACCGCTCCCACATCTCGGAGAGGAACAGGAAGGGCAACCCGGCAGGATGTCGACGTGCCATGGTCAGTTGATGCCGTGGAAGAGCCGGTTAATCAGCGGGCTGAGGACCATGAGCAGCAGGCCGATCCCCACCGTAACGAAGCCCATGGTGGAGTAGACATCGATGTAGGTCCCGAGGCTCGTGGCGGCGTCTGCCACCGCCTCCTCACCACCGCTGTGCTCGACGCCGGTCAGCCGGGCCAGCAATCCCGCTGCATAATTCGCTCCGGCGATGCTGAGGAACCAAGCGCCCATCGCGGTGCCGGTCATGTCTTTCGGGACCAGTTTCGTCACCATGCTCAACCCGATGGGGGAGAGGAACAACTCGCCTGTGGTGTGCAGCATGTAGAGGACAGCGAGGGTCCAGAGCGGTACTTTGTATTCGATTGCGAGCGGTGCGGCCACGAGCACGATGAGGTAGCCCAGACCGAGCTGCAAAATGCCGAGACCGAACTTCATCGGAATCGTGAAATCCCGGTCGCGCTCCTTCAGTTTCACCCACAGGATG
>JBIIRP010000206.1:0-3124 GCA_044341475.1 Flavobacteriales bacterium | reverse complement strand
GGAGAAGTTGAACGTCACCATGCCGGCGGCATTTGTGACCCCTGTCGTGTCGAAGCGCGGCTCTCCGATGAAATCTGTGTCGACCGAGCCGAACGCGTACAAGCGCACTTCCGCACCTTGCACCGGGGTGCCGAGTTCGTTCAGTACAGTGACATTCGCGATGGTCTCTTCCACTTCATAGCAACCGAGGAGTCCGAGGGTGGCTGCGCCGAAGAGGAGGGCGCCGAACATGTGGGTCTTTCGCATGGTGGATTCTACCTTTGCCGCGTTACCGGGCGTCCAAATATCCTGAAAAAAATGAAACTTCCTCGTTTCGTGGCTTCGGCCGTCGCCGCTTGCGGCATTCTGCTTCTCGCTTCTGCCTCCGGGTGCGACCGTTCCACAGCAGGTGTAACGCCAGAGCAGGGGTCGGAGGTTGCATCCGGACCCGGCTCGGCGCCACGGGTGCGGTTGACCACGGACTATGGCACGATGGTGATCGAGCTGTCAGATGCGACCCCAGGCCACCGGGACAACTTCCTCAAGCTCGTCGAGCAGGGCTACTACGACAGCCTTCTGTTCCACCGCGTCATCAACCGATTTATGATCCAGGGCGGTGACCCGGCGAGCAAAAACGCACCGCAAGGCGCCATGCTGGGTTCGGGTGGCCCGGGATACACCATTCCTGCGGAGTTCCGTCCAGAGCTGGCGCACGTCAAAGGGGCCATCTGTGCAGCCCGCCAAGGCGACCAGGTGAATCCCACGCGCGCTTCCTCGGGCAGCCAGTTTTACATCGTTCAGGGTCGGCCGATCGCACCTGAAGAGTTAGGCGGCATGCAGGAGCGGTACAACCTGGGCAAGCCAGAGGACCAGAAGTTTGCGTACACGGCGGACCAAATCGCGACCTACGGCTCCCTCGGGGGCACCCCCTTCCTCGACATGCAGTACACCTGCTTCGGGCGGGTCGTCGAGGGACTCGAAGTCATCGATTCCATCGCGTCTGTGCGGACCGCTCCCGGTGACCGTCCGGTGCAGGACGTCCGCATGCAGCTCGACGTCATCCGATGACCCTAGATGCGGCGGCCATCGCGGTCTTCCTGGAGGAGGTCCGCGCAGCGGATTTGGCCGGCCCGGATGCCGCAGAGGCGTTTCGCATCCACTGGCTGGGCCGGAAGGGCCGGATGAAGGACATCCTCGAAGCCTTCCGCGACGTTCCCGGTCCGGAAAAGCGGGAAATGGGCCAGCACATCAACGGGCTGAAAGCCGCCATCGAAGCGCGCCTGGCCGAGGCGCTCGCTGCTGGAGCTACCGAGCGCGTGCAGGCCGCGGTGCAGGAAGATTGGTCGCGGCCGTCGGGAGCAGTGCTGCCCGGCACCCACCACCCCATCAGTCGGGTGCGGCGGGAAATCTGTACCATCTTCGAATCGCTCGGCTTTGCCATCGCGGAAGGCCCGGAGATCGAAGACGACTGGCACGTGTTCAGCGGCCTCGGGTTCCCTCCGGAGCATCCGGCACGCGATATGCAGGACACGTTTTTCATCGCGGACAGCCCCGGCCTGCTGCTGCGGACCCACACCTCGAGTGTCCAGGTGCGCGAGATGGAAACCCGGCAGCCGCCCATGCGCATCATCATGCCGGGTAGGGTGTTCCGCAACGAGGCCATCTCCGCGCGGGCCCACTGCATGTTCCACCAAATCGAGGGCCTGTGCATCGACGAAGGCGTGACGTTTGCCGACCTGAAGCAGATGCTGTTGCACTTCGCCCAGGCCTACTTCGGGCCTCAGGCGCGCATTCGCTTGCGGCCATCTTACTTCCCGTTCACGGAGCCGAGCGCTGAGGTCGACGTGTACTGGGGGCTGGAAACCGAGGTGGATCGCCGGATTACGAAGGGCACGGGCTGGCTGGAAATCCTCGGATGCGGCATGGTGGATCCGGATGTGCTCGCGGCTTCAGGCATCGACCCGGAGCGGTACAGCGGCTATGCCTTCGGGATGGGCATCGAACGGATTGCCATGCTCCGTCACCAAATCGGCGACCTGCGGGCGTTTTTCGAGAACGACGTCCGCTTCCTGCACCAGTTTACCGGCGCCGCGGGCTGAAGTCCACGTGGACCTTCTCCCGCATGTCGCTCGACCGTTCGACGGTCAGGCGGGCTGCGATGGCGCGCAATGACCCCTGAACGGAGGCCCACCGCCCGGCATCGTGGGTTCCACTGAACAGTCCGCGCATCGCCTCGGTCATCCCGGAGCCGTCCCCGCTCAACGACAGCCGCCAACCGCCCGGAAGCGCCAGCACTTCGGCCTGGATCCGGGCCCCGGTGTCCGGCAATTCAGCGATGCCGCGCAGCAGGTTGCGGATGGCTTCTTGCTGGTCGCCGCTCAGGTGTTCTGCAAATTCGGTCGGCACATTCCAATCCACCGATTCAGCGAGTTCGCGGTCGAGGCCGGTCAGGAACGCCGCGATGCTCACGGGGTCCTCGTCTGGAGTTTGGGATGGGGCGGGTTGCCCGCCGCCCAGCCGCTCGGCGGGCACCAAACTCCGTAAGCGAATCACGCGCCCCCGCTCCATCCGCAACGCCCTCCGCAACGTGCCGGCCTGGGCAGCAAAGGCAATCCATCCCAGCCCGAGCAAGGCCACAATCCACGGCCAGCCCCCGCTTCCGCCGCGTCCAGCGCCTCCCCCGGCCGCCTCGTCGCGTTCAAACGGATCCTCCTCGTCCACAAGCTGTTCGGTGAAGGCCTTGCGGTCTGCTCCGGACTCCGGATTCGCAGCTGCGAGCAGTACCTGCTGCACGCTGTCGAGCGCCTGATACCGCTCCACAGCCCCCGCCAAATCCCCGCGCTCCACGTCAAATCTAGCCGCCTCCCGGTGGATCTCGACCAGTACTTCGGGCGATCCGGCGCGCTGGGCCGCCGCTGTAGCGTCGTGGAAGGCGATAAGGGCCTCCATGGGACGCCCGGCGGCGCGGGCGCTCAACGCCACGCGCAGGGCCGCCTCTGCATACCGCACCGGCTCAAGCGCCGGGGTCGCAGTGAGCAGATCGCGTGCCCATGCGAGTGCCTCAGCATGCATGCCCTCTGCATCGAGAATGCGGTGAAGCTCTTCCCGGTATCCCTGCGCATCGCTTGCAGCTAACGTCTCGAGC
>JBIIRP010000036.1:0-11318 GCA_044341475.1 Flavobacteriales bacterium | reverse complement strand
TTCATTCCGGAATTAGGCTACGACAGCTGGGTGACCATCGGGGTAGATCAGGCTCCGAACGGCGCTGCAGGTGAAGCTGCACCCACCTCTGTCGCTTCTACGGACTGGATTACGCAATTCAATGCGGGCGGCGATGTGGAACTTGATAGCTACTACGGAGACGGTTGGTTCACCACAGTGGCGAACACGAATGGGGTTGCCGGTGCGGACAAACGCGTGCTCGTCGGCCAATTCACCACCCGTGGTGTGCTCAGCGGACAGTTGTACGTTCAGATTTTCCCGGGCGGCGTTCAGTCGAATTACACGGTGACCTTGCCCTTCGGCCATGCAGGAGAAGGGTTAGATTCTACGCCGCCGGTCTTCACGTCGGTCCCTGCCGCTGTGACGATCCCCTGCAACGGAACAATTCCGACGACCATGGCTACGGCGGTGGATGCCGGTTGCTTCCCTGACGCTACGGTCACTGTTTCGAATTCTGAGCCGAGTGCGGCGTGCACAGCAGGCGGACGCACCGTGACCCGTACGTTCACCGCGACGGATATCTGGGGCAATTCGACCACGGCAACGCAAGTAGTCACCCTGCTCGACAATACGGCGCCTTCTCTGTCTGTTCCAGGCCCGATTACGGTGGCCTGTGGAACGGATTTGACGCCGGGATCAAGTGCGTTGGGCGCGCTGTCGGCAACTGACAACTGCACCGCTACAGGGGACATTGCCATTTCGTACACGGATGCGCCTTCGGCTGAACCTGCAGTAAGCCTCGCGGGTTCTACTGCAACGTTCCGGGTAGAGATGGGCAAGAACGTGGCCGGTTTGTTTGGTCAGCCTTATGTTCTTCAGCGCTTGAATGCACCCATCGGTGCGGGCTTTGAGTTGACCACTGCAAACCTCTTGAGCAACCCGGTGTCTCACCGCGGTGCTATCACGGTGGATGTGACTACGGATGGTACGATTAACTTGAAGTTCCAAGGATCCGTAACACCGAACGGCTCGTCCGGATACGTATACGATTACGGCCGGGTGTACATCACGAACATCACTGGACTGGATGTGTCAGGCGTCAATTTGGTGACGAACGGCATCGCGCCCACGTCGACCATCACGATGTCTACGACGTCAAACAGCATCACCATCATCTACAGCGGCGCAAACTCCGCTTATGTGGAAAACAGCACGGCCCAGTACACCATCGACAGCCCGACCACGTGTTTGGCGAACGGGGTGGTTCAGCGGACGTGGACGGCGACCGACTTGTGCGGTAACTCGTCTAGTGCGACGCAAATGATCACCTTTACGGACAACGAAGGTCCGGTCTTCTCCTATGTGCCGGCAAACTACACGGCACAGTGTGGCCAGGTGTTGGTTGAGGAGATGGCTACGGCGACGGATTGCTCGGGCTCCGCAACAGTGACGGTTTCTGCATCGAATGCCCCCGGCTCATGCCCCGGCACCTACACCCGGACTCGGACGTTTACGGCTCTGGACGACTGCGGCAACACCTCGACGGCAACCCAAGTGATTACGGTTGCGGACAATACCGCACCTACGTTCACGAGCGCACCGGCAGACGTGACGGTCACGGTGGGATCGCTCCCCGCTCCGAGCGCCACGGCCACGGACAACTGCGGGACGGTTTCCATCACGCACAGCGACGTGAGTGTCGTGGGAACAGGTGTAACGACCATCACCCGCACTTACGTGGCCACGGACCAGTGTGGGAATTCTGCAACGCACATCCAGACCATCACCGTGAATGAGGTCATCGGTTGTACAGTAGCTGGGGCATGCAACTACGAGCCCACGGCCACTTACAACGACGGTTCCTGCGACTTCTGCTCGTGCGGAAACGCTTCAGGAGGAGCGGGTGGATTTGGACTTTCTCTTGAGCAATTTGCGGACAACGGCATCCCAGGTAAGAAAACGTACCGGGTGTACGTGACCACACCGGGTCCGACGGACCGTGTATCCGCAATCACGGGTGATGCAGCAACCCCGGCCTACCTGCGGACCACCACCTCGTTCTACCATGAGCCGATGTTGGGCACGTCGAGCACGAGCCCGGAGAACATCAACCCGTTGTTCTACGGCTTCTTCCCGAACCTCCAGTACGACAGCTGGTTGACCATCGGTATTTCGAGCGCCCCGAATGCGGGAGCAGGCGAAAGCGGTATCACCTTCGTACAGGCTTCAAGCGACAACTGGATTTCTCAGTTCAACGCTGGAAATGACCTTGAAATCAATAGCTTCTTCGGTGGCTCGTGGTTTGCCCTTATTTCTGCAACGAATGGTATTGCCGGTTCGGACAACAAGGTGCTCGTTGCCCAATTGACTACCGACGGTGAAATCACGGGTCAGTTGTATGTTCAGGTGTTCCCGAACGGTGTTCAGGCAAACGCCCAGTACCTCACCCTGAGCTTCGGCAACGCGGGTTGTGGTTGTTTGGATCCGGTTGCTTGCTCGTACAATCCGGATGCCGCCTTTGACGATCCGACAGCGTGCACCTATCCGCTTGACCTCTACGGAGCGACGAACGTCGATTGCGATGGGGTGTGCTTGAACGACACCGATGGCGATGGCGTCTGCAACGAAGACGAAGTGGCAGGTTGCACGAACCCCGCCGCATGCGAATACAACGCTGACGCGACGGATGACAACGGTACCTGTACCTTCCCAGCAGTTTGCTCAGGATGTACTGATGTGGATGCGTGTAACTATGCAGTGAACGCGGTCCAAGACAACGGAACGTGCACCTACCCTGCAGCAGGCTTGGACTGCGAAGGCAATTGCTTGGATTCGAATGGCGACCTGATTTGTGACAACATCCAGGGATGCGGCGATCCGACGGCGTGCAACTACATCCCAGGAGTGGTATCGCCTTCGCCGAACTTCTGTGATTACTGCAGCTGTGAGGATCCGATTTCTTCGCACCCCGGCTACTCGATTTCCCTTGAGGAGTACGCGGTGAACGGCATCGCGGGCACGAAAACCTACCGTATGTATGTGGAGACCGCAAACTCGGGTGACGTCGTGAGCGCGTTGCTCGGCGATGCAAACAATCCCATTGTAATCGGTTCTTCCTCACAGTTCTACCAGCACCCAGCGGGTAATGTGTTGGCACCGAGCCCTGCGTTGGTCGGATTGTTCCCTGCTCTCGCGTACGACTCGTATGTGACCATCGGTGACAACACCCCGATGACGGCCGTGGCCTTCCCGAGCTTAAATGGTCAGCTTCCGGCATGGGCCCAAAGCTTCGAATCGGGTGGAAACATTTCCATCACCGATCCTGTAGGAAGTGGCTGGTACATCTCGGCGGGCCAGGCTGGCACGTACGGTGTTGCAGGTCCGGACAACAAGGTTCTCATCGGCCAATTCACTACACCGGGTACCCTGTACGGGTCGCTCTTTGTTCAGATTTTCCCGAACGGTCAGGCCGGAGACAACACAATCTACGTATCCCTCGACTTCGGAAACGAGAATTGCGGATGTACAGATCCCACGGCATGCAACTACCTGGGTGATTTCATGACCGACGACGGTTCCTGCTATCAGGCTCCATCGGAAGCAGATTGCTCTGAAGCATGCTTGTTCGATTACGAAGCACCTACCTTGGTTTCGAACCAGGCGTCGTACTCCACCACTTGCACCCTCGGCGCATCGGACATCCGGCCACCGGTGGTCACGGATAACTGCGACGAGACCCTCACGGTTTCGTACTCCGACGCTGTGACGCCGGGCGCATGTGCGAACGAGTACACCATCACCCGCACCTGGACCATCACCGACAACGCGGACTATTCGCTTACGGTGACCCAGACCATCTCGGTTGAGGACAATACGGCTCCGACGTTTACGGTTCCGGCACAGGCGAACATCACCTGCACCGACAACGCGTACGATCTCGCACTCACCGGTGCTCCCACGAACATGGCGGACAACTGTGGTACGACGACCTACAGCTACACGGATTTGATCTACAACACGCCAGGTCAAAACGGGGTGACGGGTCAAATCACGATGCGGATTCGTCGGACCTGGGTGGTGACCGATGCGTGTGGAAACGTGTCTGCGCCACAAATCCAGTTTGTGGTGGTGCGCGACGTGACGGGTCCGGTGTTCACGACCACACCTGCGAACATCCAGTTGGAGTGTGGTCAAGCTTTGCCACCGGTGGTTATTCCGACGGCTACGGACGTGTGCTCTGCGAACATCACGTACAACATGTCGACCACGGCTTTGCCGGCGGGCTGTGCAGGTGTAGCTGGGGTTCGCCGGACGTACCGTGCGATGGATCAGTACGGCAACGCGACCTTCATCTCGCACGACATTACCTACATCGACAACACGGCTCCGACCTTCACGGTTCCCGCGAACATTTCTATCGCATGCGGAGCAAACTCTGCGCCATCAGCAACCGGACAGCCGACGAACGGAGCCGACAACTGCTCAGGCTCGGTATCGTTCTCGTACACGGATGAGGTCGTGACCAGCCTCGATGGCTGCTTCAATGATGACCAAATCCTGCGCTCGTGGACCGCAACGGATGCTTGTGGGAACACCGCGGTGCAGACTCAGGTGATTTCGTTCACGGACACGACGGCCCCGGTCTTCGGTGCCTTCCCGGCGACTGCTGAAGTAGCTTGCGGTGCGCCGCTGCCTACTGCAGTGCCTTCTGCTACGGACAACTGCAGCGGTGTGGCAGTGACCTACACGGATGCTGCGCAAGCTACGAACAGCTGCACCGGTGCTGCGAACATCTTGCGGACGTTCACCGCTACGGACGGCTGCGGAAATACGGCGACTACGACTCAGTTGATTGTGTTCACGGACAACATCGCGCCGACCTTCAATGCACCGGCGAATGTGACGGTGGAGTGCGGAACGGACTTGTCGAACTTGGCCATCACGGGCGATGTCATCGACGAAGCCGATGTGTGCAGTGCAACGATGAATGTGACGTATGCTGACGCCTACAGCACGTCCGCAGGATCATGCCTTGCAAACAACACGGTGACCCGGACCTGGACGGTGACCGACGGGTGTGGCAATGCTACGTCGAAGGTGCAGACCATCACCATCGTGGACACCACGGATCCGGTGCTGACCTACGACGCAGATGTGGACCTCGTGTACTACGTGGCTCAGGAACTGGATGATTTCACCGGAGTAACGGTGTCTGATTGCAACACCTGGACCTACACCACGGAGGATACCTATGTGGCCTCGGGTGTCTACGGCTTCGAACTCAACCGCGAACTGACGGTTACGGATGCATGTGGCAACACCTCGACCATCAACCAAAACATCCACGTTACGTTCGCTGCCGGCTGTACGTACGACGATGCAGAGAACTTCGATGCAACTGCCCTCGTGGACGATGGTTCCTGTGAGTACGCAGGTTGCACGGATCCGACCGCTGCAAACTTCAACCCGATTGCTAGCATCAGCGATGGCAGCTGTGTCATCGTCGGATGCATGGATCCGGACGGTTTGGACTACAATGCTGCTGCGAACTACCCCGGCGGTTGCGACTACCCAGACGCTTGCCCGGGTGACCTGAACGAGGACGGCGAGATTACGGTCAGTGACTTGCTCGTGTTCTTCCAGTTCTACGGTACGACTTGCCCGTAAGCTTCGGCTTGCGCGCTCACCGGTTTCGAGTCTGGCAAGACCGATTCCTAGGGAGGGGGCTGCACTTCGGTGCGGCCCCTTCTTGCGTTCCGGCGGGGCGTGTATCTTCGAGCCATGGCAGAGACTCCGGAGGAACGGCGGGACCGCTTGCGCGACCAGTTGAATGCGTTTTACACGTGGCCGACGGCGTTCACGTTTAAGTTCATCCTGCCCCACGACGAGGTCCGCGTGGCGCAGCTCAAGGAGCTGTTCGGCGTGAGCGCGGAGTTCCGCACAAACCTTTCGCGGAACGGGAACTACATCGCAATCACGGTGACGGAGGTGCTACCGGGGCCGGATTATGTGTTCGCGCGGTATGAGGCCGCTGGAGAGATTGAGGGCATTTTGTCGTTTTGAGCGGGATGGGAACGGCGTTTTGGATGACGTTAGCAGCGGCTGCGGTTTGGCCGGTGGTCGCGTGGTGGCGGAGGCGCCGGGTGCCGGGATACACGGAGTGGTGCGACGGCGAGGCGGGGGAGGGCTGTGCGATCGAGGTGGGTGCCGAGGGGCACCATGTGGTGCGGTTCCGGCCGGAAGGAGAGGAGGGGATCCTGATGTTCACAGGGCACCTCGGGACCGGCGTCCACCGCTTCGCTCGGCCTGCGGGCCGAGGGGCGGGGGAGTGGCGGATCGAGGCGCCGCGGAACACCGTGGTCAGGCGGGTAGTGGCGGCTGGGCCGTCACATCCGCTCGGGCATGTCGATGCCGAGGAGTGACATCGAGCGGTCGAGCGCGCGGTCGACGAGGGCGCAGATGGCCAGCCGCAGCGCACGCAGTTCGGGGTCGGTCTCGTTCAGGACGGGGTGGTCCTGGTACCAGCGGCTGAAGGCCTTCGCGGTGTCGTAGGCGAATTGGGCGAGGGTGCTGGGGTCGTGTGTGGCGGCGGCGGCGGCGATGGCTTCCGGGAGGCCGAGGGCCGTTTGGACCAAATCACTTTCCTCGTCGTCCCACCGGCGGGCGGCGTCCAGGGGCAGGCCATTCGGCACGCCGCCGGCATTGCGCAGAACGCTTACGGCCCGCACGCGGTTGAACTGGATGAATGGCCCCGTGTGGCCGATGAAGTCGATGGAAGCCGCGGGGTCGAAGAGCATGGATTTGGCGGGCGAGACCTTCAGGAGGTAGTACTTCAGGGCGCCGAGGCCCACCTGCCGGTGGAGGAGATCGCGTTCCGCTTCGGTCATGCCGTCGGTCTTGCCCAACTCCTCGGCCATCTGCCGCGCGGTGGCAATCATTTCTGCCATCAAATCGTCGGCATCGACGACCGTGCCTTCGCGGGATTTCATCTTCCCGTCGGGCAGCTCGACCATTCCGTAACTCAGGTGGGCACAGCGCTTTGCCTGCTCGAAGCCGAGGCGAGCGAGCACTGCGAACAGCACCTTGAAGTGGTATTCCTGCTCGTTGCCCACCGTGTAGATTTGGCGGTCGAGGCCGGGGTATTCGCGGAAGCGCAGGATGGCGGTGCCGATGTCCTGCGTCATGTAGACCGCCGTTCCGTCCTTGCGAAGCAGGAGTTTCTCGTCGAGGCCCTCCTCGCGGAGGTCCACCCAAACGCTCCCATCCGGCCGCCGCTCAAACACTCCCGCCTCGCAGCCCCGCAGCACCTCGTCCTTGCCCAGCAGGTACGTGTCCGACTCGTAGTAGAGTTTGTCGAAGTCCACGCCCATCTCGCGGTACGTCTCTTCAAACCCGGCATAGACCCAGCCGTTCATGGTCCGCCACAGTTCCATCACCTCCGGATCGCCCGCTTCCCACTGCTGCAGGAGTTCGCGCGCACCGACCATGGCCGGGGCTTGCTCGGCAGCCATTTCGGGGGAGAAGCCGGCGGCGATGCCTTCGGCGGTTTGGGCCTTCAACAGGGTGTCAAAGAGGACGTAGTACTTGCCGACGAGCTTGTCGCCTTTCATCCCCGAGGTGGCCGGAGTTTCGCCCGCGCCGTGCATGCGCCAGGCCCACATGGACTTGCAGATGTGGATGCCGCGGTCGTTGATGATCTGCACCTTCACCACCGTATGGCCTACGGCTTCGAGGAGCCGCGCAACGGAGTAGCCCAGAAAGTTGTTCCGCAGGTGGCCGAGGTGAAGGGGCTTGTTTGTGTTCGGCGAGCTGTACTCGACCATGACCAGGGGCTTGCTGCCGGCCGGTTCGAGCCCGAAGTGGGGATTCTGCACGGCCTGTTCAAGGGCCTCGCCCCAAAACCGCCTATCCACCTCGAGGTTCAGGAACCCTTTCACCACCTCGAAGCCCACAATCCTCGGATCCGCAGCCACCAGGGCCTCGCCTAGGGTCGTCGCGGTCGCCTCCGGGCTGAGCCGGGCATACCGGGTCAGCGGGAAGACGACGACGGTGCGGTCGCCTCGGAACTCCTTGCGGGTCCGGGTGATTTGGACGTCCGCCGCGGCGGGGCCGTCGCCGAAGGTGGACGCACAGGTGGCAGCGACGGCGGCCTGGAGGTGGAGGTCAAGCGCGTTCATGCGGGGGTGTGGAGCGGGAGGTGGATTTCAGCGAGCATGCAGCGGGCGCTGCCGCCGCCGTGGGTTTCGATGGTCGTCAGGTCGGGGGTGAGCAGGACGCCGTGGCGCTGGAGGGCTTCGGTTTGGTCCGGCCGCAGGGCGGCAAACCCCTGCCGGCTGATCGCAATCAGCGGCTGCCCGTCGGTGCCTTCGATTTCGAGCAAATTGCCCGCAAACCGCGCAATCTGGTCCTCGGTGAGTTCGATGAGCTCGAGGCCATCCTCGTGCAGGCTCTCGCGGAGCATGTCCCGCTCTTCTGCATCGTCCACGCAGTCGAGGCACACGGCGGCAAACCCGGTGCCGATGCCCATCATCACGTTTGTGTGGTAGATGGGAAGGCGTTTTTCGCCCACCTGCTGCATTGCGTTGAATGCAATTCCTTCGTAATCAAAGGTTTCGCAGAAGCGCTCGAGGGCCTGCCGGTCCGTCCGCGGGCTCAAAGCAGCATAGGCCTTCTTGTGCACCCGGTCGAGCACGATGCTGCCGGTGCCTTCGAGAAACCGGGCATGCTCCTCGAACTCAGTGAAATCGACAACCTCGGTGACTTCAAATCCCCGCACGTGCTCGACGTCGGCTACCAAGTCCTCCCGCCGTTCCCGACGCCGGTTCTCTGCCTGCATGGGGTAGAGCGCGATGCATCCGTCGCTGTGGAAGGAAATCCAGTTGTTCGGGAAGACGGCATCGGGCACGTCCGCATCGGCGTCCGCCTGCACGACCCACACGTCGACCCCGTGCGCTCGGAGCAGGTCCACGAACGCATCAAACTCCTCGAGGGCGCTCGACAGCACCTCCGAATCGGAGTCCGCTGTCGGTTGCTGGAAGTGGTTGCTTGCGGCGGTCTCCTCGTTCGATCGGAACACGGAAGGCCGCACCATGAGCACATGGGAGGTGCGTTGCATGGCGCGAAGTTCGGACGAATCAGCGACCCCTCCGCACCGGAAGGGTGGTGCAGCGCAGGAGTCCCCCCATTTTTGCCGTTTCCCGGTACGGCACCGTGAGCACGGTGTAGCCCCACGCCGTCAGTTGGGCATTCACACGGTGGAACCGCTCTTCTGAGACGACCACTGTCGGGCTGATGCTGAACAGGTTGCATTGCATCGACGCCATCTCTTCGACCGTAACCTCGGCGAAACGGCCCGCATACTTCTCCTTTACGAACTCCACGTCCGCTGTATGCACAAACCCCTCCGGACAGAGCAGGGCGTGGCCGAGTCCGAGCGGGGTGAGGCAGCAATCGAGGTGCAGAACGTTGCGCAGGGGGTCTGTGGCGGATTTGATGAGGTCGAACGACCGAACGCGGCGGTGCGGAAACTGGGAGGCAAGCCAGGAGACGGCGGCGGCGTTCGTCCGGGTGGTGATGCACGCGGCATCTTCAGGAGCAGCGGTCCCTACCCACAGTTCATCTTCAAGCACGAGCACGTCACCACCCTCGATGCGCACCTCTTCCGGGGGAAGCACAGCTCGACCTGCAGCATCGCCTAATAGCGACCCCAGGGCTTCTTGCTCAGCCTGCCGGTTTTCGACCATGCGGGCGATGATGAAGGTGCCGTCAATGACAAGCGCGATGTCCCGGGCGAACACCTGGTCGAACCCGAGCGATTCCGGCCGAAGCACCTCCACACCATGCGAATGAAGCAGGCTGGCGAGACCGTCCAGCTCGGCAGCGACTTCCCGTTCGTCGGGAAAGGTTCCGGCGAGGACGTGTTCGCGGGTCTTCGGATCGTACGTCGACTCAAGGGAGGGTGGGCCTCCGAGGCCTTCTCCGATGCCGACGACCACACACCGCAGGTCCGCCCATTCGTCAGCGATGTGCCAATCCAGTCCCGACATGGGTGAAAATCACTTCGTTTTCAATCGCGGATCGAATTCCGTCCGGTGCTTGAGAAGTTCCACCATGGCGGTGCCGCCCATGTATTTGGCCCCACCCCCTTCGTTGAAATTCGCCGGGAGGAAGCACCACTTCTGGCCACCGACAGGCATGACAGCCCAAATCCGGGTCTCGCCCTTCACCTGCCACTCACGCACCACGGCGGTGGAGTCCGCATGGGGGATGGAATCCGTGAAATAGGTGGCCGTTCCTTTGCCGTAGAGCGACTCCACCATGCCGCGCATCCCGCTCGGATCCATCTGCGTGTAGTTCGGCAAGAACTCGACGTAGTGCGACAGGTCCATGTTGAGCAGCACCACGTGCTGGGGGGCACCCATGGTGTCCAGGGCGGTTTTGCTCACGTAGGCCACGCGGGCCCATTCCGTGCGGTTGCGCAGTCCGAAGTCCCACCACTGCTGCAGCATTTCCGCCGATTTCGCCGCCATGGTCGTGTCGTTCTCCCGATGCATCGGGTAGTGGGTGAGCAGCTGGGTCCAATCGCCGTCGTTTGTGGACTGGAAGTAGGTCTGCATGTCCGCCAGGATGCGGTCGAGGGTGTCGCCCCCGACGAACGAAGCGAGACCCTGGTCGACGGCGGTGACCTCACACGTACCGTCCCGTTCGGGATCCTTCGGGTCAAGCCAGCGGCCTTCCGCGTTGATTACAATCGTTTTACCGCCTTCTTCCGCGCATCCGGTCAGGCCGGAAACGCCGAGGCACAGGGCTACAAGGATGGGGTTCATGGTTCGCATGTACACGTACATGCCCAAAAATACACCCTAATTCGGGAACCACGGCCCGCTCCGCTGCCGCTCCTGTGCGGAAACGAGTTCATGGAGCCGCAACGCCTCCTGCAACAGCGCATTGCGGCGCCGCTCGGATCGTTCAAGCACCAGAGTGGCGCGTTGTTCCGGACCGAGCGGCAGTTTGCGTACCCGGGCCATCCAAGCACCTTCTCGTGGAGTGGGGGAATCGGAATCGACCGAGTGTGCGTCCGGCAGGTTCCAGGCCCGCCACCCCGCAATCGCTGCGATGTCGCCGATGGGGTAAAGGGCGTCTCCCTCCGGGGTGGAGGGAAGCTCGGGGTCGATGCGAAAGAGCCCAGTGCATTCGACCACCACGTCGCGACGTCCGTCTGGCAACCGCCGTTCGACGTAGAGGAGCCGCATGAGTCCTCCCGCGCCACTGGGCTTTCCGTGGGCCAAATGCGGGATGCCGAATTCCGTCAACTCCATGGATTCGAGCCGGTCGAACAGGTCCCGGTACCGCGGCTC